>USJX01000022.1 GCA_900555035.1 uncultured Prevotella sp.
AAACAGGTATCGCCAACCACGTGAAAAGCGATACCTGTAACCACGCTAACGAAGCGGTATCATTTGAGTGATACAAGCGGTACTGTTTGAGCGCTATGATCATATGCCTGTAGGCAGCTTTCTGTATTCATTGTTTGCCATAATCCTTTCTCCTTTTTTAATATGGCACAAAGATACGGCAAATAATTGAAACCATCAAATTTTGAAAGAGGAATTACGATGTTGCTCTCTGATGATGCATTCTTTCTGCAAGCTTGAATTCGCAGTTTTAATCATAGTTTCCCAAAATTGCATAAATAGCAAAAAACGACAAAATATGGCACAAAAACTAGTAGCATCATTCGGTACGTTTTCTGAGCGTAAATGTACCATGGCTTTAGTGTTAAGGATATTTAGAAGATGTCAAAGAAGGAGATGCCAGATCTTTTAGCGAAGTTTGAATTTGAAGAAGAATAAGGAAATGCAGTGCATTATCAGAGAAGTGACACAAAAGTGTTTGTTTTTGGGCGATAGCTTGAAAATAATCCTCAAATCTTTGGCATTTCGGATTTATTTTCGTAATTTTGCCCTTATTTAGGCGATAAACTATAAGGAACAATGACAAAAGAAGAGCTTGAAAAGCGAATCAATGAGATAGAATGGGATGATTTCGAAATGAAGACAGCCCAGAATAAACTTCCTAATGATGTCTGGGAAACGGTATCTGCTTTCTCTAACACATCAGGAGGTTGGATTGTGTTTGGTGTTCACCAGCATGGTAAGAAGTTTGATGTAGTGGGTTGTGATGACCCAGAGAAGATTGAGTCAGACTTTCTTAATACTTTGCGAAATGGGCAGAAGTTCAATGTGAAACTTACTGCTTGGGGCAAGAAATACAATATTGAAGGCAAAATCGTATTGGCTTTTTATGTGCCTTCGTCATTGTGTAAACCTGTTTACTTTGGTAGCTCGATAAATACTTATATCCGTACAGGTAGTGGTGATCGCCGTGCTACTGATATGGAGGCTATGGCTATGTTGAGAGACCAATCTTTCGGTAGTAGAAGTGAGCAACCTGTAGAGGGAACAAGTATCAAAGATTTGAATCCGATTTCTCTTGAAACTTATCATAACCATGTGATGAGATTCAATCCTTCATTTCCTTATGTAGATTTGCCAATGGATCAATTTTGTGAGAAAGTTGGTATTTGTACCGCAAAAGGAGAACTAACCTTTGGAGGTATGCTCATGTTTGGAGGAAGAGATGTTGTGCAAGCTCATGTTGGTAATTTTTGGATAGACTATTTGGAAATACCAGGTACTAGTTATACAGATGCTAAGATACGCTATACCTATCGTTTGCAAGAACAGGATAATATCTGGGATTCCTATCAGTTGATTATCCAGAGACTTCGTAATTTTTGTGATAATCCATACATGGCATTGCCTAATGGGGTAGGTCCGGAAGATGAGTCGCAGCTCTATGCCTTGCGTGAGGGATTGGTCAACTTTTGTGCCCATTCTGATTATTTTAGCCCGATGCATCCTACGATTCGAGTTTATACCAATCGTATAGAGTTTCAGAACCCTGGTCGTTTCATGTTCCCTTTGGAAGAGATTCGTACTCAACTTCATTCTCTGCCAAGAAATCCAAGTTTGATTAGATTCTTCCGATATGCCAAGCTTGGCGAAAATGCAGGCTTTGGCATAGATAAGATGCTGACATGGGAGAAACTGACAGGTAAGAATGTTGATTTTAAAAGCGATTTGGTATGCTCTACCGTAACGTATTGGTTTAGTGGGCAAGCTAGTGAACAAGCTAGTGAACAAGCTAGTGAACAAGCTAGTGAACAAGCTAGTGAACAAGTTCAAATATTAGTAAATGCAATTCGTGAAAATGTGTATTCTATGTTTGATATACAGCGTAGGTTAAATATTTCTAGCAGAAGGTATGTATTGGTAGAAATGCTGACCCCTGCCATTGAGCAAGGATATGTTTTGCGAGCATACCCAGACAAACCTCGACACCCTAAGCAAAGATACTATCTAAGTGAAAAGGGGTTGAAGTTGGTAAAATGAAAGCAATAATGTCTGATATATAAATATAGGAGAAATATATTATGGATAATTCTGAAACTCAGGAGATATTTAATAGTATTAAGGACAAGTTAAGGAATTGGACTTCCTCTGTCTTTAATGAGTTTTATGGGCTTCAAAAACTTGGTAGTCTGTATTATTATACAGATATGAATGCATTGGTTAATGGGATAATTGTACCAGAACCAGAGGTAAACCATGAGATTTGTCTTTGGGCAACAAAGTGGTCACATCTAAATGACTCGCAAGAAAACTATATAGCTTTGGACATGTTGAAAGACGTGTTTAAGAATAATCTGGAAGTTTATTATGCTTTTGTATCATTGTCAGGAGATAATCATTCTATTAGCTTTTCAAAAGAAAAGGACTCTTTGCCCATGTGGAGTATGTATGGTGCTCAGGGAACAGGTATTATGTTAGAGTTCGATGTTTCGGAATTGTTGAAAATATATGGTGTCAGATTAATGCCTTGTGTCTATTATGATACAGAATATTTTGAATCGGTGTGTAAAAGATTCTTTGGCTTAGATTTAGGTGATGAGTTTGAGTGTATGTCTAATGATAAGAAGACGTTAGCGATAGCCATCTTAACAATTATGTTTGTCGGAACTCTGAAAAATTCTGCTTTCAAATATGAGAATGAGGTTCGCATTGTCGGAGTTGGGGCTCCATATTATGATGATGCAAGGAAGGAGCAATTCCGAGTGAAAAATGGAGTCTTGGTTCCTTATATAAAGGAGTACTTGCCAAAATCATGTTTGAAATCAGTGTGGCTTGGTCCGACAGCAGATAAAGAATTGTCATTAGACGCTTTGCGTTCTTATTTGGAAAGTCGCAATATTGAAGCAGAGGTGAATTGCTCTCAAATTCCTTATAGAGGGTAATTTGCGTATAATTATTTTTGTAATTAAAATTAATAAATATTTAAACATAAAAAATGAATAGACTTTTTATCATATTGACTTTTATTTTGGTTGCCGTTTGCACAGCTTATTCACAACCAAGAGAAAACTATAAGACATCTGCAAAAATTGTAAAGGTGTCTCAACTCGCAACGAATTTCATTAAATGGGAATATAATGACCATTATTTAAAATGGGAAGGCGCTCTCAATGATAAAAGCTTTTGTGCAAGTTCAAAAGATATAAAAAGCGTCAAAAGATATTCGGCAGAAGTACAATCTCATGATGAAAATATACAATCAATGAGAATTCGCAAAATATCATACAATAACAATTACTGGTATCTACTCTCTATAACTTCATATGATGGAGCATATAAATTTCCTCTAATTTTTAAGGATTGGATTTATTGGAAAGTTACCAATCTTTATGTCATATATCCCGACCAATACAGAAAGCTCTTAAACCTACAAAATAACAACAATGATGTTATTATATATGCTGCTGGTTCTTATTTAATAAACTCAAATGAAAAAACATTGAGTACGGAAATGTCTACCATATTCAGAAACGGAAAAGTAGAACATTCACCTGGTGCTTGCCATTTTTATATAAGAGTAGAAAACGCAAATACCATACGACTTTTACTTCCTTCTTCCAAGAGATTAGGGGCATCACGTGAACTAAACTTTAACAAGTACTATTTTGAAATTCCTAAAAATGATTTCAATAAGGCTATTTGGTTTGATAAAATGACACCAGCTCAAATAACAATACCAACGCCTGATCCACAATCAATCTGTGATGTCAATAACTACAGTACAAAAACTGCGGCACACTTTATCGGAGGGACAGAAGCAATGGAGGCTTATATCAAAAGTAATATGAGATATCCATCAAATTCCTATTATAATCGTATAGAAGGAACTGTTATTGTATCTGCAGAGATCAAGCACGATGGCTCTATTGGCGACCAAAAGATTAAACAATCCATAAATGATGAACTAGATAGAGAGGCGCAAAGAATCATCTCATACATGCCAAAATGGGAACCAGCAACAGAAGAAGGTACAAAAATGAAATCAATAGTAGACATTCCCATCAAATTCCAAATTTCTGATTTTGAAAAATAAGAAAGAATAAAATAAATATCAGCTATTTCCGTATTCCCAGTTGCTTCAGATGCAGGGAAGAGAGATCAACTTCTTCCGCAAGCTCAGCAACCAAGATGCGCTGATTGTCGATGACTTTGGGATGGTTAAGCTGGATGATCAAATCCAACACGACTTTGAGCAAATAATCGACGACAAGTACAGCAGAAAGGCACTCATCCTTGCCAGTCAACTTCCTGTCGCTGATTGTTACAATGTGTTCCAAAGTGAGCTCATCGCAGAGGCTTGCTTGGACAGATTGGTGCATAAAGCAATAAAATTTGACTTAAAAGGCGAGAGTTTAAGAAAAAAGTATTAACTTTGCCGACAATACTGAAGGTTACTAATGGAGTGAACGGGTATTACCCGGAATACGCAACTTCTTTTGTTTTTAGTGAGTTTTATGGGCTTCGAAAACTTGGTAGTCAATATTCGAATAGTATGAACTGTTTATATTAAAGTATCTTAAATCATAAATGTAAATTCGATAAATTCATGTTTTTTATAAATTTGCAAAACAAGAGCAAAATTGTATAAAAGATGAGTCAACTTGAAAAAGTGGGTCTTCTTGTATATACAGCGATCAAGAGTGGCATGCTTTCTCCAGGCAAGGAATATGACTTTGATTTTACCATGAGCTCTTGGAATCAGAAACTTGGGAGGCAAAGCCTACCTACAAAGGCTTTATGGGATACGGACCTGGGTGTGCAGTCCTGACAGATACCAAAACTGGAGCAGAAACGTTATCAGGAATCGAGAATCGTTTTTTACCTACACTCCTACAAAACTTATTGTTTGCGGATTTTAGGGGAATTACGGTGTTGCTCTTTGAAGATGCATTCTTTCTGCAAGCTTGAATTCGTAGTTTCAAGCATGTTTCCTAAAACGAAAAAAGCAGTTAAGCGATTTCTGCTTAACTGCTTGATTTTCAGCGTGGACCAGCTAGGGCTTGAACCTAGGACCTCCAGATTATGAGTCTGTTAGAATAAAATTTCTTTGTATTTCAAGTGATTTTATTTTAAATTATATTGCGTTGATTCATAGATATTTTGTAACTTTGCACCCGAAAGTAAAAATCATGTGAAATGCCACGAAATGGGCTTTGGTGTTCGCAATGTGTTCGCAGTGTGTTCGCAAGAACACAGACAGACCCACCCAAAAGTAGCAATAGACTCTTTTAAGAATGGACGCACAAAAGACCTCTCTCAACTGTAACAAAGTGGATAATTGTTCGCTGACTCTGGTGCTGGATAAACGTACCAATAAGTCAACGGACGAGTACCCGATGGCGATATGTTTCACTATCAATCGCAAACGTTACTACCACAAACTGACAGACATGCCTTTTCAAAAGGAAAGGTATTTCAATGAAGTGTGCAGCGTGACAAGTTCTCGCAGTAGCCTGATGCCTATTCAAAAGGAGTGGCAAAAGATCCTGGAGGACTATCGCCAGAAACTTGTCAAACTCAAAAAGAATCAGGACTTGACTCTTGATGTCGTTAAGTCGGCAATGGCTGGTGTGACAACGTCCACTGCCAACCCAAAGAACTTCATCACATTCTGGGAGGATTTGATCAAGAGCTATGAAGCAAATGGTCAAGTTGGTACGGCTGATAATTATGCATGCGCACTGAACTCTTTCAAAAGAATTGTTGGCAAAGTTGATGGCTTCAAGATTGATGTGAACATCATGAAGAAGTGGGACGATGTCTTGACCAATGGAATCATGAAAGACGGTGTGGAGATTGTGGCTCCTGTCAAGGCTGCTACAAAGGGAATGTATTATCGCGCATGCCGTGTGGCTTGGAACGAATGCATTAAGCAAGGACTGCTTCCAGAAGAGAAATACCCTTTTTCCAACAAAGAGAAGTCAAAGCTGTCTATACCTCGTGGAGCAAAAAGGCAAACATCATATCTGTCGATTGACGAGATGACGGAACTGTACTATGTGTTTATGGAAAGACGTTACCCAGATACGTGGGGAAGCGCATACAAACATCGTGTACATTATTCGTTGGGGTTGTTCCTGGCACAATATCTATGCAATGGTTTTAACCTTGCCGATGCGGGTCGCATAACCTATGATAGAACGTACTATGCAGAAGGTGGACGTTGCTTGAAGTTTGAACGGCACAAGACACATCGTAATGTAAACGGAGAGGCAACAGTTATTGTGCCAATCATTACTCCACTGCAAAACATACTTGATCAGATTGCTGCCAAGCCAAGTAAAGGCGCACGCGTTTTCCCTGATATTTTCAAGGGTTCAAACGACGAAAGGGTGATGCGTAAGCTGTGTGTACAGGAAAACTCCAATATTAAGGATCGCGTGATACGCGTGTGTAAAGAAGTCTTGGGATGGGAAAAGGAGCCATCAAGTACCTGGGCTCGCCATGCTTTTGCAAGCAACCTTAAGATGTTGAAAGTTCCTGAGGAATACGTTTCGGAGGGTATGGGACATTCCCAAGGCAACAATATTACCCGAGGCTACCAAGATATGTATCCATTGGAGATGAGATTTGAGTTCAACAACAAACTTCTGAACTTGAAAGAGAATCAAGAACCAGAGGTGGATGTTGACAGTATGACTCCAGAGGAAATGAAGGAGTTTATTAAGAGAATGATAGGGAAATAAAGAAATTTTGCCCTGTTGTCAAATCAAAATAATAACTTTGTAGGCAAATTGAAGATTATGGCAAAGAAAAATACATCAGATAGCGTTGAGGTGGTTGCAAATTGTGACCAGCTTCAACAGCGAACAGTTCAATCGAGAATTCTTACTATCCGAGACAAGCAGGTTGTAATAGATAGAGACCTGGCAGAATTCTATGGAGTTGAAACAAAAGCTCTTAACCAAGCTGTAAAACGCAACTTGAGTCGATTTCCTGAGCGTTTTAGATTTATGCTTACCAAGGAAGAGTTATCAGAGGTGGTAACAAATTGTGACCACCTTAGACCTCTGAAGTTTTCTCCTGTACCACATTACGTTTTTACTGAGGAAGGTGTAGCCCAATTATCTTCCGTGCTTCGAAGTGATAAAGCCGTAGAGGTTAGCATTATGATTATGGATGCCTTCGTTGCTATGCGCCGTTTTCTCTCAGCCAATGCAGGTATGTTTCAGCGCATAGAGAGATTGGAGCAACATCAGATACTTACTGACCAGAAGGTGGAGCAAGTTCTGCAGCGCATGGATGAACTGGCTCCAGCGGTGACACCTGAACAAATCTTTGCTACAGGTTGCGTGTGGGATGCCTGGAGTTATGTGTCTCAACTGGTTCGTAGTGCCAAACAACGAATTGTCCTCATTGATAACTTCGTGGATGAAAGAGTTCTCACTTTGCTGACCAAAAGAGAAAAAGGGGTGTCGGCTACGATACACTCTCGCTATACCGAACAGTTCAAGTTGGATCTGGAGAAGCACAATGAGCAATACGATACTGTGGTGTTCGTACAGTTGCCCCATAAATCCCATGACCGTTTCTTGGTTGTTGATGATGATGTGTACCTGATGGGTGCAAGTGTCAAGGATATGGGTACCAGCCTTTGCGCTATAACAAAGATGGAGATGTCGCCAGATGTTGTTTTGTCTTTGGTGTAGTTTTTTGAGATAATTTTGAAAAAACACAGATGGGACGTCACCTTTTCCTACTTTCACTTGTTGTTATAGTGAATCGGTTCAATAATTAACAAGAAGTTTAACCAATAAAACAAATAAAAATATGGAAAGTCATGATATCGTAGGTCTTTTTATTGTGCTTGGAACAGCCGTTATTCTCCCAATTACCATTATTTTTCTTGCATTAAGAGGTAAGATGGCTTCGGAAAGGAATAGAAAGGAAATCATTCTTGCTGCACTCGAAAAGAATGCTGACATTGACATTGAGGAATTGGTAAGAAAGATGAATAAGCCAGAGAAGTTGTTGAAAGAGAAGTTGTTGGAAAAACTACAGTGGGGAATGCTTGCTTTCATCCTGGGAGTAGGAATGATAGGTTACGGAATATACTTGAACTGCAACTTAGTAGGAGGAAGTACAGATCCGTTGGTAAGTATAAGTATAGGATTGGTACTGTTAGCTGTAGGCATAGCCTTCCTAGCCAACTATCAGATCGGTAAGAAGATGCTTGCCAAGGAAATGGAAGCAGAGGAACGGAACTTGCGACAGGCATAAAAAGTAGATGACCAGAGAGCAGTTCATACAACTCGTCAGTGACGAGCAGGAGGCACTTCGTGGATTCTTGCTCGCCCTCTGCTGTGGCAACAAGGATGATGCTGACGATATTGCTCAAGATGCTTTGGTCAAGGCGTATCTTGCCTCGGCAGGCTATCAGAATAAAGGAAAGTTCCAATCGTGGCTCTTCAAGATTGCACAGAATACATTCCTTAATCATAAGGCAGCCCAACGGACATTTGAAAGCATAGAAGAGGCAAAAACAGTCTTAGGCACAAGTGATGCTGATGCAAAATATGCTTATCAGGATCTCTACTTTGCTCTCGCCACTTTGCCTCCCAAAGAACGAGCAGCCATTGTGTTGTTCTATCTTGACGGACATTCTGTAAAAGAGATTTCCCAGATAACAGACACAAGCGAAGATGCCGTGAAGAAGCAACTCTCGCGAGGACGTGACAAACTGAAAACAAGATTGAAGTTATGATGAAAGATAAAGCACTTGAGGAACTCTTCCTTGCCCAGCGTCCGAAATTTGACGATAAGGATGAGTTTATGGCACGCCTAACCCAAAAACTCGATGCCGTAGAATACCTTCGTCAGTATGAGGAGGCAAACCTTCGTCGCTACAAATATGCTATGATAGCTGCATTTGTGGCGGGCTTCATCGCTGGCGGAGCATTGTTTGCCCTTGTTCTGTCCACGCCATCGGAATTGCCATTGTTTACTTTCCATGCATCATCTGGCATCTTGTTGGCAATTGAACAATATTCCAGGACGATAGCGACGATTGTCCTATCACTAGTAATGGGTCTTGGTATTATCAGCATTGTTAGCAACGTATTGGATATCGTCCAAATGAGAGTGCAATTAGGGACGGTTTCCAACGGTTCATAGAGAATGCATGGTGATGAATATGATAAAAGGGAAGAAAAAATATTACTGCAGAATCATCAGATTATTTTTCTTCCCCTTTTGTTTAACTTTACTTTAATGCGTGCGTATATATAAATCAATAAAGTAAAGCGAGTTACATTGATATGCTATGACCTCCTCTGCCGAGACGATGATCGTATTTGCCAGTTGCAATGTCCTCTACCTCGCTATAGGCTCTTTCTGATTCGTAGTCATTCAAGTGCCCTTCGCTTTCTGCGAACATTGCAAGCCAGTTGCCCACACTAATACGTGCCTCTTTGTTTTCCGCATACTGGTCAATGATGGTCTTGATGGCAACTACTTCATCGTTTGGGAAGATGTCTCCATGCTTGCCATTTCCTCCAAACGCAGAATGTGCATAGTCAATGATTGCGTCAATAACCTTTCGAAACAAATTACTGGTTCTATAGTATGCCTTAGCAAGAGCAAGCAACACATCGTTTCTCCAACTCACACGCTTTTCCATCGCTTCGAGTTCTTGCTTATCGCTGGAATCCTTGTAAGTAAGATCGCAAGTGAGCGATTCGCATTTTCTTTTGAGGGCAGTGATTGTCTGTTCATCACGCTTCTTAGCCTCAATATAGGGCTTAGTTTGTTCTGCAACAGCAGCCTTAACCTTTTGGGAGAATTCTTTTTCAAGTCGTTGTTTCTCCTTGGGAATTGCCTCTTCGAGTTTCTTGTTTCTCTTTTCGATGGCTGCATATTTGCCCTTACCGAACATGTTGGCGGTTCCTGAAAGGATTGCATCCAAACCTCCTCGTCTCTCTTGTGCAAGTTCTTCTTCCTTTTCTGCAATTTGAGCGTTTAATTCATTCAGACGACTTGTCTTTGCGTTGTTCTCTTTATTGAGGTGGTCAGACTCGGCTTTTTGCTCTTCGATTTTAGCACGCTGCTTGCTAATGACAAAGTCGTTGCGTTCAAGATGCTCCTTGCCTGTCTCTTCTTTGCTTCGCCCTCTGTCCATTTCAAGGCATTCGGCTGCCAGATCCTGCATTCTGCTCATGTCAGCTTTGCCTGTCTTGATGGACTTGCCTGTTGTGTGATCCATCCAATCCCATATCAAATGAACATGATAGTTGGGAATCCATGAGCCAGGATTGTCTTTGTTCTCATAGTGACCTTCATCTTTGTGAAAGAATATCTGAAGTGGTTTGATGTGAAGTTCCTCGTGAACCTTCTGTGCATAGAGTTTAACCTGCTCAAACGTGGTATTGGCACTGCATACCAATACACTTTCTCTGATTGGCGAACTTCCTTGAACCTTCTTTGTCTTACCAGTCTTCTTGTCAGTGATGGTTCGTTCCTTTGTTTGGAGGGCGCGTCCTGTTTTCTCCTTTACCATGATGGCTATGTCATCGTAGTATTGTTGGAGATTGCGACCTTCCATGTCAGATGAGATCCATTCCTCGTTGTGGGGAACAAGGTCGGGACGGATGTAAATTTCATCCTTGTTGATGTGGGCAATGTATTCTGGTGTACGTCTGTTATGTGCCTCGCTTTGCCCAATGTTGCAAGGCTTGACGTGATCTGATGTATAGTTAGGCATTTGTTTATTGTTACAATTGAGTTTGGGTTCTTAGGGCAGAGTCCTAAGTGGAGGGTGCAGGGAGAGAGTCACTTCCTGCTCAGGGTTCTTATGGGGCAGATGCCCATGAGCAGGGTATTGGGACAGAGTCCTGATTGGGACGGGGCGAAGCCCAGGCTCTCGGCAGAGCCCACAACTACGTAAGCGCAGTGTGTAGTTATAGTGGGCTATAACTTGGGCAAGCCCTTCGTTTTGTTCAGCAAACTGCTTTAAGAAACTCTCCTATATACGCCCTTTGATTAAAGTAAAGTTACTACCAGTGTCTCTCGGGATTGAGAATGTTTTTTCCTTTGTCATTCTTGATGATAATACGCTTGTTCCACAAGCACGTGATGATGGTTGAAATTTTGTTGTTGCCCATAGGATGCTTCTCTTTTTCGTATGCAGCTTTGAGTGCAATCTGCAATTCTTGGTATCCGTATTTTGCGTTAGGATTTGCATAAATAGCATCTATCACACGTTGGTGAACCTGTAAAGGCGTAGTCATGAAAGGGTCTTTGTTCTCTGGCGGTCTGCCAGTAGGTTTGTTCTCGAATGAGTAATCATCCAAGAGTTCTGGCAAATGTTCCTCATTTATATGAAAAGCAAAAGGATCAAATTCTCTATCACGAATGCAAACTGCTTCAACCTTACTAATGTTGTGGTCAGTCTTGTCTTTCTCGACCTGCAACACAGTTTCTGCCTTATTGAGTAGTTCTGTGCCTATATGACCTCTGGCATTGTCGTCACCCTTGTTCTGATGAAGGATGGTGTGAAGATGTATCTGAAACTCATCTGTCCACTGCATCAACTTGGATATGATAAAGGTTGCCTCTGATGGAGAGTTGATGTCAACAACAAGATCTCTTACACCATCAATGATTACCAGTCCCAAACCATCTATTCCATGAATGGCAGCATCTATTATACCAAGACGGTCTGCAGGAGTATGCTTGCGAAGTCCCAGAAACTCCAGTCGGTCGCAATCCTCATCATCGGGAAGTCCTGCCAGTTTGAGGATGCGCTTGTACACTCTGTTGCAGTGGTGGTCACTCTGCTCTGTGTCAACATAGAGAATCTTGTTCTTGTCAGGAGGGAAACAACCAGTGTAGTTTACTACCATGTCGCCTTTGAGCGCAGCTGCCACAATAGCAGAAAGGTTGAAGGTCTTTTTACTTTTGGCTTTGCCGATGGAGGCACTGAAGTTGCCCAAAGTGCAGATTGTGACCTCTCCAACCTTGAGAACTTCAGGATCCTTCTCTATCACATCATGGACACTGAGCCTTGACTTGTGCCATAATCCTACATAATCAATTGGCTGAGCCTGCATGCTAGGAGAGAGAGCATTCATGACGCACCTCCTTCCAGTGAGGCAGAAACCTCGTAAGCAGTTGCAGAGGTGTTTTTGCGGTTCTTGATGAAGTCGTAAACCTCTTCCTTGAGATATACCACCTTCGCATTTCCGTCTTTGTAGTTACAGAGGATGCCTTCCTTGTTCCAACGCCAAAGGCTTGTAAGACTAGCCTTGAGCAATTTCGCAACCTCTTGACGCGTCATGTATTTGTCCTCCATCTCGGTTGTGGAAGGCGATGTCGCACTTTGTACAGCGACAAGATTTCTGGCAGCTTCGTGTACCATGTTCATATAGTCAGACATGGTCATTACAACGAACTGCGTATTTGAATTGTTTTCTAACATATTATTACTCTTGTTAAATTTGCATTGCCAGTCTCTGAGGTGCCTTCCACACACCTGTCACTGGTATGGCGGAAAGAAGTGGCAGTGGAAGTGCCGACTTCAAAACCGCAGTGCAAAGTTACGACAAGAATGACGATACGACGAAAATAGCTGATTTTCAGAGCCTGTTCTTAACACGATTTGGCTTACGAGTATGATTTTACACGAATAATCATACTATAAAATGTTGAGAAGGTGTATTTCTTGCTATTTGGCGAATTGGATTGAAACTATTCTGTTTCCTCGAATTTGGGAAAGTGAAATCTGATGAAAATACGTGTTCGCAAGATAAAAAAGCATGAAAATGTGCGAAAAGCACGTTGCTGTACGAATGTCTCTGTGTTCGCAATGTGTTCGCAAAGCAAAAGAAAAAGCAGCTAAGCTTGTGACTTAACTGCTTGATTTTAAGAGGTGGACCAGCTTGGGCTTGAACCAAGGACCTCCAGATTATGAGTCTGTTGCTCTAACCAACTGAGCTACAAGTCCATTGAATTTTTATCAAATTCGAGTGCAAAGATACTAGATTTTGGGCAAATAACCAAATAAAATCTTAAAAATTTTCTTAGAATCAGAAAAATACCGTATCTTTGCACCAAATTTACGTGCGCACACGTGCGTATGTACTTATTAATCGTACAAAAAGAAAAGAATTTCTATTCAGAAATGGACATAGACAAAAACAAAAGAATCGGTCTTACCGACGAACAAGTAAAACAGAGCAGGGAACTGCATGGCAAAAACGTGCTCACCCCTCCTCAACGTACCTCATTATGGAAACTGTATTTGGATAAGTATCGCGATCCGATTATCCAGATACTCCTTGTGGCGGCTTTCGTTTCCCTTATCCTCGCTTTCATCGAAAAGAATTTCATGGAGACCATCGGTATCTTCGTGGCAGTTTTCCTTGCTACTACCGTGGGCTTCTACTTTGAGCGCGATGCGGCTAAGAAGTTTAATCTGCTTACGGCGCTCAGCGAAGAGCAGCCGGTAAAGGTGCGCCGCAATGGTAAGGTGATGGAGATTCCACGCCACGATGTGGTGGTGGGAGATGTGGTGCTCGTGGAAGTGGGCGACGAGGTGCCTGCCGATGGCGAACTCATCGTCTGCAACGACCTGCAGATGAATGAATCTACCCTGACGGGCGAACCCGTTACCGAGAAATCTCTGGAGGGCGGTGGCGATGGAGCCTATCCTCGCAACATCATCCTCCGTTCTACCATGGTGATGAATGGCAGGGGCGAGTTCGTGGTTACTGCCGTGGGCGATGCTACTGAGATTGGTAAGGTGGCGAAGAAATCTACCGAACAGACTTCGGTGGAGACACCGCTTCACATGCAGCTCGATAAGTTGGCAAAGATGATTTCCAAGGTAGGCTCCGTGGTATCTGTGGCAGCCTTCTTCATCTTCCTGATTCACGATATCCTCACCAATCCGGCATGGGGCGGCAAGGATTATTTCTATATGGCAGAAATTGTGCTGAAATACTTCATGATGGCTGTTACCCTGATTGTGATGGCGGTGCCGGAGGGATTGCCGATGGCGATTACCCTTTCTCTGGCGCTCAACATGCGAAGAATGCTGAAGTCGAACAATCTGGTGCGCAAGCTCCATGCCTGCGAAACCATGGGTGCCGTTACCGTGATCTGTACCGATAAGACCGGTACGCTTACCCAGAACAAGATGCAGGTGAGTGCCCTGGAACTCAAGCAGGGTGATGAGACGCTGCTCGATACTGCCATCGCCCTCAACTCTACAGCCGAGTTGAATGACGGCAAACCTATCGGAAATCCTACCGAGTCGGCTCTCCTGCTCTGGCTCGATGCCCAGGGCAAGGATTATGAAGAACTCCGCAAGCAGGTGAACGTGCTCAAGCAGTTGCCTTTCTCTACCGAGAGAAAGATGATGGCAACCTTGGCAGAAGTTGATGGCGAAACCTATCTCTTCGTGAAGGGTGCGCCTGAAATCGTGATGAAGAAATGCATCATCGAAGATAGAATGCAGAGACAGTCAGCCGAAGAACTCGACGAGTGGCAGCATAAGGCGATGAGAACCCTGGCGTTCGCCTATAAGAAGATAGAAACTTCTATCATGAGAACATCCAGAACCTCTACTGCCGAAGTGGTAGCGCTTCTCGATGCCAACGACCTTAAGTTGCAGGCCATTGCAGCCATTGCCGATCCTATCCGTCCGGATGTTCCTGCTGCCGTGCAGGAGTGCCGCCATGCGGGTATCGAAGTAAAGGTGGTTACGGGTGATACGGCTGCCACCGCCATGGAGATAGGCAAGCAGATTGGTGTCTTCGAAGATGAACCTGAGAATATCGGAGCAGATGGCTCTCTGACTTCGCTCGACCAGCAGATGATTACGGGCGAACAGTGGGAGGCACTTTCTGATGAAGAGGCTTACGAACGGGCGAAGGATATCCGAGTGATGAGCCGTGCCCGTCCTACCGATAAGCAGCGACTGGTGGCGATGCTCCAGAAGCGTGGCGAGGTGGTTGCCGTAACAGGTGATGGTACCAACGATGCTCCGGCACTTCACTATGCCCATGTGGGCTTGTCGCTGGGTTCGGGAACTTCCGTAGCGAAGGAGGCTTCGGATATGACCCTGCTCGACGATTCCTTCAAGTCTATCGCCAACGCCGTGATGTGGGGACGTTCGCTCTATCGCAACCTGCAGCGCTTCCTCTTCTTCCAGTTGGTAGTTAACGTGGCAGCCCTCCTGCTGGTGCTTGGTGGCTCTGTTATCGGAACTGAAATGCCGTTGACTGTAACCCAGATTCTCTGGGTGAACCTTATCATGGATACCTTCGCAGCCCTGGCACTCGCCTCATTGCCTCCATCTCACGAGGTGATGAAAGAGAAGCCACGCAAGGCATCCGATTTCATCATCAACAAGAGCATCGGTTTCGGAATCCTGTTCTGCGGCATCGTCTTCTTCCTCGTGATGTTTGCCCTGCTGGTTTACTGCGAGCGCAGAGGCAAGGGTGGAGTAGATGTGCATGAACTGACCATGTTCTTCACCACTTTCGTGATGATTCAGTTCTGGAACCTCTTCAATGCCAAGGCACTGATGAGTCATCACACCGCCTTCCGCCATTTCCTGAAGGATAAGGGAATGATTCTGGTGCTTGTACTGGTATTGGTGGGTCAGTGGATCATCGTCACCTTTGGTGGCGAAATGTTCCGCACCACACCATTGTCGCTCCACGAGTGGCTGCTCATCATCGGTTCCACCTCTGTTGTGCTCTGGGTGGGCGAGCTGTGGAGAGCTTTTAAGAGAATGATAGCAAAGAGAAGATAGAATGAATACAATACATTATAATGATACCGTGCAGTTGCCGCCATGTGTGGCAACCATCGGTTTCTTCGACGGGGTGCATCGTGGACATCAGTTCCTGATTCATCATCTCGTAGAAACGGCACGAAAGGATGGCTTGCAATCCACCGTCATCACCTTCGATGCGCATCCCCGCAAGGTGTTGCAGGCGGATTATCAGCCAGAGATGCTGAGTACGCTCGATTCCAAACTGCTGCTGCTTTCGAAGACGGAAGTGGATAATGCCGTGGTGCTGCATTTCGACAAGGCGATGGCTGCGATGTCGGCAAGAGAGTTTATGCAGCAGGTGCTCCACGACCATCTCAACGTAAGGAAACTCTTCATCGGCTACGACCATCGCTTCGGTCACAACCGCGAGGAGACTTTCGAAGATTACGTGCGCTATGGCAAGGAGATGGGCATCGAGGTAATCAGGAACGAAGCCTTCCAGATAGATGGCATCAACATCTCTTCTTCCGTAATCCGCTCTTTGCTGAAAGAGGGAGAAGTGGAGATGGCTGCCCGGTGCCTCGGTTTCCCTTATACCATCATCGGAAAGGTGGTGAACGGATTCCACGAAGGCAGAAAGCTCGGTTTCCCTACAGCCAATCTCGACATCTCGCACTTCGGACAGATGATTCCTGCCCCTGGCGTCTATGCCGTAAAGGTAAGACTGGAGAACTCGGTGGTATGGAAACGGGGAATGATGAATGTGGGCAACCGCCCTACCTTCAATGGCAAGCAGATAACCCTGGAGACGCATATCTTCAATTTTGATGGCGACATCTACGACCAGCTCCTGCTTGTAGGCTTCATGAAGCGGATAAGGGGCGAACGGAAGTTTGACGGTCCCGAGGAGTTAGCGGCGCAACTGAAGGTGGATGAGCAGACCGTGCTGGATCTTTTCGAAAAGGAAGCGAAATGATAGCAGGAATGCTATTAACTATAAAACAGTTAATTATAAACTATAAAAGCAATGGCAAAGATTAATTTAAAGAGAGGTTTGACGGATGTAGTCCTCTACCTTATTATATTTATAGTAGTACAGATTATCATGATGTATGCCGGTGCAGGAATCTGGGCAGGCATCAAGGGCAAAGGTTATCAGGCAACGCTTCAGGCAGCAAGTACGGGCGGTAACGCCATTCTTACGGCGCTTGTTTCGGTGTTCAGCAGTGTCATCACCCTCATCATCTTCCTGAAGACGAAGTGGACGCCGCTTACCCGCGGTTATCTGCTTTCCAAGCCTTGGGGTACGCTTCTCTGGGTGGCATTGTTCTCCTTGGGAACCATCATTCCCCTGTCGTTCCTCTATGAGCAGCTGGGCATCGAGATGGATGAGAATACTCAGCAGATATTCACCTCGCTGATGAAGGAGCCTTGGGGCTATGTAGCGGTCGGCATCCTGGCACCTCTTGCCGAAGAGGTAGTGTTCCGTGGAGCCATCCTCCGCACCCTGCTGGGCATCATGAGTAAGAAGAACCATTGGGTAGCCATCATCATCTCTGCAGCGTTGTTTGGTTTGGCTCATTTCAACGCGGCACAGTTTATCAATGCCCTTCTGATGGGCTTGCTTCTGGGATGGATGTATTATCGTACTGGTAGTCTTGTTCCGGGCATCCTGCTCCACTGGATAAATAATACGATGGCGTATGTACTTACCAACATCATGCCGCAGAGCGACGGCAAGCTCATCGACCTTTTCCATGGCGATGAGAAGACTGTATATTACGCCGTAGGCTTCTCACTCTGCATCATGATTCCAAGTTTTATACAGATGATTATCAGATTAAAGAAAGCAAAGGCATAATACAATAAAGGCTGCTCCTTCATCACTGAGGGGGCAGCCGTTTTCTTTATATATATCAACGTAGATTGTAAGTAGAATTATTTGCTGAATGTAATGTTATCCACATGGTCGTTTACGTAGATATTCGCCATATCTGCAGTCTTGTACCATTTTGGCTTTCCCGGCATGTCATCCGAAATCACCTTGCCGTTGATGGTGAAGTTCTCGAAACGGATGTTCTTCACCTTGCGGCTCTCGTCGTAACCGGCGATGATGCCCATGTTGGGAGCTTCTCCGGTGTAGGCGATGTTGCGCAGGGTGATGTCCTCGATGCCACGGCCAGGGGCAGAACAGTACTTCTTGTTGAAACATACGCGCATGTTGAAGAGCATACCCTTGCGGATATGGTCGATGCGGAAGTTCTGGAAGGTAACGCCCTTTACCAGGATGTTGTCGCCATTGTTGATGCCGATGCAGCCCTGATAGTCTATCTGATATTCTGCGTGCTCCAGGATGTCGATGTTATCATAGAGCACGTTGGTGATGTCCTCGTTCTCTGGAGTCTCGCTGTGCAAGCCTATCATGATAGGATGAGCCACGTCTGCCCACATCACGAAGTCCTTGATGGTAATGTTCCTGCAACCGCCGTGATAGTTCTTGCGGGTGCAGTAGATGGTGGAACAGTCGTCGCTGGTACGTGCAAAGAGATGCTCCTGATAGATGTTGTTGCTGGCAAAGATGTTGAAGCCGTCGCCCCAGCCATACCAGCTCATCACCTTGGCATTCTTCACGGTTACGGAATCGCTGCCGCCGATAGGCAACTGGGTGGTGAGAGGACCATCGATATAGACGTTCTTGCTGTATCTCACCATAATGCCCTCATGTCTTCCAGGCATCACGATGCCATGACCGAGAATCTTTACATCCTTAGAACCGTAGGTGGATAGCCAACCCTTGATGACGGCTCCGTTATCAATGAAAACAGTCTTGCCAGATGCTATGTGAATAGAATCGCCCTTGAAATCGTGAACGCCCGGGCCGAAATACATCAGGTCTTTTTTCTTTTTTACCTTAGGTTTTTCTAAAATGTTGTCAGCGAAGATTTGGAGATTCTGGTAGATGTTGCCGTTGATTTCTACGGAGAGGTAGCGAGGGCGGTCGAGAGAGAATGTCAACGTGTTGCCCTCTTGCTTAGCCTCAATTCCATAGGAGTTAGGACGAACCTTGAAACTCTTGATATCCTGAGCAATGCTCTTTACCTGTATTTCAACTTTACCTTCGAATTCAAACTTAGCTACGGATGTGACCTCTACATTGTGCTTGGCATCAGCCACCCTATCTACCTTAAAGGCGTAGGTATCGATGTCCTGCCATTCGCCGCCACTGGTGCGGGCTTGTACCTTAAAGTCATTTTTCAGTTCTATGCCGGCAGGTGCTTTGGCTGTCACCAGTCTATCCTTGGCAACAGAAGTGAGGGATGCAAGTCCCAAGGCGAGTATCATGAATGTTCTATTCAATAGAGACATACTCTTTATAAGAGATATTCTTTTCATAAAAGCTATATTTTATAATGAATCAGTTATTTTATACATCTGTTACGCATAACTTGGAAGATATACTTATGAGAAAACGGAAAAAACTGATTTTTCTTTTCTTTTTCTTGGCTTAGTTGTTAAAAACTTGTATCTTTGCATCGCTTTTACCATCATAAGGCAGAACAACCTATACCGTTTAATGACAAACGATACAAATGATACAAACGATACGAATGATAAATGATGGAATAACAAACAATACGAATAACAGGATGAAAGCATTGCGTCTATACATTATATTCATAGTACTTTTCGTTAGCCATCTCCTGGCTAGCGCCCAGTCTTCTTTTCGCCTCATCAATACGAGCCAAGGATTGCCGGATGATGAGGTGAAGGCCCTCTTTTGGACTTCTGATGGCAGATTGGGCGTGCGAACATCTTCCAGTCTTTCCTTTTTCGATGGCTGCACCTTCCATTCGGTTTCTCCGATGGGCGATGAGGCTTATGCTGCCGATTATGTATCGGCGCTATCCACGGCGTATGTGGATGCCAGGCAGCGGGTATGGATCAAGGAACTGGGAAAGTTTCTCGTGTTCGATTTGACGAAGGATGCCTACGTGCGGGATGTCAAGGGACTGCTGGCTTCGATGGGCATCAGGGAGAGAGTTCGTGATTTCTTCATCGATTCGGCGAAGAATCTTTGGTTTGTCACTGCATCGGGAAAGATGCTGATGGTGAAAGCGTCTGAATTGGGAGAAGCTGAAACTCCATGCCGGCAGATAAAGATAAGAACCAAAGGATTGCGTGATGTCTGCAACTTTAAGGGAAACCACTGGTTCCTTTATTCTGATGGTTGGGTGAAGGGGATGAATGCCTCCATGACCAAGACGATTTCTGCCGAGCAGGTTTGGCAGGGAGAGGTGCCTGCTCGCGATTTCATGCAGTTTGCACAGAATAAGCATCAGCTTTGGCTGATGTGGAACCGCGGCGTGGCTTCCTATCAGCCTTCGGCTTCAGCCAATCAACAACCTTCTTTATCAGCCAATCATCAATCTTCTGTATCAGTTACCCATCATTGGCAGCATCGGTATGAGAATGAGGCGGCAGCGTTGGTTGCGCTCAGCATCGCAGATGATGGAACGGCGTATGCCAGCATCCGACAGGCGGGTCTTCTGACCATCGCTCCCAATGGCAAAACCTCTCTTCTTTCTGAAATTCATACCTTGGATGGCGAGACCTTGATAGATGATATCCAGGGCATCGCCTGTAGTAGAGGTAATCTGCTGCTCGGATTATGGAGCAAGGGACTCTGTCTCTATCATCCCAACATGCAGCAGTTTGCCTATTTCCCTTTTGTAGCCATGGGTCTGAAGATGAACGGCTATCGCATCAACGATTTGCCGAATGGCTTGCCGTTGCTATCTTCTGATAAAGGCTTGTTTGCCTTGGATGCCCTGAATCATCAGGCTTCTCCTATCTCTATGGGTGGTTCCGATATTATCAGAAGCATGATGGATAGCAAGGGAAGAATCTGGGCAGGAAGTTTCCGCCAGGGATTGTTCCTGCGGGAGAACGGGACCATTCATCACTTCATGCAGGGTGGCATTCCTGCCAGAGACATTAACTACGACATCGTACGTGGATTTCTGGAAGACAGCCAGCATCGCATCTGGGTGAATTATCATGGAGGCATCGGATGCTTTGATGAACAGAACAGGCGAATCGTGCCTTTGAAAAACAAGGCGCTGGAGAAATATAAGGTGGTCAACGACTTTAAGGAGGATAGCCGGCATCGCATCTGGGTGGCAGCCACTCAAGGCTTGTTCGTGTATTCGCCAACTACCCGACGTGCCCTTTTCCCAAAGGATTTGGTAGATGATGAGGCTACGCAGATGAAGCTCAACGGACCTTGCAAGGCATTGCTCATCGACCGTCAGGGCTGGGTATGGGTAGGTACGCTCAACGGGCTTTTCGTCATCAATCCCAAGGATAAGTCCTCTCGCTTCTTCGGAAAAGTGGAGGGAATGCCTAACGAGATGATTAATGGAATGATAGAAGACCGATATGGCAATGTATGGGTTACAACGCCAAATGGTCTTTGCCGGTTCCAGCGCCTGCAGGATGGCGAACTGAAGCTGATGGTATTCGATAGTCAGAACAAATTGGGTAAGAGTAATTTCGGCTGGATGACTATGGGGCATCTGGCAGGGGGCAACCTGTTCTTCGGTACGCAGGATGGATACTACATCGTGAATCCTGCCGATGTGAGGGAGATGAAATACACGGGGCATCCTATCTTTACTTCTCTCTGGGTGAACAATCAGGAGGTATCACCGGGCAAGGAGGTAGATGGCAGAACCATTCTGACTTCTACTTTATCCGCCACCGGTCAGCTGATATTGAAGCATCAAGAGAACTTCATCACCATCCTCTTCTCGGGTCTGAATTTCGACATGCCTACTCACACCTATTATAAATATAGGCTCAAGGGATTGAGCGACAGATGGGTGGAAATCAATCCGCAGGATGGAGTGGGCAGGGCAAGCTTTACCGACCTGGCTCCGGGCAGTTATGAACTGAAGGTTTATTCTGCCGGTTTCGACAAGGTGTGGAGCAAGCAGCCTGCCACGCTGCTGATAGAGGTACAGCCTCCTTTGTGGGCTACCTGGTGGGCAAAGCTTATCTATTTCTTACTTTTTGTAGCCATTCTGGTATGGGGATTCCGCTGGAAGATGGAGCAGAACCGCAGACGTATGGAAGATGAGAAATACAAGGAGCTGGAGGAGATGAAATACCGTTTCTTCACCAACATCAGTCATGAGTTCCGCACCTTGCTCACGCTTATCATCACGCCTATAGGAAGTATCCTGAAGCGTACCGAAGATGGCGAGACTCGTGCCCAGCTTAACGATGTGAGCAGGAATGCAGGCGACTTGCTGCAACTGGTGAACCAGCTTCTCGATTTCCGGAAGATGGAGATGAACGGCGAACGCCTGAACCTGCAGAGTGGAAGCCTGAACGAGTTTATCCAATATACCACGATGAAGTTTATGCCGCTTGCCGAGCAGAAGAACATCCGTCTGGATTTCTACGACAAGACCGAGGGCTTATTTATGTATTTCGACAAGGATAAGTTGGGCAAGATATTGACCAATCTACTCTCCAATGCCTTGAAGTTTACGAAGGCAGGTGGAAAGGTAAGTGTCTGTTTGGAGAAATGTATCCTGGATAGCAGGAAATATGCTCATATCGTAGTAGAGGATACGGGCTGTGGCATTTCGAAGGAAGACCAGGCGCATGTCTTCGAACGTTTCTATCGCACGGAGCAGGAGCCTAGTTTGCGCCAGGTGGGTTCGGGCATCGGATTGAATATGGTGTATGAATACATCAAGCTGCACGAAGGTAAGGTTTCGCTGGAGAGTGAAGAGGGCAAGGGCTCACGGTTTATCGTGGATATCCCTGCCGACCTGAAGCGGGAAGTGCAGCAGGAGGCTTCTGAGGAGAACCGCATGGCAGCACCGGTGATGGCTGATGTTGTGGATGGTGCCGTAGATGTGCAAACATCAAGGAAGATAGAGAAGACCGTGCTGGTTGTTGAGGATAATGGAGACTTCTGTCATTTCCTCTCTCAAGAGCTGAGCCGTATATATAATAAGGTGATGACGGCAAAGGACGGAATAGAAGGAGCCATGATGGCTGAGGCTGAGAACCCTGACATCATAGTAAGTGATGTGATGATGCCAAGAATGAGCGGTACGGATATGTGTCGCCGCATCAAGGAGAACATCGAGACCTCGCATATCCCTATCATCCTGCTCACGGCATGGAGCACAGATGAGGGCAGGGCGACTGGCTATAAGGCGGGAGCCGATGCCTATATCGCCAAGCCTTTCGACATGGAGGTGCTCCTGGCGCGCATCAACAATCTGCTGGAAAAACAGGAGAAGCGCCAGCGAGACTTCTCTCACAGCATCTCGCTTGACCCGAAGACAGTAACCGATTCTTCGCCTGACGAAAAGTTCCTGAAGGAGATTATCGCCTGCATCGAGAAGAACATCGATAACTCGGAATACACCATTGATTCCTTGGCCGCCGATGTGGTAATGTCGAGAATGAGTCTCTATAGAAAGATGAAATCCCTGACGGGACAGACGCCTGCCGATTTCATCCGAATGGTGAGATTGAAGATGGCAGCAAAGCTCCTGAAAGAGGAAAAATGCAATGTCTCGGAGGCTTGTTATCGCACAGGTTTTGCTTCTCCGCAGAACTTCGCCAAGCATTTCAAGGAGATGTTTGGCGTATTGCCATCGCAGTATTCTTAAAAAGTGAGATGTTGTAAGTATTTGATATTCAGTTGTGATATAAAGTTGGTACGTTTCACATATATCGTTGGTACGTTTGATACATCTGCTTTTAAAGGTTTATATTACCTTTGCAGCAGAAATCAAACAACTATCAAACGATTATGGAACAGTCAACTCATAACCAGGCGCAAATAATCGCCGCCTTTTATACCGTTCATCAGAATGAACTCGTCAACTTCGCCACTTCCCGCTTGGGTAACCGCGAGGAGGCTGAGGATTTGGTGCAGGATGCTTTCGTCAAGATGATGACCATCGAGGACATCATCAACGAGGCAACCATCAAGTCGTTTGCCTATACCATCACAGCCAACAAGGTGAAGGACCTTCTCCGCCATCGCATCTTCCGTCATCAGATGGAGGAAAGCAAGAAGTATGAGATGGAACTTCAGCATAGTCATGCAGAGCGCCTTGCCGAATATAACGATGCAATGAGAATTGTGAATGCCGGTATCAGTCGCCTTTCTCCTGCCTGTGCCAAGGTATATCGTATGAGCTTCTTTGACGATATGACAGCTGGCGACATCGCAGATGAGTTACAGGTTTCCAAGCGAACTGTAGAATCTCAACTCTTCACATCCCGCAAGCAGATGAGGGAAATGATAAAGACTGCAATGTAAAATTATAAATGAAATATAACCATGCAAAAGTTTTTTCTAGCATCAATCCTATTGATGGCATGCTCGTATATGAGCGCTCAGAAAGTTACATCGTATTCTACCACCCAGGAACAGTCTTGGAAGAAAGCCCAGACAGCCTTGTCGGGCAAAGCCAGGGGAAAAGTGGTGGTCGATGTGAAAGAACAGAGTAAAGGAACCCGATTCGTGGCTTTTGGCACAACCTTCAATGAATTGGATTGGGATGCCTTCAATATGCTTACCCGCAAGGAACAGGACGAAGTGATGTATAATCTGTTTTCGCCAGAAGGAGACCTGAAGTTTACGCACGGAAGAGTTTCCATGAACGCCAACGACTATGCGCGTGCCTGGTATAGCTGTGATGATGTGGATGGCGATTTCGCACTCAAATACTTTAATATTGAGCACGACAAGCGCAATATCATCCCTTTGGCTCGTGCGGCACAGAAGTATCAGCCTAATCTGCAGCTCTTCATGTCGCCTTGGAGTCCTCCTGTATGGATGAAAATCAATCACGATTATCCTGTGTCTCCGAGCAAGACCAACAAGATGGATCCTCGACAGAACTATCTGCTCTATATGGATGACGGCAAGCTGGTGGATGCCGACGAGATGAAACTCCTGGGCGACCGCAAGGGAGTGTTTCCACGACGCCTTGCCACCCAGGACTTTTTCATCCAGGATCCCCGTTATCTGCAGTGTTATGCGGATATGTTCTGTAAGTTCATCGATTTATACAAAGAGGAAGGCCTGCCTATCACCAAGGTGATGTATCAGAACGAGGCTTACTCTTATACTCCTTATCCAGGATGCGCCTGGACTGCTGAGGGAACCTTGAGATTCAACAACGAATATCTGGCTCCAACGCTTGCCAAGAAGCATCCGGAGGTGGATTTGTGGATAGGTACATTCAATACCAACCGACTCGATTATGTGGAGAAGATATTAGACAACAAGACTCTGCAGGCTAATATCAAGGGTATCGGAACCCAATGGGAATGCAGAAACAATTTGCCCGAAATGCGAAAACGCTATCCAAACCATCGTTTCATGGTAAGTGAGAGTGAATGTGGAAATGGTTCTATGGACTGGAAGGCAGGAGAACATACCTTCTTCCTTCTTTCGGATAACCTGGGAAATGGATGTGATGAGTATTACAACTGGAACTTCATCTTGAAGGATAATGGCATTTCGCCATGGGGATGGACCCAAAATGCGCTGATTCAGGTGGATGGAAAGACCTGCAAGATGCGTTATACGGCTGAGTATTACGCCTATAAGCACTTCAGTCATTTTGTGCAGGAGGGTAGCGAGATGCTGGCTTATGCCGGACGTGAATACAGCAAGACTCCGGTAGTTGTATTCAAGGATAAGAAGGGCCAGTATATAGTTACCGTGGGCAACTTTACCGATGCTGAGGCTTCTTTGGCAGTGAAGGTTGGCAAGAAATACTTGAATGTACAGGCAAAGCCTCATTCATTTAATACATACATCTGGAAATAATATGGAAAAATCTTGTATCTAGAAATAACATGGAAAAATCTTGGTTCTTTCTGGAAAAAAAACTATCTTTGCAATGTTTTATTTAAAGCATTGCAAAGATGGATATTATAGAAAGCAGTATCATAGGAAAGAAGAGCCCTGAGGCTTGTGAGGATGGAATGGTTGTTACCGATGATTTCATCGCAGTGATTGATGGCAGTACGAGCAAGACTCCGAAGCATCTCAATCCTGATATGAAGAACGGAAGATATGCCATGATGCTTATCTCGGAGTATATTCGTGAGGAGTTGAAAGCGGATGCCTCGGTAGATGATTTCTGCCAGGGCGTGACAGCCTATATATATAATAAGGTGTATGAAAAGCTAGGGGTGGAAGAGCGGTTGAAGGAGCATCCGGAAGAGCGGCTTACCGCTTCGGCTATCCTTTATAGCCGGACAAGGAATGAAGTCTGGATGGTGGGCGATTGTCAGGCAATTATCGCCGGAAAGCTTTATGAGAACGGCAAGCCTTATGAGCAGGAGATTGCCAGAAAGAGGGTAGAACTGATAGAGCAGGGCCTTTCGCCTGCTGAGGCTAGAAAGCAGATAGAGCCATTACTGATCGAGGCAATGCTTTCGGGGCAGAACCAGACCTATACGGTTATCGATGGATTTCCTATCTATCGGGAGGGAGTGAAGGTTGTAGCGTTAAAAACGAAGCCTGTTTCAAGTAGCATTGAAACATACTTTCAAGAGCAAACGAAGCCTGTTTCATCGCCTAATGAAGTAGTATTGGCTAGCGATGGCTATCCTTTCCTGAAGCCTACCTTGGCAGCGAGCGAGGCGGCATTGGTGCATCTTATCGCCCACGACCCTCAATGCATCCATGACTTCATTGCCACTAAGGGCTTGGTGGCAGGGAACAAAAGCTTCGATGACCGAACTTACATACGGTTTAGGGTATAAAATAATGCTCTTAAATAGTTGCAAATCATAAATAAACACAAAATACACAAACTTGTATAACACAACCTTGTGTATCTTGTGTTTTTTTATTATTTTTGTACTCAAAAAACAAAAGACTATGCGTATGAAGATGAGGGAAAACGAGCAGAGTTTCGTGTTTGGAGTATCTGTATCTGACTATAATTTTATCGGTCGAAAAGAGGAGATAAGAAGGTTGAAGATGAACTTTGAAGAGGGTATCAATACCATCTTGATTTCTCCAAGACGATGGGGCAAGACTTCATTGGTAAGAAAAGTGTGCGAGGTCGTTGACAGAAAAAAAGTAATTCCTGTATTTGTGGATATATTCAAATGCAAGACAGAATATGAGTTCTATAATGCCTTGGCAGAGGCAGTACTGAAACAGACGGCTTCGAAGGCTGAACTTTGGATGGATAATGCCAGGGACTTTATTGCCCGATTGTCACCCAAGGTAAGTTTTTCTCCAGAGCCAAACTCTGAGTTTGCATTGTCTTTAGGTATCAGTCCAAAGACGCATGCACCTGAAGAGATATTGAGCCTTGCAGAGGAAATAGCCAAGAAGAAACAGAAGAGAATCGTGGTTTGTATAGATGAATTCCAGCAGATAGGAGAGATGGCTGATAGTGTAAGCATACAGAAAAGGTTGCGTTCCGTATGGCAACATCAAAGACTTACCTCTTATTGCCTTTTCGGAAGCAAGAAGCATACCATGATGAATGTGTTTCAAAAACGAAACATGCCTCTCTATCAGTTTGGTGACTTTAAGTTTCTTGACAAGATTCCTACAGAGACATGGGTGGAATACATCGTGCAGCATTTTAAGGATAGGCAACGAACGATATCGACGGAACAGGCTGCTAAAATCTGTCAGTTGGTAGATAACTATTCTTCTTATGTGCAGCAATTGTCGTGGCTCGTCTTCTCGCTCATTGACGAAGGACAGGTTGTGACAGATGAACATCTCAAACAAGGTGTTAAGGACTTGCTCAATAGTCAGGAGCAGCTTTTCATGCAGCAGATTGAACCGCTTACCGCATATCAGATGAACTTTTTGCGTTGCATCTTGTCCGGACATCATGATGATTTTGGAGAAACTGCTGTTAGGGAGGAATTCCAACTAGGAAGTGTTTCTAATATCACTCGTTTGAAAACTGCATTGGTAGATAAAGACATAGTGGAAATGAGTGGCAAACGCTATTATATAACCGATCCGGTTTTTGCGTTGTGGTTTAGAAGTAGAATGTTTTAGTAAAACGTAAACGGTATAAGTTCAGTTTAGGTATCTGTGCTTATATCGTTTTATGATCTGATGTCCTACGTATAAGTCGCTCCCCAATCGTATTCTTATAAAAAAACAAATAAAGATAAGAACAACTCGTATGAAACAGAAAGTACTGTATGTGGCAGCCTTGATGCTCCTCTCTTCCTCTTTCGGCATGGCTAAGAAGAAGGTGGAGGATCCTGAGATTACCAAGTTGAAAGCTAAGATTGAGAACGTGATGAGCCAGGTGGATAAGCAACCCGACTGGCTCTACTCTCGCTTGCAGATGTTTTGGAAGACAAATGCATCAGATGTGTTTGTTAATGGTGAGGCGTTTGCCCATCCCGGTGGTGAGCGGGCAGCTGTGCCTACCGTGAAATACAATGGTACCCGAAGTGTGGCTTCTAATTATAATCGACCTAAGTTGGAAGACTTGGTGCCTTATGATGACGATGAGCAGGGCAATGTGACCTATATCAATAAGGTAACAGGAAAGATGGAGAAGACATCTCCAGCCAAGACGGGATGCAACATTGCCAGCATGAACCGACAGATTATGGGCATTGCCCGAGATGCAGCCCGCATCTATGCCGCTACCGGCGATATGCGCTACGGCAAGATGGCGGCTAAGGTGTTTGATGTCTATATGAAAGGCATCGCCTATCGCAATGTGCCTATCGACCTGAACCACGGTCATCAGCAGACACTGGTGGGAATGACTACCTTCGAGGTTATCCACGAGGATATCATCAACGAACTCACCCAGATGTATCCACTCATCCGAAATCTCATCAAGGAAGACCAGCCTATCATCGAGGCAGGTTTCAAGAAGTGGGCAGAGAATATCATCGCCAATGGTGTGCCTCATAACAACTGGAACTTGTTTCAGGCAGATTTCATCGTGAAGATAGCTTTGATCTTGCAGGATAACCAGGCTTATGCCGACGGCAAGGGCAAGCAGTATTATCTGGATTATGTGGTGAATCAGAATAGTATCCGACAGTGGAGCCTGAACAAGCTCATCGACTTCGGTTTCGATCAGAAGGCAAAAACCTGGTATGAATCTCCAGGCTACAGCACCACGGTGCTTAGCACCCTCTGCGATTTTGCCAATATGCTCGATGAAAAGGCGGAAATCGATATGTTCAAGCAGCGTCCTATCCTGATAGGCGGCGTGAAAACCTCTGTCGAATATCTCTTCCCAAACCGCATGATAGCAGGTTTCGGCGATACCCATCCGGGCTATCTGAACCAGGGCGGCATCGATAACATCCTGAAATATGCCACCCGACATAAGAACAAGCGTCTTATCGCAGATATGAATCTCTTTAAGAATGCCGTTTCAAGCGATGCTCCGGTATCAGAAATAGAGAAATATACCAGTACTATGTTCTATGCTCCTAATGTATCGTGGATTGCGATGCGTACGGGTATGGACAAGCAGCACGACCTGATGGCTTCCATCAATGCCAGCCTGGGTAACCACGCCCATGCCAACGGCATCTCTCTGGAGCTTTATGGCAAGGGTTATGTGCTGGGACCTGATGCAGGAATCGGAAAGCATCTCTATAGCGGATTGGATTATCTGGAGTATTACTCTCAGATGCCGGCCCATAACACGGTGGTAGTGGATGGTGTATCCAGCTATCCGGTGATGATGTCGCAGCATGCCTTCAAGGTGGTGGCTTCATCTCCTGAGGTAAGCGCAGAGAAGCCTGCCAGCAAGAAACTCTCGGAGCAGAAGATTTCCTATCAGAAAGAATCTGATGCGAAAGTAGAGAATCTGGGCAATATGACCTATGCTACTGTAAGCTTCATAGAGCCAGAAACTCAGGCAGAGCAGCAGCGTACCACAGCCATCGTGAAGACCAGCGATAAGGGTGGCTATTACATCGACGTGTTCCGCAGCCGAAAGAAGGAAGGGGGCGACAAGACCCACGATTACTTCTATCACAACCTGGGACAGGAGATGAAGGTGATGGATGCGGCAAGCGGTAAGGCGCTCGATATGAAGCCTACCGAGGAACTCGCCTTTGCCGGCGGTCATCTCTATGCTTATTCCTATATATATAATAAGGTGAGTGCCGAAATGACCTCTTCTGTAAAGACCCAGTTTGTAACCCGAATAGAAGATGAAAAGGTGGTGGCTGCAATGGACAACCAGAAGGAGATTACGATGACGATGTGGATGAAGGTGGATGAAAACCGCACCCTCTTCCAGGCGCTCTCTCCTGCCAATCTGGAATACGAGCGTATGCCTAACCAGCCTTATAAGGTAATCGACCAGCCGGTATTGACCTTCGTGGCTCGCCAGAAGGGTGAGGCATGGAATCATCCTTTCGTCTGCGTATATGAACCAAGTTCTGATACAGAACCTGGCGATATAGCATCGGTAGATTATTTTACCCCAAGCGAGCAGGGTGCCGTGGGCATCATCGTGAAACTGAAGGATGGAACCGAGCAGCGCATCGTCTGCTCAGAGAATGGAAAAGTGAAGTTGAATTAAAACAAACAGACAATGAAAAAGATAGTTTTAGCAATTTTGATGATTTTTGCGTTGGTTTCTGCTCATGCTGCAGAAACCTTGCAGTCGCCTGATGGCAAGTATCATTTCGTCTTTGAGCAGAAAGGAGGTCGTCTTGTCTATCATCTTAACTATGCTGATAAGCAAGTGGTTGAGGAAGGCGAACTAGGTGTGAACATCGACAACCATCTGGTAGAATCAGCGATGGGAATTCCTGTGGATACCAATCGGGTTTGGACCACCGGTATGGAAGTCATCAAGGTGGAGCGTACTGCCAAGGATGATACTTGGAAACCGGTCTATGGTGAGTATGCAACTATCCGTGACCATTACAATGAGATGACCATCCATTTGATGAAAGGTGGAAAACAAGGAAACTTCAATGATAATGGCTATGACAAACGCCAGCAGTATCTCTTCGATATTATAGTGAGAGCATACGATGAGGGAGTGGCTTTCCGTTATCACTTCCCTGAGGCAACGAATGGCTTGTTTATGAATATTACGGAAGACTTGACTTCTTTCCAGTTGGCACCAGGTGCTGAGGCTTATCATTTTGCATGGGCACAAGCTTCTCCTAAGAAGGTAAAACTCTTGAAGAGTGAACCTGTATGGAAGGAAGAATCAGACCGACCTCTGGTCTTGAAGTTGTCGAACGGCATTTATACTTCCATCGGCGAAGCTGCCTTGTCTGATTTTTCACGAGGAAAGATAAAGTTGGTTGCAGACAATAAACTTCAGATGTCGATGTTTGATACGGCAAGTGTTATCACGGCTTACGACATGCCATGGCGCGTTGTTATGGCTGCAGGAAGAGCTATCGACCTGATAAACAACAAGCAGTTGATGCTCAACTTGAACGCACCTTGCAAGATAGCTGATACTTCCTGGATTCGTCCTGGTAAGGCATTCCGTGTATGTCGACTGGATATGAAAACGGCTTTGCAGGCTATTGATTTTGCCGTAGATCGCGGATTGCAGCACATCGAGTTGGATGCAGGTTGGTATGGACCGGAATGGAAAATGTCTTCATCTGCCCTGAAGGTGTTGGAAACTCGTGACATTGATATGCCTGAGCTATGTAGGCAGGCAAAGAGCAAGGGCATTGGCGTATGGCTTTATGTGAATCAGCGTGCGCTTTCCCAGCAATTGGACAGCATCTTGCCTTTGTATCAGAAGTGGGGCGTCAGCGGCATCAAGTTCGGTTTTGTACAGGTGGGCTCCCAGAAGTGGACAGCCTGGATGCACGATGCCATAAAGAAATGTGCCGATTATCATATCATGGTGGATGTTCACGATGAATATCGTCCTACGGGATGGAGTCGCACTTATCCTAACCTGATGACTCAGGAAGGCATCGGAGGTAATGAGGAAATGCCGAATGCAGAGCACAATGTGATTCTTTCATTCACAAGATTCCTCTGTGGTCCAGCTGATTACACTCCTTGTTATTTCAATGGCAGAGTGAAGAATACGAAGGCTCATCAGTTGGCAATGCCAGTGGTATATTACAGTCCGATTACTTTCCTGTATTGGTATGATTTGCCGGATGTCTATAAAGGTGAAAAGGAATTGGATTTCTGGAAGTATTGTCCTACGGTATGGGATGAAAGCAAGGCTTTGGCTGGCGAGATAGGAGAGTATATCATTCAGGCTCGTCGCTCAGGCAATGATTGGTTTGTGGGAGCGATGAATGGTTTGCAGGCTCGTGATATCACCCTCAATACTGCTGATTTCCTGCAGAAAGGCAAGAAATATCGTGTGGAAATCTACAATGATGATCCATTTTTGCAGACCCGCACCAAGGTTTCTTCTACAGTGGTGAATGTCAAGGCGGGCAAGCAGCTGAAGCTTCATCTGCAGGCTTCGGGAGGTGCAGCCCTGCGCTTTGTAATGAATAACTGAAAAATGGGTGGATGCAGAATCTTATTAAGTAAGATTTCTCGCATCCACCTTTTATATATAGTCGTAGATTAGCGTGTTACTCTAAACCAGTCTGCATCAATCCATCCTCGGTTGCCCTTGGTGTTCTTGCGCTCGCTCACAAATCCCATCTTGGCTCCTATCCATTTGCCTTGTCTCAGGATAAAGACATCGCCTGCGTTTCTGTATCGCTTGTCGTCAAGACTGTAAGCAAACTGGCATTTGCCGTCTTTTACCTTCATCTGGAGATAGATATCGAGATAGATGGCTGGAGAATATGGAATGGTATCCTTCTCTGATGGCTTGAAGGTAGCGAGTGTCTTCTCTGTTTCAATGCCGCTTAAATCAGCATCCTTGCAAGAAAGCTGCTGGAGTAGGAAGTTATCTCCCATGCGACGGACAACCAGTGCCTGATAATCCCTGCCCATCATAATGACACCGCCATACTGATCATCCTCTTTCGATGCAAAGCGAATCTTTGCGGTAGCAGTGAAATCCTTGGCTGGAGTCTTCTGGAGTAGAAGATTGCCAGCCTGCCAAAGACTCTTGAATGGTAATGGCTTGCCAGCTTCATCTGTTGCGGTAAGATCTGCGGTATATAATCGCAGACAATCATTATTGGTTGGCATTCCCCAAAGTTGGTTATAGTTGGCGTGCCATTGCCATTGCAAGCCTAGCTCTGTGCTGTTGAATTCATCAGATTCCTGAGGATTCATCTTTACCTTTGATGTCGATTTCGGTATGCGATAGGTGAGATAAGGCTCGCCACATCCGTCGCCATCCTTGTCATTGCCCATTACTGGCCATCCTGTCTTCCAATCTAAAGGCTGCAGGAAGACGACGCGACCGTATGCTGCCTTGTCATTGAAATGAAGGAACCAGTCTTCGCCTTGCGATGTATGAACCCATGCTCCTTGGTGAGGACCATTAATCTTCGTTTTGCCTTGTGCCATCACCTTTCTGGCTTCATAAGGGCCATATATGTTTTTGCTTCGCATGGCAAGTTGCCAGCCCATCTCTACGCCTCCAGCTGGGCACATAATCCAGTAATATCCATCTCGCTTATAGAACTTCGGACCTTCTGTGGTGTGGTTCTTCTGTCCTCCATCAAAAACGATGCGAGGCTTGCCTATCGCCTTGGTTCCATCGGCAGAAAGCTCACGAACAGTGAGAACGGAATTAAAACCGGAACGGCTTCCTGCCCATCCATTCACGAGATAACATCTTCCGTCTTCATCCCAGAGTGGACAAGGGTCTATCATTCCTTTTCCTGCTATAACGCAGACGGGTTTCTCCCAAGTGCCACGTGGGTCTTTGGTCTTCACCATGAAGATGCCGTGGTCTGGGTCGCCCCAGTAAATGTAGAATTCGCCGTTGTGGTGTCGGATGGCTGGTGCCCAAACTCCCTTGCCGTGTTGAGGCAGGTTGAAAAGTTCCTTGGGTTCCTGTTCCTGCAGGGCATGTCCGATAATCTCCCAGTTTACCAGGTCCTTGCTATGAAGGATAGGCAGACCTGGGATACAATTAAAAGAACTAGCCGTGAGATAATAGTCTTCTCCAACAGCTACCACGTCTGGGTCGCTATAGTCGGCATAAATTACGGGGTTGGTATAAGTACCGTTGCCATTATCGGGATTCCAGACCTGCGAATGATACTGGGCTTGGATCGACATAGGCGTTGCCAGCAAGATGCTCGAAAAGAGCAATGATGTAATTCTCTTATTCATATGATTCTCTTATTCTTTTATAATGATACGTATGATAAAGGAAGATTACTTATATGTTTATTGTCAGCTTTTCTACTACAAATTTAAGTATTCTTCTCGTTCGATTCGTATTACTAATAAAACAAAGACAATGAAGATAAGAAGAATACTTTTTTGTATGGCCATGGTTGCCATATCGCAGATAAGCATGGCGCTGAAGGTACAGACTGCTGCGCAGGTTCCGACACTCGATGTTGATAAGCAGTTACAATACTGCCACAAGCAGGTGAAGCGTGCTTTGGCTGAGTTGCAGCAGAAGGATGGCTCTTACGATTATACGATGGAACCTCGCAATATCCTAAAGGGTGATAAGCAGAAGGGTTGGAACTGCCGCAAGGTTACCCCTGAGGAGTGGTGTGACGGTTTCTGGCCGGGAATCCTCTGGATGGACTATCAGAATACAAAGGATGAGGCTGTGCGCAAGGCTGCCGAAGGATATACGGAATCGCTGAAAGGCATCGCCTATCGCCCTTGCTACGACCACGATATCGGCTTCCTGATGTTCTGTTCCTACGGGAAGGGCTACGAGGTGAATCATTCGCAGGCCTACAAGAATGTGATTCTGGCTTCCGCCGATTCACTTGCCACGCTCTTCAATCCTATCGTGGGTACGATATTGAGTTGGCCTAGAGAAGTGAAGCCTCGCAACTGGCCGCACAATACGATTATGGATAATATGATGAACCTCGATATGATGTTCTGGGCAGCCAAAAACGGAGGAAACAAGCTGCTTTACGATCTGGCTGTAACTCACGCCAAGACCACGATGCAGAATCATTTCCGTCCGGATGGCAGCTGCTATCATGTGGCAGTATATGATACCATCAGTGGTGACTTTGTCAAGGGAGTGACCCACCAGGGGTATTCTGATGATTCCATGTGGTCAAGAGGCCAGAGCTGGGCTATCTATGGCTATACGATGGTGTATCGCTATACCCGCAACAGGATGTTCCTGAATTTTGCCCAAAAGGTGACTGATATTTACATCAAGCGATTGAAGGATACCAGCGATGACTTCATTCCTCTTTGGGATATGGATGATTCACGTGGAACAATGGGAGCACCGAAGGATGTAAGTGCTGCCTGTGTGGTTGCCGATGCCTTACTGGAACTTCAACAGTATGTGGGAGGTGAGAAAGGCGAAGAGTACAAGCAGTTTGCCTTGCAGACGCTAGTCCAGCTTAGCACCAGTAAATACCAGAGCGGCAAGAAGAATGTGGCATTCCTGATGCATAGCACGGGGCATCATCCGGCAGGAAGCGAGATAGATGCCAGCATCATCTATGCCGACTACTATTATTTAGAAGCATTGAATAGAGTGAAAAATATAAGTTATTAGGTTAGATTAAGGTTTATGTGTTAAGAGGCAACCCGTGTGGGTTGTCTCTTATAATATACAGCAAGGGCTGCCAGTATGTACTGGCAGCCCTAATACGTTAGTATGTTATGAAAAATTTGAGAGAATTGAAACTTCACAGTTTCAGAATTGTTTTACTAAACATGATTTTTTTATATAGAGAAAGCATAGAAATAACTACTTCAATATCGTAGGAGAAGGGGTGGTGGTGCTTATCTGGTCGATGCCCGTGCGCTGCATGGAGTCAACCGAAGCAGAATCGCCCATGGCTACGGAAACGCCCTTGCCACTCTTGGTGTATCCTACGTTTTCAATCTGGTTATCGACATCGTTCTGGAATGGCACTTGGGCAGCGTTGCCCAAGGTCAAGACGATAGCTACCACGGCAGCAGCCTTGAAGAGAGGCTTCAGGCGCTCTGTCAGTGAAACCACCTTTGCCTTGTTAGGCTCCTTGGTGTATTCATCTTCAATCATCGCCATCATCTTCTGGTCGAAGTCATCACCCAGCGTCTCTTGCTTAGCCTCGCCCATCTCGTAAGAGAAGAGTGCTTGATAAGGCTTCAGCTCGGCAGGCAACTCGTCCTGGCTGAAGAATGCGCGGAGAATCTCCTCTTCTTCGAGAGAAGTCTCGGCCTTCCAATAGCGGTCCAAAAGTTGGTTGATGTACTTATAATCCATAACTGTCGAATTGTTGAAATCTTTGTTTTACTGTTTGTCGAGCCCTGAAGATATTCACCTTGACCTGGTCTTCGGTGATGCTGAGGATGTCTGCTATTTCCTTATAGGATTTTCCTTCGATATCTCGAAGTTGCAGACAGCTGCGCTGCTTCTCGGGCAACTCATTAATGATGTTCCTTACGATGTTCAGCTTGTCTTTCTGAATCATTCGTTCGGAAGGGGTGGATGATGTCTCGTCGAGCCTTTCCGTGGTCTGCTCTTCCAGCGAATCGTTCTGATTATCCATCTTCTTGATGCGGTCGAGCGAGAGGTTGCGGGCGATGGTGAGGCTATAGGCCTCGATGGAGTCAAGCTCCTGCCATCTGTCGCGGGCATTCCAGACTTTAATCATGGTATCCTGCACAACGTCTTCCGCTTCCTCCCGGTTGAGAGTAATGCGAAGGGCCAGCCTGAAGAGTTTATTCTTCAGAGGCAAAACATCGTTTTGGAAACTGATTTTTTTCATCCCTCTATAATTAATGACGACTCACCTGTAAGAAAGTTACAAGCAACTCTGAATTATTTCTATTTTTAACTCTTAATAACAGTTCCGTGCTTTCCGTCAATGGCGGTAGCAAGGGTGATAATCACCTCTTTCACGCCTGCATCGATGGCTGCAAGGGCATTCTCCAGCTTTGGAATCATGCCGCCTGCCACGGTACCGTTTGCTTTATATCTCTCAAAATCGGCATGGGTAATCACTGGAATCACGCTGTCGTCATCCTCAGGATTACTGAGCACGCCTTTCTTTTCAAAACTATATATCAATGTCACGTCGTAGTAAGGAGCCAGAGCTTTGGCTGTCTCGCTTGCGATGGTGTCGGCGTTGGTATTGAGGATATTGCCCTTGCCGTCGTGGGTCAGCGGAGCCATCACTGGGGTGATGCCTTCGTTAATCAGGGTCTGGAGCATCTTGCCGTTGGCACGTTCTACATCGCCTACGAATCCGAAGTCGATGCCATCCTTCAATGGGCGCTTATGACTATGGATTACATCCATATCAGCACCTGTCAGGCCGAGGGCATTCACGCCGTTAGCCTGAAGCTTGGCAACCAGGTTCTTGTTTACCAAACCGCCATAAACCATGGTTACCACTTCCAGCATGTCTGCATCGGTGATGCGACGGCCGTTTACCATCTTGCTCTCAATGCCGAGGGCTGCGGCTACCTTGGTGGCACGGCGTCCACCGCCATGTACCAATACTTTCTTGCCGGGAATGGCAGCAAAATCCTTCAAGAGCTGTGCCAGCTGCTCGCAGTCTTCAACAATGGCACCGCCTACCTTTACTACTGTTACTTTTTCCATATTGTTACTTTGAACTTTGAACATAGAACTTTATGATTAGTAAAGCAATTGAATTCTTCACTCTTCACTCTTCGTTCTTCACTTACTGAAGATATGTGTATCCGAAGAGACCATTGCGATAGGTGCCCAGAAACTCCTTACCCTCGTCGAGAGAAATCTTGCCTTCCTTCACACTCTTGGTTACCCACTGCTCCAACTGGCGGACGAGCTTCTTTGGATTGTACTGTACGTAATCCAATACCTCCTCTACGGTCTCGCCATCGAATATCTGGTCGATGCTGTATTTGCCGTCTTTTACGGAAATATGGGCAGCATTGGTGTCGCCGAAGAGATTGTGCATGTCGCCCAGAATCTCCTGGTAGGCGCCAACGAGGAATACACCGAGATAGTATGGCTCGTTCTTCTTCAATGGATGAAGTGGGAGAACGTTGCCGATATGGCCATCGGTTACGAAGTTGGCAATCTTGCCGTCGCTGTCGCAGGTGATGTCCTGCAAGGTAGCGTTGCGGGTAGGACGCTCATCCAGGCGCTGGATAGGCATGATAGGGAAGAGCTGGTCAATGGCCCAACTGTCTGGCAGGCTCTGGAACAGTGAGAAGTTGCAGAAATACTTGTCAGCAAGAATCTTGTCCAATCCTCTAAGCTCCTCAGGCACGTGCTTCATGTGCTTGGCAAGATTATTGATCTCGTGGCACACGCTCCAGTACATCGCCTCAATCTCGGCACGGGTCTTCAAATCTACGATACCATGAGAGAAGAGCTGCAAGGCCTCTTCGCGAATCTGCTCGGCATCGTGCCAGTCTTCCAGCATGTTGCGAGGATTCAGGTTGTCCCATATCTCATAGAGATCCTTAACCAGCTGGTGGTCAGTCTCCTTTGCTTCAAACTCCTCTGGCATCTCTGGCAGGGAAGCAGTCTCCAGCACATCAATCACCAATACGGAGTGGTGGGCAGAAAGCGAGCGGCCACTCTCGGTGATGAGGTTAGGATGGTTGATATTGTTCTTGTTGGCTGCATCAACGAATGTATAGACACAATCGTTTACATACTCCTGGATAGAGTAGTTTACAGAGCTTTCGCTGCTGGCAGAACGGGTGCCGTCGTAATCTACGCCAAGACCACCACCGCAATCTACGAAATCTACATTGTAGCCCATCTTGTGCAGGTTGATGTAGAACTGTGCTGCCTCACGCAGAGCCGTCTGGATGCGGCGGATTTTGGTAATCTGGCTTCCGATGTGGAAGTGGATGAGGCGCAGGCAGTCGTGGAATCCCATCTCCTCAATCTTGTTGA
>USJX01000023.1 GCA_900555035.1 uncultured Prevotella sp.
CACACCCTGATGTTGAATTTTTATGCAAAGATAATAAAAAAAAGTAATATACAATGAAGAATTTTTTATTTGGTACATTTTTTGTAGTGGTAATCTGTGGATATACCGTTTGGGGACAGTCTTGTTATGAGAAAAAGGCTGTTGAAAACTATTTGATGCTAGCAAATGTTGAGGCGTTGGCAGATGGCGATGCAGGTGCTAGCAAATACTCAATCTGTTACCATGAATCTAAGGTAAAGGTTGGGTATACATATTATGATTGTGATGGATGTAAAAAAGAATATGATGAGAAGGGAATCGGTTCATATACAAAATGTTTTCATTAGTGTCCAATAAAAAATGGACACGTTATTTAATTAAATAGTTCCTTAAAGAGGGGACAATCGAGTTCTTTGACATCGTTGAAAATAGTCTTATTAAATAGAACTTTTAGGTGGGTTTTGTTCGTCAATAAAATACGTTGAATCTGTAAAACTTCATATGTTGAGCGTTTCAATTGCATATTATGATGAACAATCCCCACGAGACTATAAGTGGTAATGGCGAATGTAAAGTCTTCGAAAATCTTGTAATCATGAGTCTGGTTGGTATAAGCAAGAATTGCCTTTACGATAGTATTACGTCCAAGCCCCAGATGATATTGCTTATCCTGATGAACTTCCAATGCAACTGTCAAGTCACGTAAGCTCTCACCATTGTTGGTCGAGCATCATTGTAAGAAGCTGGTTCTAGCAAATGAAGTGCTTCACATAGTTGCTGCCGTCATACTTTCGTATGTTGTTGTCGAACTGAGTTCTATTCAGTAATGCGGTAAGTTAAACGAATATGTATTTGTCTTAAAATATAGTAGCCAATTATTTTTGGCTGAAAAATTGTAAAATCAAGTTCGTTTCATAGCAAAATACAGCTTAAAAGACTATAATTCAATTGCTTTAAAGATCGAATTGCCCTTTTTATTGGATGCTAATAAAATATTTTTATAAATGAATAAAAATTTTTTCTGTTCCAGAAAGGTGTATATGTGCACCTTTTTGCTATCTTTATTCGCATTTTGTGGGTGTCTCCAACAGAGTGTAGGTATAAAAGAATTTCCTGTAGAGAGAACTCTTCAGGGAAGTATTGTGCATGATTTGGATAGTCTCTATTCGGCTTATTCGATATCTTTAAGCTCGGATTATTATGTTTTTACACAACGTGATTCATTTTTCTTTGCGGTTTATAATACTAGCTTTCAAAAAGTATGTGAAACTGCAAGGAAAGGACATGGCTCTAAAGAATGGATGGCGCCTTATGTTACAGGTCAACAGGGTGTTTATGGAGGGGAGAAATATTTCTATGTATTGGAACGTCCTACTCATAAATTATTTATGCTTTCTTTTAGAAAAGATGAGCAACCTGTTTTGGTTGAAGATTTTAAAAAGATAGGAGAAAGGGATTTTAGATATGTATTTCAGACTTCTCCTACAGCTTTTATAGGTTCTTTTGATAATGAAACTTGTGATTTTTTCGTTTATGATAAACAGAAAAGGTCTCTAAAAACGAAGGGGCAGCCGGAATTGGGTATTTCTTCTTTTAAAGAGTTGGGGCATCTCTTGGCGCAAAACATAGCATCATATAATAATAAGACACAAAAGATAGCTATTGCTTATTTTTCGTTCCCTCTTCTGTTAATTAGGGATTTGAAAGGAAATGTTGTAAAAGAAGTTAGATTTGACGATTGGCCTAAATATACAAGTGATAATATTTATGATGCATCGGATTATGCTATAGGAATAACAAGTGATGCAGAGAATATATATGTACTTTATGATGGGGCAAAGCGGAAAAAACAAATGAGCATATTGGTTTTTGATTGGAATGGCAATCCTAAACAGCGTCTGAATATTAATCGCTCTGTTGCATTTGCTGTTAATAAACAGCAAAACTTTATAATAGCGATAAATGAAGACACCCAAAAAGGGGTTTGTACTAAATATAGTTTCGTTCAAGAATAGGTGCTAAAGTGATTTTTGTTCAAGGCAACTTCATATTTGGACTATACTTTAACATGTAGTGAAATATCAGTAGGGTATGTCAAGTGATTTGTGTCATGCAGTATAACTCTCTATTAGTAAGAGAACAACTGGGGGACAATCTTGATTGTCTCTTTCTTGGCAAACTCAAGTCGGTCTCGATGTCCGATCTGAGTTTTTGGGTTTGGCTGGCATGTGTGTTGTCTAATGGGTGCAAGTCACTAACTAGCCTTAGTAGTGGAAATCGTATAGCCAGAGAGGCAAGGGGGGTCCGTGGCGATACGGAATCAGAAAGAAGTCAGCGGCAAACATCTGCCCCAATGGACAGAAACTTGATATAAAGTTTCCAAAAGAGTCATAGTCCAATAACTACTTGGAACTCATATCGTAAATAAAGTGGGGATAAGATGGAACTTAACCAGCGAAGTCTTACGGACATGTCGATTTGTCACTCTTGCGAAAGTCATGGTATAAAGCTTGCGTTAAGCCATCTTGCGGAGTCACCTGTGGAAGACCGGCCATGAGTTTTAGAACAATCTCATCGAATAGAGCCAAGTATTCTGCATGCTCTTCTAAGATAGCTTTGCGACCACCACCTGCAATACGAACTGTTCCGGCGTTTTTAAGCTGAGTATTACCAATGAACGGAAAATAGTAATATTGTTCAAAACGAATTATGTGGAGAATTTTTAATCTTTCATAAATGATTTAGAATAATGATTTGTACAAAATGTGTTTTTTGTTTAATATGTTGATATATAATAAATTATATTGTATATGTGTGATGTGTTGCGTAAAGTTGTGTACTATATGTACTCGAAATATTAGGAAGTTATGCAATTTTTCTTTAATTTTGCGAACGAATAATAATAGATAAAAGTATTATCTAGGAAACGATAAGTATTAATTTAAGACAAAACTTTTAAATTATGAAAAAGAAAGTTCTAGGTGCATTCTGTCTTGCGATAGCTTGTGCAGGTGTAATGGCTTATTCAAGCCAAATTTTAGAAGGCAAATCTTCTAGAGGTGTGATGTTGCAAGGAGATGTAGAGGCTTTGTCTTCTTGTGAAATAAATAGAGGTGGTAGTGTGAAGCTTTTATGTGTTGGGGAACAAGGTTCATGTTCTACTTCATATATGGGTTATACTCTAACATGTAGTGGAACAAAATCAACAAAACACTAACGATGAATTCTCTGTAAGCAAATCAACAGTCCATAAGCTATAAACTTTGGACTGTTGGTATCATTTAATTCTATTCAATATTATGATGAAAGATAAATTATACATTTTCTTTTTGGGGCTATCTTTTTTTCTGTGTGCTTGTAATGGTACACCTACTGTGGTGAATATGCTGGATGAATCCGTACTCTCTGAAGCAAAACATCTCAAGTTAGACACGATAGACTTGAAGGGCATAGATATTCCTCTTGCCTACCAATTTTATGTCTATAAAGATAGTATATTGATTGTCCAGAATCGATCTCGTGATGGTCAAAGTCTAATAGAACTTTATGATTTAGGATCTAAGAAATTAATAAATAAATTACTTAGATTTGGACGAGGACACAATGAAGTGCTCAAGTGTACTTCATTTGTAGCGGATGGCAAACTTATTGTTTATGACTTTCAGTTGAATAACTTATTCAATATAAATATAGATTCGGTATTGTCAAATAAGCAATATATACCAAAAGCCGAAAATGTTTCAGGTGGTATAGCAAGTCCAACATATTTGGATAATCAACCAATTATGGATAATCTGTGTGTGTTTGATGATGACAATTTGAATATTCATCAAAAGGGCAGGAGACTTATATTCTGTAAAGACAACAAGGTCAACCAAGGGCAAAATTATAAATTCAATACCCTCAATGTCAATAGTGGAAGTTTGGTTATTGCTAGTCCTGACCATAAGAAAGTGATGTATGCATCCGGACATTTTCCTGTAATGGAACTGTACGATAACAATCTTGAACTCCTAAAAGCAATTTCTGGTCCAAATGAGTTTGCTGTTAAATATTATATTGATGATGATAATAATGAACTCATTTTTGATGGTTCTATACCTTATACTTATGGAAATTATTATTGTACATCTCAGGAAGTAGGTCTTCTATATTATGGTACATTGGTAGATGTCGCAAAAGATGAATTAGTCAACCACAATGGGTGGCTTTTAGTTTTTGATTGGATGGGTAATCTTAAAAAAAACTATGTGTTAGGAGTACATGTACGAACAATTTCCAATAGTACAAAATGGGCTAACACCTACTATTGTTGTATCTTAGGGAAAAATAAAGAATTATATTTATGTAAGGCTCATGAATAAGAAATATTTAGTATTTATAATAATATGCATGTTCTTAAGTTCATGCCAAAATTGCAAAAAAACATCTCTAGTACCAGAAGAGTTTATTCAGGTACTAAGAGATAATAGTATCTATATGGATGTGCAAACTTCACAGATAGATACTATACGGAAAATGCATCTATTTAATAATTCTTATATTGAAACATCCATTTATTATTTTGTGGATGGTAGTTGTTCCGAATGTATTTCTAAATTATTAAAGGTTATGGATTTAAAAAACAAATATGAATATAAAAGTAAAATCAATGTTGTCGTAGAAAATCAATACCATTCTTCTGTAGAGCAATATATAGAAGATATCTTGCATGATAACAATTATAATGTTATCTTTGTTGATGATGGTAAAATTGGTAGAAATGACTTAAATGGCTGTACTCTTGTCGTAAGAAAAGGAAAAATTCTTAGTCAAACTTTTTTTGTTGATACGAAGGAAGATCTGTAAATATGACATTCATCCAAGTTGTTAAGATGATCCGATGAAATGAAAATACTATGGATATGGTAATGACTTGGACACCCAAAGTCTGTTTGGAAGATTATCTGTTGAACTTTGAAACTGGTAGTCTGTAAATGGTCTTCTATCGTTGAAAAATCAAATTTCAAAATATCTGTTTGTGAATTGAGATAAGATTCATGAATGATGTAAGTTGACTTTTAAAAGTTTTGATATGAAACATCGAACATCTTATAATATCTGTATAATAATCTCTCTTCTACTTGGATTTATGTCGTTAGGAGCCTGCTCTACTCCTACGGCATACGACCAGGTAGTAGAATCTTATGCCCATGATTCTTTGAAGAGAGAGGCGGCTGTATATTTGGCTACATATTCAAAGTTCCATTATGGTGTGGCTCGTAACATAGTGGATGCTAGTGGGCAATTTTCCAATCTTTCTCCTATGATGTTTGCCTCAGATTCTGTCTATCGAGCCTACATGGATAGCCTTCATTATTATCTAAAGAAAGGTAAACCGGTATTGGATGAGGATACGATAACTGAAGCATATCTTAAGAAAAATATAGATTTAGCTTTTGACTCCTGGCGCAAACCATGGGCTAAAGGTGTTTCCTTTGCAGACTTTTGCCGATATATCCTTCCTTATAGGAATGGAGATGAGGAATTGACGGAGTGGCGAGATTATCTTAAACAGAAGTATGAACATCTGATAACAGATTCCATGATGGAAAATGCCAATACAAAGGATTTGGCTGAGTTTATGATGCGCCAGATTCGTAAGCATGTGAAGTATAGCACTCGATTTAATAGTATTACAAAAGGCTTTTTAACTCCCAAGGAGGCAGAGAAGATTGGCTATTTGGAATGTCAGGCTTGTGCGAACTATGCCACGATGGTGATGCGAGCTTGTGGAATTCCATGTGAGTTGATAGAGATACATTGGCGTTTTACGGAAGTGCCTCATTCTTCTGTCATGTTCCCAAAGACAGCCAGCAATCCAAAGCCCTTCAGGTTGACTATAGGAGATGAGCTGACTTATATGGGAGAAGCCAAGGATACGATGGCATCCTATCGTACATGGGCATATCAATATGAGGTCAATAAGGACTTGTTGAGGTTGGTCGAAGACGAAAACGTGCCCAAAAGCTACCTGAAGCCATTGTGTAGAACAGATGTCACCTCTTTAATGAGCACTACTTATTCTATTCGCCTGGCTGTTCCTGACAGTTTGAAGGATAAGCCGGAATTGTTTCTATGCAGATTTCATGAATGGAAGTGGTATCCGATAAGAGAAGGTTTTGTGGATGGGGATTCTGTGGAATTTAAGCATGCTACAATTCGTCAGCTTTATAGGCTAGGGTATGCTGTAGATGGAGAAGTAAAGACCTTTGGGTGTCTTTTTACGCTATTGGGAAATGGAAAAATCCAAAAATATGATCAAACAGGAGAAAATGTACACTTCAAGATAGCTTATAGCTGTGATTCAACGGAGACACTTTTGACTCGCAATATAACGACGACCTTTTGTTGGGACAAGGCGAACAAGTGGAAAGCTGTAGTAAGACAAGCTCCTTTATGGGGATTCAACAAGATTACTGGAGAGTATAAACTTTTCGAGGAAAGTATGCGTGGACCATTCATTCCTGTATTCCATCTGTATGAAGTGGATTTACCCATGTGGACCGCATTCTATAGCAAGGAATTGCCACGGCCTGTTGGTTTTATTTGTAGAGACCCTAATACTGGTGAGGGGTATATGATGCAATTCTAAAAATAAAATGAGTAGAACAAGAGAAGTTATAGGTTGTATATTTATGATATGCGTTGTCGTTCTGACAATTCAGACCTACGATTATGGATGGTCTGAATTGTTAGTAGGACTTATTGTGCTCCTAATTGGAGTGAGTGCTTGTTTGGGAATATGCTCTTGCATAAAAGAAAAAATGAGCTGGAGCATGATTGATGCCTTGATGCTCGTTTGGTGGATATATGTGTTGTTGCAAGTATATTTTCAACCTGGGACTCCATGTTGCAGGGAAGTGGTGACCTATACTTCATTATACCTATTATATATAGTGCTTCGTTTCACTGATGTACGTTTTGGTATTAGGAAAGACTATATGTGGTGGATATTGCAGGGAACTGTTGTTTACGAGTTGTTGCTTGGTGCATGGCAGGTCTATGCAGGGACGAGTCGTCATCCTTTCTTTCCTGTTACAGGAAGCTTTTTCAATCCTGGTCCTTATTCTGCAGTAGTAACGATGGGAATGATGATGGCGATTTATCTGTTGTTGCATCATAAGTGTAACAGAATGGCCTTATGGGTGAATGGTTTGATATTGATAGGGGGAAGTTTGATGCTTGCCTTGACACGTAGTCGTAGTGCCATGGTTGTGGTATCGGTGATGCTGCTGTGGCAATATAGGAAAGAAGTACGTAGATATAAACTATTCTTCTCTTGCTTATTGGCTGTAGGAGCTTTGGTTTTGCTTTATATCAAGTTTGAATCTGCCATGGGGCGTATTATCCTTTGGTGGCAGTCGGTGTGCATTTGGCTGGAGCATCCTGTGCTAGGAAATGGCATTGGTACTTTCAATGGGGAATATGGCATGCAGTTGGAAACTTTTTTCTCTTCTTCAGGGCATGTCCGTTCTCTTGCACAATATGCGGATGCTACGGAGTTTGCTTTTTGCGACTTTTTGCAGCTATTGGCGGAGCAAGGAATGATAGGAGGAATCTTATGCTTGTTTATCATCTGTTTATCTTTAAAGAAACTTTATCGGGAGGAGCGAGTATTGTTCTTTGCTTTTGTTGCCTTACTGGGTTTTAGCTTGTTTTCATATCCTTTTCAACTCTTACCCTATCAGATGTTGGCTATGGTGTTGATAGCTAGAGCTGCAAGATATATGGGTGGTATAGAAATGCCTGTTTGGTTGAGACCATTGTGTTTTATTGTAGCGGGAGTGTTGGCTTTTTGTTGTTATGGTGTCGCTAAGGAGCGAGTGGAAGCTCTTCAAGAATATAAGCAATGTGCGGGATTAGTGCATGAATCGTTAATCAAAGACTATTATCTGCTGTATCCTTTGTGTCGGGATAATAAGCAGTTCTTGTTTGACTTTGCCAAGATTTTGCAAGTAAATCAACGTTATCTTGACAGTAATGCAATGCTTCGAGATGGCATCTTGGTAAGCAACGACCCGATGTTTTGGGTACTGATGGGAAACAACTATCGCATGATGAGGCAATATACCGATGCTGAGTTTTGCTATGACACAGCGTTTCGCCGAATGCCCAATCGTATTTACCCATTGTACAGGAAAATGCTTTTATTTCAGGAAATGAACAATAAAAAAATGATGGTGTCCGTTGCTCAATATATAACGGAATTTCAAGAGAAAGTTTCTTCTCCTGCTGTGGATGAAATGAAGAGCAAGGCTAGAGATTTGTTAAATCAAGAAATCAGGTCAAATAAAAATAAGTTAAAACGAAAATAGATTTATGAAGAAATATATTGTTTTCCTGCTGCTGGCTTCTTCCGTATGGATAGGGCATGCCCAGCAATCCGTCTCGTTGGACGATGTTATTCGCATCGCTCAGCAGAAATCGTATGATGCCCAGTTGGCTAGGTTCAGCTTTATGTCCAGCTACTGGGCTTATAAGTCGTTTCGTGCCGAATTGTTGCCATCCATGAGCCTGACGGGTGGCCTGATGAATTTCAACCATAGTAAGGTGGAGGCGAGAAATGCTGATGACGGAAAGATTAACTATGTGGATAATAACTCGCTGGCAAACTCTTTGTCGTTATCACTGAATCAGCAGATTGTTTCCCTTGGCGGTACCTTGTCTTTGCAGTCTTATCTGTATCGGCTCGACCAGTTCGACTATAAGATGACAACTTACAATACCTTGCCTCTCAAACTTTCTTACTCTCAACCGTTTAGAAGCTTCAATGAATTGAAATGGAGGAAGAAGACGGAACCGAAGGAATATGAAAAGGCTAAGAAGGTGTATCTGGAATCTATCGAGGATGTTGCCTTCCATGCAGCTTCACTCTATTTCCAGGCCATTTCTGACCAGTCTGACTATGCTCAGAGCATAAGTAAGTATAAAGATTTGGTGGAACTTTATGAGATTTCCAAGAAAAGGCTTGATTTGGGAACGATAACCAAGGGCGACTTGCTTCAGCTGGAACTGTCGATGCTCAATACCAAGGTGGAGGTGAACAACTCCAAGATTAAGATGGAGGACAGTTTGTTTGACCTGTTTTCTTATCTTCGTGTAACTGATTATGAAGGTGTGGCGCTTACTCCTCCAGAGAATGTGATGGATATGGTGCTCAATGTTGATGATGTGCTGAGGCAGGCCATGCAAAATTCTTCGCATGTCATAGAGCAAAATCTGAATATGCTTTCTGCCGAGGAGAATCTTGCCAAAACTAAGGCGGCAAAGGGCATACAGGTGCAGCTGAATGCCGAGGTGGGATTCAATCGTACCGCCGATGGCTTTGCTGCGGCTTATCGAGGATTGCAAGATAATGAGATTGTAGGCGTTACCGTTACACTGCCCATCTTTGATTGGGGAGTGCAAAAGGGAAAAGTGATGGTTGCAAAGTCGAATCTTGAACTGGCTAAGACCCGAAAGGAGCAGGCTACGAATGACTATATACAGAAAATCAAGCGAGAGGTGCTGCAGTTTAGCTTTCAGGGAGAACAATGCCGTACTTCGATTCGTGCGAGAGAAATATCAAGAGAACGATATGATATTACCAAGAAACGATTTGAAATGGGAAATGTTTCTGTGACGGAACTCAACACTGCCCTGCAAGAATTGGAAACGGCGAAGTCGCAATATCTCAGCCAATTGAAGTCGTATTGGAGCTATTATTATGCCTTGCGTAGATATACGCTTTACGACTGGATACAGCATCGCCCGTTGAGTGCAGACTTTGAAGCGATAGTAAAATAGTAAATTTACAAGTAGATAAAAAACAATTTAATAATGATGAAATATAAGATTACATATTTCTTATTGCCTATCTTAATTGTGGGAATGTTGGGCTCATGCCGTCAAAAAAATCAGACGGAAGAACAGGATATGGTGAACGCTGATACAATATCGACGGAAATATATGTTGATACACTCGTGTTGCGTCCGCAAACCTTTCATCGTCAGTTGGTTTGTAATGGCAAGTTGCGAGCCATCGCCAAGTGTGAATTGTCGTTCTCGGAGGGAGGCATCGTCAGTGGCATCTATGTCAGGAATGGTGGTCGGGTATCGAAGGGACAACTCATCGCCAGGACCGACAACAGTGAGGCTCTGCTCAATGTAGAGAAAGCCCAGAAAGACTTGGAGAGGGCGAAGGTGGATTTGGCGGATAAGCTGATAGGACTGGGGTATGACGGCATTTCTGCAAAAGTTCCTGAAGGGGTGATGCATCGTGCCAAGGTGTCATCGGGTTATTTTGCAGCTCAGTATCAGTTGCAGTCTGCCAGGCACGCCTTGACCAAGTGTACGTTGGTAGCTCCTTTCGGAGGACGAATCGCCGACTTGGAGAATAAACGTAACCAACGTCTTGACAAACTCTGCACGCTCATCAACGACAGTCAGTTGGATGTGGAGTTTGATGTGCTGGAGGCTGAAATCAAGAATATCCATGTAGGGCAGGCGGTATTGGTGAGTCCTTTTGTGGATGAAGGAAAACAATACAAGGGCACGGTGGTCAATGTCAACCCGATGGTCAGCGACAAGGGCCTAATCAGGATTACAGCTCGCATCAGTAACTCTGTGGGAAAACTGATGGATGGTATGAATGTCAAGATTATAGTAGAGAATGATGTGCCTGGCTCATTCGTCGTACCTAAGGACGCAGTCGTTGAGCGAGACGGTTATCATGTGGTGTTCGTTTATCAGAATGGTGAGGCTGTGTGGACCTACGTGGATGTGGCGCATGCCAACATCGGCTATTATGCCATTACGGGGTGTCTGCGCAAGGATACCGAATTGCATAGTGGTGATGTGGTCATCACTTCTGGTAATCTTAACCTGGCTGATGGTACGAAGGTGAAAACTAAGAAAGTAGAGAAATGATAAGGTATTTGATTCACAGACCGATAGCCGTTACAATGATATTGATAGCGGTAGTAGTGGTAGGCATTGTAGGCATCAGAAATATTCCTGTATCTCTGATGCCCGACATTGATATTCCCCAAATTTCTGTGCAAGCCAATGTGCCTGGTTATTCAGTGCAGGAGATGGAGAGTAAGGTGATTGCTCCGTTGAGAGGTCAGTTGGCTCGTGTGCCAGGGGTGAAGAGCGTCAGTTCGGATGCCAGAATGGATGTGGGCAGTATCTTACTGAAGTTTGAGGCGGGTGCCAATATCGGGCAGATGTTTATCGAGGTAAATGAGAAGGTGGATATGGCGATGGGTGGAATGCCCAAGGAGGTGGCTCGACCTAAGGTTATCAAGGCGAGTGCCACGGATATTCCGGCTTTCTACCTTGACATTTCTTTCAAGGATGAGAAAACGGGAGAACCGGCTTCTGCACGGTTTGCACAGTTGAGCGATTTTGCGAAGAATGTGGTTAGCCGTCGATTGGAGCAGCTTCCTGCTGCAGCCATGGTGGATGTGAGTGGCATTGTTTCTTCTGAGATTCTGTGTGTGCCTGATGATGATAAGCTGAGGGCTTCTGGCATTACAATGGAAGAGTTGCAGAACGCTATGAGGAATAATGATATCCAGCTGTCAGCCCTTACTGTGCAGGATGGAATCTATCGCTATAACGTACATTTTGACAGTCAGGTTCTTACTGTTGATGATGTGCGCAACATCTATATCAACCATCAGGGGCGGTTGTTTCAGCTAAAGGATCTCTGCGATATCAAAGAACTGTCTTCCTATCGCAGGAACATCAATCGGCATGATGGAAGAAACTGCGTTACCCTGGCTGTAGTCAAGCAGAATGATGCGCAGATGGCCGATTTGCAGAAGGCGGTGGATGAGGTTCTTGATGATATGAGAAAGAATTACCCCACTATGCAGTTTGATGTGACAAGAGACCAGACGGAATTGTTGGCTTATTCTATCCATAATTTGGAGTGGAATCTGCTGGCTGCGGCCTTTTTCACTTTGTTGGTCTTGCTTTTCTTTATGCGAAAGTGGCGTTTGGCTTTGTTGGTGGTCTTGTCTATACCTATATCTCTTATTATCACTTTGCTCTGTTTCAAATTGATAGGCATTTCCCTGAACATCATCTCTCTTTCGGGTTTGATTCTTGGAGTGGGTATGATTGTAGATAATTCCATCATCGTGATCGACAATATCCTGCAGAAGTTGTCTAAGGGGAAGGGAGTGGTTGATGCCGTGTGTCAGGGCACCGCCGAGGTGTTAACACCGATGCTGAGTTCGGTATTAACCACTTGCAGCGTATTCCTGCCCCTGATATTCATAGGTGGTATGGCTAGTGCTTTGTTCTTCGACCAAAGTATGGGCATTGCGATAGCCCTCTTTTCATCCTTACTGGTGGCCATGGTGGTGTTGCCGGTATATTTCCGCCTGCTTTATCGCAAGCAACATGCTTTAGCTGTTGAGGTGGGTGGTATGAGTGGTAATTTGGAAACTCAGCCTCATCACCGCCTGATAATGGGGTGGTATGAGTGGGTACAGTCTTGGATGTATCGACATTTACGAGGGTGCCTGATATTTTTCCTTTTGACTATACCTGGGGTGGTAGGCTTGTATTGGGTTTCCGAGAAGAGGATGATGCCTGCGGTAAATTATGCGGATGGAATCATGTATGTAGATTGGAATGCTGGTGTCTCTGTGACAGAAAACGATCACCGTATCATGAAGGTCTTGGATAGGGTAAAGGGGTGCTTGGAGACAAGTACAACGATGGCGGGAACGCAGGATTTCCTGCTGTTTCATACCCGTGACATCACTTCCTCTGAGGCTCTGGTGTATTTCAAATGCAAGTCTGCTTCTGAGTTCCAGGATGTTCAACGACAAATGAAGACAGCCATAAAGGATAGGTATCCTGATGCTTCAGTCTCATTCTCTCCTTCCGGAAACCTTTTCGACTTGATGTTCTCTTCTGGCGAGCCTGAGCTATGTCTTAATTTGCAGGATCATACCGGACACCGACCTACAGTGGAGCAGGCAAAGGCTTTTACTGATACTTTGCGCACTCATTTCCCGGAACTTTCAATTCCGTCTGTGGTAACAGAAGAGAATTTGCAGCTGGTGGCGAATGTGGAGCAGATGACGATGTATGGTATCAGTTACAGTCAACTCTGTGACCGATTGAGCCAACTGGCTGGCACCAACGAGGTGCTGAGTATTAACCATGGGGCTGGCAATGTGCCAGTTATCATGGGTAACTTCAATGCCAACCGTGAGCAAATATTGTCTGCTTCCATCAGGAATAACGAGGGAGTAGATGTGCCGCTCAATCTGTTGTTGAAGGAACGCATGGTGCTCGACTACAAGCATCTCTACGGTTCCGAGGGTGGCGAGTATGAGCCGATAGCCCTCAATATCTCAAGCAGGGAGGTAAGAAAGGTGCTCAACTTTGTTTCTGATTACGAGAAGCTTCACAATGATGTCAGGATATTGAGCACTGGCGATTATTTCTCCAGTCGTGAAATGGTGGTAGGATTGATATGGGTGCTTGCTGTATCACTCCTGTTGCTGTTTTTCATTTTGGCTGCCCAGTTTGAGAGCATGGTGCAACCCGCCATCATCTTGTCAGAAATAGCTGTGGATGTCTTCTTCGTGCTGCTTATCCTGTGGCTTCTGGGAGTGAGCATCGACATGATGTCGATGATTGGTATCATCGTGATGGCAGGTATCGTTATCAATGATTCTATCCTGAAGATAGACACTATTAATGTGCATCGCCGCCAGGGAATGGAACTGATGCGGGCTATAGAGTTGGCAGGGCATGAGCGTCTGATGCCTATCATCATGACCTCGCTCACCACAATCTTCTCTTTGTTGCCTTTCATGTCGAGGGGGTCGATAGGTGCTGATATACAGTTTCCTCTTTCCTTGACGATATTGATAGGTATGGTAGTGGGTACGCTGGTTAGCATCTTCTATGTACCTCTTGTGTATTATGTGATTTATCGGAAGAAAAAAGGTTAGGCTGAATGAAAACATCTTCGTTTACTGTAATATTGACCTTTGTGGTCTTGATGGTGATAGGTGTGGCAGTGGTGCCTCTCCTTGATGTGGGTGTTGAGCCTACACCACGGCAGGGCAAGACCATAACCATCACCTATGGCTGGCCCAATGTGTCGGCTAAGGTGATAGAGCAAAATCTCACTTCGCCCATAGAGGGCATGGTGTCTTCGCTGAAAGGCGTGGAAAGTGTGGCTTCCAATTCTTATTTCGGTCGTAATGAGATATTTGTCAATCTCAAGGAACAGGCTGATGTTTCGGCAGTGCGATTTGAAATCTCTTCTCTCTTGAGGCAGTCGTATGGTCGGTTGCCTAAGGGGGTATCTTATCCTTCGGTGTCGGGGGGTGAGGTAGTTAATGCCCGTTCCTCTCATCGTGAGGATGTCTTGCTGCTTACTTATCAGGTGAATGCAGATATGCAGCCTGAGCTTATCAAGGATTATCTGCTGCGCAATGTTGAGAAAAAAGTGTTGGCATTGGAGGGAGTTTCCAAGGTAGAAGTGATAGGAACGATGGACAAGTATATGGAAGTATGCTATAATCCGGAGCATCTCTCTGCCTGTGGATTGACGGCCAATGACATCGCCGACGGCATCAGAAACTTCATGGGGCGGGATGCCATAGTCGGTACGGTGAACCATTCAACTTCCGATGGCAACGAAGAGCGGATATCCGTGCATTTAACAACGGATTCCTTCTCTAAGCCATTGGAACAGATTCCGTTGAAGAAAGTGAATGGCAAAATGGTATATCTCAACGATTTGGCGTTTGTGAGGGAACGGCAGGTGGAGCCGGAAAATTATTATCGTGTTAACGGACTAAACACGGTTTATCTGAATGTATATGTTCCTGCAGACAGCAAGCTGGTGCGAATGTCGGACAAGGTACAGGAGACGATGGAACATGTGAAGGAGGAAATTCAGCGAAAGATATATTTCCACTTGTCGTATGACAGTGCCCAGCAGCAACGGGAAGAGATGTCGAAGTTGGTGGGGAGAACATTGTTGACTCTGCTTATCTTGCTGGTCTTCGTATGGCTCACCAATCGTAATCTTAGGTATCTGTTTATTGTAGCTTCTACATTGGTGGTCAATCTCCTGTTGGCTTGCATTGCCTTTTGGGTGTTGCACATCAAGTTGCATGCCTATTCTTTGGCTGGCATCACCGTTTCGATGGGCTTGATTATAGACTCTACTATCGTGATGACCGACCATTATGGCTATTATCATAATCGGAAGGCATTTCTCGCTATCCTGGCGGCTATGCTTACCACGATAGGTTCCATGATAATTGTGTTTTTTTTGCCAAAGGAACTTCTGCAAGATTTATACGATTTTGCCTGGGTAGTCATTGTCAATTTGGTAGCATCTCTTTTGGTGGCGTTGTTCTTCGTGCCTGCAGTTATAGATAAGTTGGGTTATAGCAGTTTTCATCAGCGTTTGCGTCATGGCAGATGGGTGGTAAGGTGGAATCGGTTCTATTGTGCGTACATAGCTCTTACTTCTAAACGCAGATGGATAGTCTATATGTTACTGGCGTTGCTATACTATGCACCCTTTCATTTTAGCCTGTTCAATAAGGTGATAGAGGGGAGTGCCCGACCTAGGGACCGGCAAGAAGAGAAGGTGCTACATGTATTGGCAGAGATGCCTGTTGGTGGTACGGCGGCGCAACTGAACCAGAAGATGATGATAGTGGAAGAACTCCTGAAAAAACATAAGGACATAAGAGAGTTTGTTACCCGCATAGATGGTCGTCGGGGAAGCATAGATATAAAGTTTCGGAAAGATGCAGAAAAAGGTATCTTTCCCTATCGTTTGGAGAATAAGGTGATAGGCCAGGTGATAACCATCGGTGGTGCTGATTGGGCTACTTATGGAGTGAGCGAACGTGGATTTAGTAATTCTCTGAACCTGCAGCATCGTTCGGAAACCATCGCTCTTTCGGGGTATAATTATGACCAGCTCTATCGATTAGCTGAAGATTTGGAGGCTTATCTTGGCAAGAATCATCGAGTGCGGGATCTTATTATACAGACTCCTGGCTATGAGAATCAGGAGGATGAGTTTTATATGAAGTATAATAGGGAGAATCTTGCTCTCTATGATGTGTCGCCCAATGCTGTGCATCCTGTGATAGAGGACAAACTGTCTCCTGTTTATGTGGGATATTATAAGGATAGTAAGATGGGCACGGGTGTTTATCTGACTCCTACAACCTCCAATACCTTCGACTTGTGGCATTTGGAAAATGAGCAAGTGAATGTGGGTGAATCTGAAGTGGTACTGCCAGAGGTGATGAGCGTGAAAAGGCGTGAGGCAAAGAATGTCATCCCCAAGAAAAATCAGGGGTACGTATTGAATGTAGCCTTCAATGTGTTGGGTTCTTACTGTTATATAGAAGAGTATCTTAAAGATGTGATGGAACATTTCAATAAGACTCTGCCTGTGGGGTATCGCTGCGAGAATAGATACTGGCAGAATCCTGTGGAAGAGACCTCCAACTATTGGCTTCTCTTGCTGGTGGCAGTAGTGGTGTTTTTTATCTGTTCCATCCAGTTTGAATCCCTTCGCCTGGCTTGGGGCATCCTGTCGGTAGTGCCTTTTGCTGTGATAGGTGCGTTCTTAACTTTTTGGTTAACAGGTGTAGAACTGGGTAGTGGAGGTTTTGCCTCCTTTGTGTTGCTGATAGGAATCGTGGTCAATTCCGGCATCTACATACTTAGTCAGTATCGTAATATCTGTATGGTTTCACGCCGTGGGCCGATAGCAAATTATATCAGTGCCTATAGTCATAAGATTATTCCCGTATTCCTGACGATATCTTCTACGGTAATGGGAATGTTGCCTTTCTTCTGGGAGGGAGAGGAAGAACCTTTCTGGTTTTCTTTTGCTATGGGAGTGACAGGTGGCTTGCTTTCTTCCGTGTTTGCCATCGTTTTTATAATGCCCTTGTTTGTTAAGTTTGGGAATCGTCAAAGGTGCAAATGTGCCGACACCCGTTAAATGAAAAAACTCTGTGTGCCATAAATGTACAGAGATGAAAATCGCCTTGAGAGGATGAAAATGCACGATTTTTTAAATCCGCCCGATAGCTTTTGGTTTGCTATCGGGCGGATTCATTAGTTGTATTCTTTGACTTTCCAATCATCTATCGTTCCTTCCTCTGAGGAGAAGTTGCAACCTATCTTGAAGAGTTTTCCTTGGCTCTGTACTTTCTCTGTAAACCTTGCTTTACCTCATCGTTCGGATAATCTAACAAGAATGCATTTAGGTTTCTGTTGTATTCCTTGATGGTGAGATAGCCACTTTGGAAAATCATAGGCAGAGGCTTTTCTACGTCGGCATGATAGTCGATGAACTGTTCTGGCATGTAATATTTGCCTGTCAGTTCATCAAGATTCTCATCAAAGTGATTGAGCAGGCGAATCAAGTAACTAGGCGTACCCGTACGGAACCAATAGTTCTGAATATCCTTTTTCTGTAATGTGTTTAATATGCTGAATGGATTATATACGCCTTTCAGTCGCTTGCTGAAATGATAGCCATCAAAGCGCTGCTTCAACTCTGCTCGCATCTCTTCCACCGAACAGCCGTAGATGTTTGCCATTTCGGCTATCGGTTCCTGGAAATATTGCGTAATCTCCTCGTCTGTAAGTCCGCAAATAGTATCATACTGAATGTCCATGCTGATGTCGTTAGGCTGGTTGAAGTCGCTGAACACACTTACCTGTGAGAACTTGGTGACACCAGTGAGGAAAATAAACTGTAGATGCTGGTCTGCTCCCTTGAAAGTGGAGTAGAAGGCGCGAAGCATAGCTCGGTTGTATTCCTCCAAGGTGATTTGCTTGCCGAGGTGATCTATGGTATATTCCAAGTCCATCACGTCGAGTAAAGGCTTGTCGTATTCATCTACCAATACCACGGCACGGAGCCCAGTCTGTCGATGAGCCTCTTCCAAAACTTTCTTGAATCGCAAGCTGTAATCTGTAATGGATGTTTTCTCTATCTGGTATTTCTTCTCCCATTCCATCAGGTAAGATTCAAGTACTTGATTGATTGCATCTGCATTCACGTAAGTACCTGTTCCGAAGTCAATGTGAAATACCGGGTAGGTCTTCCATTCCGTTTCCAGTTTCTCGATGGCAAGTCCCTTGAACAGTTCCTTCTTGCCCAAGTAATAGTTTTTGAGTGTTGAGACGAGAAGACTCTTTCCGAATCGCCTTGGGCGACCCAGAAAATACACTTTCCCCTGATGGGTTAAAGCATAAATCATTTCTGTTTTATCTACATACTCATACCCTTCTTCTCTGAGGCAGTCGAATGCTTGTATTCCGATAGGATATTTCATCATTTTCTTCTTTTTAATTTTTGAATGCAAAGCTAATCATTTTTTTCGAAACTGCAAAGAAAAACAGGTGGAAAAAGAAGATTAGCTGATTGTTTTCTATTTTAGTGCCAGTAAATACGATATTTTTATCTTTTTGGACGATATTTCACTTCTTTTAGGGATATTCTTCGTACCTTTGCCCACAAAATAACAAATTCGTAAAATCAGAACAGAATGAAACAAATCTTCTTTTCGCTGTTTTTGTCGGCAGCTACATTGCCTTTGGCTACCACGGAAGCCTTGGCGCAGAACCATATCCCGGAACCAGCCACGGCGGCGCAGAAACTCATCTTCGTGCCGGATTCTCTGAAGCCATACAACTTCAATGACGACAACGCTAGATGGTGCTGGCGACATAGTGCACAGACTCAGAATATCGTGTATTTCTGGGAAAAGCCTTTCGGAGACAATACACAGAACCCTCCTTCACTCGAAGGACACCCGATGAAGTTTGACCTGGGCAACCTGCAAACCCAGGTGGAGCGATTCTACCATTTCTTCCGTGACACCCTGAAGTTCTCTCTGCCGGGGAGCAAATGCGACCGATATAAGATGATGGTGATGGTGAACTATTCGCTCGATGGCACGGCCTATGGAGGTACCTATGATGATTTCATCGGTGCTCTCTGGGTTACGCCCAACCGTATTCAGGACAAGAAACTCAACTGTCTGGCGCACGAACTGGGACATAGTTTCCAGCTGCAGATCATGGCAGACAAAACCGGAGAGGCTTGGGGTGGAAGCGGATTCTTCGAGATGACATCGCAGTGGATGTTGTGGCGCGTGAACCCCGACTGGCTAACCGAAGAGAAATTTCATTTCGATGCCTTCAGGAAACTCACTCATAAGGGCTATCTCCACATGGAGAACATCTACCACTCGCCATACGTGATAGAATGGTGGGCGGAGAAGCACGGACTGGAAAGCATCGCACAGCTCTATCGTGAGGGAAAGGTGGGCGAAGACCCTGTGGTTACCTACAAGCGAAAGTATAAGATGAGTCAGAAGCAATTCAACGATGAAATGTTCGACTGCTATCGCCATCTGGTGAACTTCGACCTGGATTATGCCCGCAAGGAGACCCGTCCTTATGCCTGCACCTTCGATACTAAAATGGTGAAGCAGAAGAATGGCTATCTCCGTCCGGATACCGCTTTGGTTCCTGAGAACTATGGCTTCAATGCCATTAAGTTGGATGTGCCGGAAAAGGGCAAGAAGGTGGTAGCGGATTTCAGAGCATTGGATGCTGCGGGTAAGCCTTTCGCTGCTTCCAGGGATAAGATGGCACGAACCATCGGTTACCGTTATGGTTTGGTGGGAGTAACCGCCGATACCGATGAATGCATCTACAGCCCGGTGGGCGAAGCAATGAAGGGAAAGGTGTCAATCGTGGCTCCTAAGAACCAGTCGTTGAAGGTGCTCTATCTCGTGGTGATGGGAGCTCCTGTGAACCATTCGCTCGACCCATCTTCCCGCAAGTTCCCTTATGAAGTAAGAATCAATTAAGAATCAAGTAATAATTTTCTGCATAAAATTAAATATATATCATCGCTTATTGATTTCAGCAGCTAGGGGATATGTTGCCCGAAACGATGAAAATTGCACGATATTTTCATCATTTCGGACGATATTCCCCCTTTTTTAGATATATTCTTTGTACCTTTGCCGCAAAATTACAATAACGAAATCAGAACAGAATGAAACAAATCCTATTTTCGCTGATCTTATCAGCAGCTGCCATGCCTCTGATTACCACAGAAGCCAGAGCGCAGCAGAACCCTTACGGAGCCAGCAGCCAGGACATGGTGGCTCGTTACAACAAGGCTTACTCTCTGCCTCGCACATTTGCCAGAGATTCCGTTTTCCACTGGGCACAGAACTCAGCCTGGTGCGATTCTTCGTATGTGCTGCACTATGAAATCTCTACCCCGCAGGGCAGAAAATACATTTCCTTCGATGCCGCTAAGGATACCAGCCATACCTACGCCTCTTACCAGGAAATGGAGAAGGCGCTGAAACTGAAGAAGCGCCCGGAATGGAAACCGCAGTTTGGCAGAAAGAAACAGCGCCACTGGATGGAGGTGGATGAGGAGCAGGATGCCTATCCCGTACTTTCGCCCGACGGCAAGTTGGAGGCCTACATCGAAGGCTACAACGTGGTGGTGCACGAGGCTGGCAAACCTTACACCGAGGCGAAGCGAATCCTGACACAGGATGGTACCATAGGCTGCTATTACAGCAACCGCATTCAGTGGAGTCCCGACGGCAAGCGCATCTTCGTCTGCAAGCGTGTACCCGTGGCCAAGCGTTACGCCTACTATGTGGAGTCGTCGCCTGCCGACCAGTTGCAGCCTATCCTCCACAAGCAGGAATACGCCAAGCCGGGCGATGCGCTGCCTCAGCATTACCCCGTAATCATCGATGTGACCACGGGCAAGAAAGTGGAGGCTGACAGGCATCAGATAGAAAACCAGTACGACCTTGACTGGATGCAATGGACTCCCGACAGCAAGGAGGTGACGATGGAGTACAACCAGCGCGGCCATCATCTCTACCAGTTGCTGGCTATGAATGCCGAAACCGGAAAGTTGCGCACCGTGGTGGAGGAGAGTTCGGAGAAATTCATCAACTATCCCCGTCTCTGGCGCCAGTTTGTAAAGGATGGCAAACAGCTGCTCTGGATGAGCGAGCGCGACAACTGGAACCATCTCTATCTCTACGATGTGCAGAAGGCGAAGGTAATCCGTCAGATAACCAAGGGCGACTGGTTTGTGCGCGGCATTCAGCGTGTGGATGAGGAGAAGGGCGAGATTTATTTCTCTGCCAGCGGCGTGAACAAGAACGAGGATCCTTATCTGATACATTATTATAAGATAGGTATGGATGGCAAGAACATGGTGGCGCTTACTCCTGAAGAGGGCAACCACAGTGTGCAATACACCCACGATTTCCGTTATCTTCTGGATACCTATTCGAAGGTGGACCAGGCTCCGGTAACCGTGGTGCGTGATGCGCAGACGGGCAAGCTGCTGAAGACCCTGGAGAAGGCTGATATTTCTACCCTGAAGAAGCACGGATGGCAGCAGCCGGAGGTGTTTGTGGCGAAGGGAAGAGATGGCAAGACCGATATGTGGGGCATCATCCAGCGTCCTACGAACTTCGACCCGAACAGGAAATATCCGGTCATCGAATACATCTATGCCGGTCCGGGCGATGCCTATACGCCAAAGAGTTTCATGGCGTACAACTGGTACACTACTTCGCTTGCCGAACTGGGTTTCATCGTGGTTCAGCTGGATGCGATGGGCACTTCCTACAGAGGCAAGAAATTTGAGGAGGTTTGCTACAAGAACCTGAAGGATGCGGGCTTCCCAGACAGAGAACTCTGGATTAAGGCTGCAGCCCAGAAATATCCTTATATGGATGCTGACAATGTGGGCATCTATGGCTGTTCGGCTGGCGGACAGGAGAGTACCACCGCCGTATTGCTGCATGGCGATTTCTACAAGGCTGCGTACAGTGCCTGCGGCTGTCATGACAACCGTATGGACAAGATTTGGTGGAACGAGCAGTGGATGAGCTGGCCGGTGGATTCCAGCTATGTGGAGTGCAGCAATGTGGAGAATGCCCACAAACTGGAGCGCCCGCTGATGCTGGTGGTTGGCGAGCTGGATGACAACGTGGATCCATCGAGCACCTATCAGGTGGTGAATGCTCTGATCAAGGCGAACAAGGATTTTGAACTGGTGGTAGTTCCGGGTGCCCATCACACGGTGGGTGAGAGTTTCGGCGAACACAAGCGCTACGATTTCTTCGTCAAGAACCTGCTGGGCGTAAATCCGCCGAAATGGAGCGACGTAAAAACCCGATAAAGAGGGGGAAAGCCCGATAAAAAGGGAACTCCCGATAAGAAGAGGGAAAATCGAAGCTTCGGATCAAATCAAAATGAATAAGATAACAAGACAATATCATGAATATAAAGAAGATTATTGATCGCTTGGAAAATTCTGCATCAAAGCATCGTCTAAGAAGGGCGGTGCTTGTTGCGTTTTCCCTGCTCAGCCTGGGAGCATCGGCGGCGGTGCCGGATGCCAACATGCTGATGACCCGCTCCGTCACCATGAACATGGGATTGCCCAGCAATTCCGTGCGCTGCATCGTGCAGGACAAGAACGGATATATGTGGTTCGGCACTGACTACGGGCTCTGCCGATACGACGGATATACCGTGCAGACCATCTACAACACCAAACTGATAGACCAGTATGTGGGGGCTTTGCTGCCCACCGACGATGGTTTGCTGGTGGGAACCAGCCAGGGTGCCTATTTTCTGAGTTTCAAAACAGAGCAGTTTGAACTCCTTGATAAGGAACTATCAGCGCATGTAGTTCATTTCTCGCTGGATGGAAACCGCAACGTGTGGATTTCTACCCACGGTCAGGGCGTGTTCCGATACAACCTCACCTCCCACGAATGCAGGAATTATCCGATGAAGGGGAATCAGGGGCTTGTAAACTGCACGCTGGTAGATGTGAACAATCAGGTGTGGGCACTCTGCAAGCAAGCCAACAGAAACCATCAATTTCTGCTGCGTCTGAATAAATCTACCAACCAGTTTGACCCTTTCAGACTGAAAGATGCCGGCGTGCAGCTCAGTGGTATGGCGATGCTCGCCAATCCCGACGGAAGCATCCTGGTGGGTACCTGGCAAGACGGACTCTATCAGGTGAATGCCGATGGCACCACCGAACAGATCATCTCGCCGCTCAGCAATGCCATGCACCATATTCACCAGCTCTACAACGACCCCAACCAAAAGGTACTGGTGGGCAGCGACGACGGACTGGTGGAATACGATTTCCAGAAGAGAAACTGGCGCATGATGTCGGAACTCAAGGGAAATTCCCGGAGTACCAACGATCGCTTTGTATATAGCATCTCCTCCGACCGTGAGGGCGGTCTGTGGGTAGGAACCTATTATGGCGGCGTAAACTATATTCCTTCTTCGGCTTTCGTGAGCCGATTCCAGACCTATTATGCCAGTCAGGAAGGCGGCGTGAGAGGAAATGTAGTGGGCAGGTTTGTGGAAGATGCCAGTCGCCGTATCTGGATAGCCACCGATGATGCGGGCCTCGACTGCTTTGACCCAGCTACCAACCGGTTTGTGGATTATCCCGGCAAGGCGCAGATGGGCAAATACAATGTTCACGCCTTGCTTGCCGAGGGTACTTCGCTGTGGGTGGGTACCTATGGCGCCGGACTTCTGCGCATGGATATGGGGTCGGGCAATGTGCAGATTTATCAGCTCGACAATTGGACTTCGGGCAGCAGCTGCTACTGCATCTACCGTGATAGCCAGAACCGACTCTGGGCTACTTCGATGGAGGGAGTCAATCTCTATAATGAAAAGAAGAATCGCTTTGAGAAGGTAAGGTCTTTGAAAGGACTTACCATCGATATCAATGAAGACAATAGGGGCGATGTATGGTTTGCTACTCAGGGTGCAGGTCTCTGGTGCTTCAACCGCAGCAAGGCATGGCGCCAGTACTTGCATAAGGAGAACGATGCCAGTTCGCTGCTCAGCAACCAGGTGAACAGTCTGTGCCGCAGCGACAAGGGACGATTCTATGTTGCCACCAACAAGGGAATCTGTGAATTCCTGATGGATACTGGCAAGTTTGCCCTTGTTGAGGTGGATGCTCCAAGCCATGATTTCGCCAGTATCGTGGAGAGTCAGGGCGAGATGTGGCTCTCTTCTGCCAAGGGAATCGTGAGATATGTGCCGGGCGAGCCACCCCTGGTGTTCAATAGTTACGACGGATTGACCTGTGACCAGTTTCTGCCCAACAGCGGGTTGTTGGCTTCGGATGGTCGCGTGTATTTCGGAACCACCCAGGGCTTCAATACTTTCTTTCCTTATCAGGTAAAGATCAATCATGTGGCTCCGCCGGTGTCTATCACTTCGCTCGAACTCTTCAACAAGCATGTGGAGGTAGGTTCCGACAAGCTGCCGGAGTCGCTTGGACACATCGACCAGTTGGACCTCTCGTATGATGATAATATCATCAATATCTCGTTTGCGGCGCTGAGCTATGTGTCGCCCGAAAAGAACCAGTATGCCTACATGCTCGAAGGTTTCGACAAGGAATGGACCACCACGCATGAGCATCGTGCCACCTACACCAATCTGCCTTATGGCAGCTACACCTTCCGTGTAAAGGCAGCCAACAACGACGGTGTATGGAGCAAGGAGGAGGCGCAACTGAAGATAGAGGTGCATCCGCCGTTCTGGTGGACCCTGCCAGCCAAGCTGCTCTATCTGCTGCTGCTGGGCTACGCCATCTATCTCTATACCCAGAGCCGACTGAAGCGTGAGAAGCGTCGCCATCAGCACGAACTTGATGCGCTGGAGGAGAAGCAGCAGCAGGAGGTGCGCGATGCCCGACTGCAGTTCTTCACCATGATAGCCCACGAAATCAGAACCCCGGTTTCGCTCATCATCGGTCCGCTGGAGAACCTGAAGGGCGAATGGGCGAAGCTGAGAGTTTCGGCCAGGGAAGGAAAGGTGATGAACGAAACCATAGATGTGATTGATAGAAATGCGCAGCGACTGCTGAACCTGGTGAACCAGTTGCTCGACTTCAACAAGGTGCAGCAGAGCGGCATGCAGGTGCACTTCAAGCTTCAGAACATCTCTAAGCTGATAGCCGCCGTGGTGGAGCGATTTGAGCCAACCCTGCGGAAGAACGGCACCAAGCTGGAGGTGAATTATCCAAAGAACGATTTCGCTGCCGTCATTGACAAGGAAGCGATAACCAAAGTAATCAGCAACCTGATGACGAATGCCAACAAATACACGAAGAACTACGTGTGCTTGAGCTGCGACATGGCTGACAATGAGCATTTCCGCATCGTGGTGACGGATAATGGCGATGGAATCGCTGCCGACGAGCAGGAGAAAATCTTCTCTGCCTTCTACCAGGCGAAGGACAACAAGCCTGGCACGGGCATCGGACTGAACATCGTGAAGAACCTGGTGGAAGCACACCATGGTATGGTTGAGGTGGAATCGGAAGTGGGAAGGGGAGCCAGCTTCGTGGTTACGCTGCCTATCCGCCAGCAGGATGCCGTGGTGGGCGAGGACGAAAAGAACGACCTTGCCAGTCAGGTGGTGGATGCTGACAGCTATGAGGCAGAGAAGGCCGAGGGTGATGAGGCTGCTTCCGGCGACGGCATGGATCCTGATGCTTCCAGAACTTCGGATGGCTCCGGAACTTCGGGGGGGCAAAAAGACGAAGACGGCGATCCTCGTTGTGGAAGACGATGCAGACATGCGCCAGTTTATCGCCTCGAACTTTGCCAGCGATTACCTAGTGTTCACGGCAGAAAATGGTGTGGAGGGATTGCGCCAGCTGAAGCTGCATCCTACGATAACGCTGATAGTGAGCGACTGGATGATGCCAGAAATGGATGGTGCCGAGTTCTGCCGACTGGTTCGCCAGGATGCAGCCTTTAGTCATATTCCGTTTGTCATGTTGACGGCAAAGACCGACGACAGCAGCAAGACGGAGGGCATGAATTGCGGTGCTGATGCCTATATCGAGAAACCGTTCTCGATGAAGTATCTGGAGGCTTGCATCCGTAACCTGCTGGAGATGCGCCGTCTGCTGCAGACCAAGTATTCGCACATGCCGATGGAGCCTATCACCGAGGTGGCTTCCAATGAAATGGATAATGAATTCCTGGTAAGGATGAACGAACTGATAGAGGAGAATATCACCAATCCTTGTCTGAGCGTAGTGTTCCTGGCAGAGCAGATGAGCATCAGCCGAAGCACCCTGTTTGCCAAAATCAAGGCGCTGGTGGATGTAACGCCTAACGAGATGATCCAGCTGGTGAAGCTGAAAAAGGCTGCTGCGTTGCTGAAGAGCGGCAAATACCGCATCAGCGAGGTTTGCTATATGACGGGATTCAGCAGTCCTAGTTATTTCTCCAAATGTTTCCAGAAGCAGTTTGGCATGAAGCCAGGCGAATTTATGGAGCAGGGATAATATATTAATTAAGGTATAATATTAATAAGGTATAATATAATAAAGGTGTATATAAAGAAAAGTGGCATCATGGTTGGTTTCCATGATGCCACTTTTCTTTTTTTTCGTTGCTTATGGTATAAACACTTTCTTGTTTCCTACAACATACATCCCGTGCGACAAGGATGCTGTGGCTTCCTTTGCCGGGATATTCTGCTTCACCATCTGTCCCATCATATTATAAACATTCACCTTCTCATCGCCGCCAGTCAATATCTTGACAGCCTCGATGGCGGTGGCGTTCTTCTCATCATACTCAATGCCGGTTAATTCGGCTCCCGATTTGCTGGCATCGAAATGGATGTTGAATACGAAGGATACGATGGCGCTCTCGGTGGCGCTCTTCTGGTATTTCAGCGCCTGGCGGATGGTGCGGGTGGTTCCGTTGCTGTTTCTGCCAGGATACTGTCCCAGGTTGAAAGTCAGCGATGATGGCGAGAACTCGGCAAAGGTATAACCGTTGGCGTAGCTTGAAACATTGCCGTTGGCTGCATACCAGTAGCCATATCCGTTGGCTGTAGGATTCTGCTTTACCAGCGAACCGCCACGGTTTTCGGCATAGAACATAATCTGTCCGTCCTTAGGACCCGTAGCAGAATAGTTCACGATTTTGCCGGTTAGCTCATTGCCTTGCAACTGGAATGCGGTGCCCAGCATAGCATTTGCCTTGCCGCCCACGCTGACGCTGGTTCCGGCGTAGGAATTCTGGGCAGGAAAGTAAACATCGTAGGTGAACTTGGCATCTTCTATGGCACGGCCATCGATGGTTGGCGCCATATAGACTATCGCCTTCGAACCGATGTCGGTGCCTTCGAGCTTGAAGCTGTAAGGCCACATATCGTCGTTGATGCTGATTTTCTCATCCCAGAGATGGTTGAGATACTTGGCTGGAGCCGGACTTACCACGAGCCACATCTTGTCTGTGTTTTCAGGCACGGTCATCGAAATCTCCTCGGTCTTTTGGGTGTTCTTTACGCAGTGAATCTCGTCATCGTTGATGTATTGGCGGGTTCCATCCTTGAGCAGCACCACATAGCCGATGCGGAATCCTCTGTAAAGGCCGTTGCTGTTGTTTACATAGGTGCGCTTATCGTAGGTTACGAAATTATCGCCGTTGAAGTATTCGCCAGGGTCGGCATCCGCCAGTTTGATGGCTCCGGCACGCATCTGTGGCGCTGTGAATTTCGTAGTCACCTTGGTTCCGGCTGCCGGTACCTGCAGAGGAATCACGTTGAAACCTGTGCTCTGAGGACAGCTGGCAAGTGCCACCTGATACTCCTTGTTGCCTATGGCCGAGCAGCGGTAGTTGAAGTCGCCGATGAATGCATCGCGGTAAGGCTTGCAGGCATCGAGATCCCAGGTCACCAGGCGGCAGGCATAGTCGAAATACATCTTGTAGAGTTCATCAGAACTCAGCTGCTTCAGGTTCATCAGCGTCTCGTTGAAATCGGGTGCCTTCTTGCTCATCTTGTGTTTCCACACCTGCGATACGATGGTGAGGTCGTTGTAATACTGGGCAAGATAGTAGAGGAACCAGTAGCTCTGGTAGCGGTGCCACTCGTGGGTGAAGGCATAGTTGTGGGTGTTGCGGAAAAGACCGATGCTTTGGTCGTACATCAGTTCCGGGAAGGAGATGAGACCCTGCCACTGGGCGCACTGTTCCCAGATGCCAGCACCCTGACCGATAGGGTCGTGGAAGCCCACGTTCACATTGGCGATGCTTCCCGCCTTCGATGCATCGGAATAGCACATGTACTGGAAGGAGTGACCCACCTCGTGAGCTACGGAATGACCCACAGGCTGGCTGGTGTTAGGACTGAGCCAGAGGGCTGGTACGGTGTAGTCGTATCCGGCTCCATAACATATCCAGTCGGTGGTATGGTTCAGCAGAATCATACTCTTGTATTTGTTGACGTATGAGTCGGCTGAGTTGGCGAATCCCAGTTTTTCTACATTTATTTTGTAGAAGGATTCAGCCTGCTGGAGCAGATAGTCGATATCTACGCGATAGGTAGCATCGGCGTTGCTGGGGTTGGTTTTGCCATAGTTCTTGTCCCAATATACGATGAAGTTTTCCGACTCCTTGCTTCTTGATTTCGACCAGGTGTATTTGTTTTCCGGGTCCGACTCCTTGTAAATCATGGAGTCTTTTCCGAAGCTGATGGAAGGGTTCTTCCATTCGTAAGGCAGGTATAATGCTTTCTGTGCGCACATGTGGGCTGCAGGCATTAAAGTTGCCGATAAGAGGAGTAATAATTTCTTATTCATATTCTGATTCTTTTAGTTTGATGTTTGGTTTCGGGTGCAAAATTACAACAATTAATTCTAAGTAGATGCTATTTTCGTCTAAAAGACTATCATTATAGTCTAGAATATAGTTTAGAATCAACAAAAATACAGGGAGATACAAAAAAAGTCGGGAATCATACATGAAATTGTATGTCCCGACTTTTTTATCTTTTAAAATCTTTCTTCCGAAAATCAATCTCTTTCGAAATCTTTTCTTCCGAAAATCAATCTTCTTTATTTCTTCGTTGCTCTGATAAAGAAACCTATCAGGCAGATGTAGGCGATGAGCGAGCAAACCTCTGACATTGGGTCTGCCCACCAGCTGTCTGCGATGCTGGCCTCAATGCCGCCAAACTTCAGCAGGGCGCTGACCACACCCATCAAGGCTCCACCGGCAATGAAACCGCTGGCGATGAGCGTACCCTTCTCGCCACGCTCCGCATTCACCTTGGCATCCTTGCTGCGTGAAGTAACATACCAGTTGATGGCACCACCTACCAGCAGCGGAACGTTCAGTTCCAATGGAATAAACATACCCAGGGCAAAAGCCAGGGCTGGAATCTTGAAGTAGGTAAGCACGATGGCTATCACGGCTCCGATGCCGTAGAGAATCCAAGGTGCCCCCACACCATTCATCAGCGGGTCGATGACTGCAGCCATCGCATTGGCCTGAGGAGCAGCCAGAGAGCCGGAAGCGAATCCGTAGGTCTCGTTGAGCAGCATCATCACGCCGCCCACGGTAGCCGCACTCACCAGGGTGCCGAGGAACTTCCATCCCTCCTGCTTCTTAGGCGTAGTACCCAGCCAGTAACCAATCTTCAAATCGGTGATGAACGAACCTGCCACAGAGAGAGCGGTGCAGACCACACCACCCATAATCAGGGCGGCAAGCATTCCGCCAGGACCTCGCAAGCCCACTGCCACCATCACTACAGAGGCGAAGATGAGCGTCATCAGGGTCATTCCCGATACAGGGTTGGAACCCACGATGGCGATGGCATTGGCTGCCACGGTAGTAAAGAGGAAGGCGATGGCTGCCACCAGCAGGATGGCGATGACGGCGAAGAGCAGGTTGCCATCCATCACACCAAACCAGAAGAAGAGGAAGGTGATGAGGATGGTGACAAGCGAACCGATGGCGATGATCTTGAAAGAGATGTCGCGCTGGGTGCGCTTCACGTTCTCATCCACATCGCTCTTGCCCTTCAGCTCCTTGGCGGCAAGTCCTACGGCACTCTTGATGATGCCCCAGCTCTTGATGATGCCGATGATGCCTGCCATGGCGATACCGCCGATACCGATGCTGCGGGCGTAGGCACGGAAGATTTCCTCCGGACTCATCGCACCCACGGTCTTCACGATGCTGGGATCCCAGGCGCTGAGCACGCTGTCGTGGAAGATGACGCTCATGCCTGGCACTATCAGCCACCATACTACGAGCGAACCCAGACAGGTGTAGAAGGCGTATTTCAATCCGATGATGTAACCCAATCCCAATACGGCTGCACCTGTGTTCACCTTGAACACGAGCTTCGCCTTGTCGGCAAGGTCGCATCCCAGACTTACCACACGGGAAGTGAAGTTCTCGTTCCACCATCCCAGACTGGCTACGATGAAGTCGTAAAGACCACCCACCAGTCCGGCGATGAGCAGGGGCTTAGCCTGGTCGCCGCCCTTGGCTCCGCTCACCAGCACCTGCGTGGTGGCAGTGGCTTCAGGGAACGGATATTTACCGTGCATATCGCTTACGAAGTACTTGCGGAAAGGAATCAGAAACAGGATTCCCAACACGCCTCCCAGGGCAGAAGCCATGAAAATCTTCATAAATGAAGTAGTCATCTCCGGATATTTAGCCTGCAGGATGTAGATGGCTGGCAGGGTGAAGATGGCTCCTGCCACCACGGCACCCGAGCAGGCTCCGATGCTCTGGATGATGACATTCTCGCCCAGTGCCTTGCTGCGCTTGGTGGCGGTGCTTACGCCCACGGCGATGATGGCGATAGGGATGGCTGCCTCGAACACCTGACCCACCTTCAAGCCCAGATAGGCTGCGGCGGCAGAGAAAATGACCGCCATCACGATGCCCCAGGTCACCGACCAGCCGTTTACCTCGGGATAAACCTTGTCTGGCGACATCAGCGGCTTGTATTCCTCCCCGTCCTTGAGTTCGCGGAATGCGTTCTCGGGGAGCTGCAAATTATCTTTTTCTTCCATTATTTATTGCTATGAACGATGGTTTATTTTTCTATTCTGATGATGTATTCACTCATGAAGCTGGCACCTGGCTGCAGGCTGTTCATCATGTATTTATCCTTGAACTCGCCGGTGTATTCTGCCCAGTCGCAGGTACCGAACCAAGGTTCGATGCAGACGAATGGAGCGTGGTTGCCCGGATTCCAGATACCCACGGCTGGAGTCTTGAACTCTACGGTTACGTGTGGCTCGCCCTTCTCGTTGAGCAGAGTAACCTGCTTCACCTGGCTCTTGTCGAAGATGTAGGCATCATCTGCGAATGATTCGTCAGTTACCTCCAGGATACCGTTGTCGGTCTGAACAGTCTCGCGAGCGTTAGGGTCGATGCAGCCTCCGATGGTTGCGAAAAGGCGGGTGGGAGCCTCGTTGTCGAGCTTGAGGAAAGCCTTCAGCTTCTCTCCCTTCTTGCAGCCTGGTACCTTGAATGCAGGGTGACCGCCAATCTGGAAGTAGATTACCTTGTCGTCGGTGTTCTCTACGTGCCAGATAACGTGGAGTTCGTTGCCGGCAAGGCGATAGGAAACGGCGAGGTTGAAGTGGAATGGATAGTTCTCAAAAGTCTCCTCGTTGTCGATGAGGGCGAAGGTGAGACGGTCGCCGGTCTTGCCCACGAGCTGGAAGTCAACGAGCTTGCCGAAGCCGTGGCGAGACAGGGTGTATTCCTTGTCGCCGATGCGGTAGGTGTTCTTCCACAATCCGCCTACGATAGGGAAGAGGAGAGGCGACTGTCCGCCCCAGAATTCCTTGTCGCCATCCCAGAGATATTCGTTACCATCAGCATCCTTGATGCTCTTGAGTTCTGCTCCGTGCGCTGAAATTTCAACGGTGAGCTGATCGTTTTTAATCTGTTCCATAGTTACAAATGTTTATTGTTTAGTTTATATTTCTGATTCTATTTTGTTTGTATTCTTTAATGCAAAGATATTGCAAAGGTACTATTTATTTTCGTAAAGAACAAGAAATGTGGAGTTTTTCTCTGTTGATAGAAGATATTTATCCGATTTTGTTAGTTTATCTCGAAAATTTGCAGTACTTTTGCAAGCCAATAGAAATAGAAACATATTTTAATATATAATTATAGATAGATACATATCATATATAAAAAGTATAATAAGGTATAGGAAAAAACTTAGTAATTAGTAAAAAAAGCATTTTAATTAAAAATGACAAGCAGTAATAAAGTGAAAGGCTTTGGCAGTAATAAAGTGAAAGGCTTTGCGGCGGGCGTTGTAGCTGCCGTGTGTTATGGTACCAATCCTTTGGGTACGTTGGTGCTCTATGGTGACGGATTCAATTCCAGTTCGGTGCTCATCTATCGCTATCTTCTGGCGGTATTGATGTTTGCCGTGGTGATGCTGTTCCGCAAGGAGAGTTTCAAGGTGAAGTGGGGACACATGATTCGTCTTGCCACGCTGGGCTGTATGTTCTCCCTCTCGTCGGCAACGCTCTACGTCAGTTTCCACTACATGGCGGCGGGAATAGCCAGCACCATCCTCTTCGTCTATCCCATCATGACGGCGATACTGATGACGGTATTCTTCCATGAGAAGGTGACGTGGACCACCACGCTCGCCATTCTGCTGGCAGTATCGGGAGTGGGCTTGCTCTATCAGGGCGACGGCAACGACAAGTTGAGCACGGCTGGTTTTGCGCTGGTGATGTGTTCGTCGCTGCTTTATTCGCTCTACATCATCTCGGTGAACCAGTGGAAGAATCCGGGCATGTCGAACATTAAGTTCACCTTCTACATTCTGGTGTTCGGACTCATCACGATGCTCATCTATTCGTTCATAGCGGGCGAGAAGATTCAGATGTTGCAAACTCCGGTGCAATGGGCTTATGCCGCCCAGCTTGCATTATTGCCAACGGTATTGTCGCTTTTCTTCATGACCATTTCCATCAATCTCATCGGCAGCACGCCAGCCGCCATCATGGGAGCCTTGGAGCCTGTAACGGCGGTCATCATCGGCGTCTGCATTTTCGGCGAGAGTTTCTCCCTTCAGCTTGCCATCGGCATCCTCGCCATCCTTGCAGGTGTAACAATTATCATAGCCAGGAAGAAATAAAGGGAAGAAGATAAAAGATTAGAAATTAGAAGAAATAAAAAATCCTAAGATACAGAGAACGATGTATCTTAGGATTTCTATTTTCTTATACATTTTCATACTTCTCCTCTTACACCTCATCCATTCTGTACAATTTCCAACCATCAAATTGCAGGATGATTCTGTGCAACCGGGTGCCCTGACGAAGCGCTTCTACCCTTGGAGCCTCAGCGTATCGCTTGATTTGCGTTTCAGCATCTGCCCATTGTTTTTGGATGGCAGCCTGATAAGCCTCAGCAGTCATACCTTTCTCCTTCTTAGGAATCAGCTTCAACTCCAAGATATAACTGTGCTTCGTCGGATAATGAGTCAAATCCGGCAAAAGGAAGAAATCACAGAAACCATGATTCAACTCTAACTCCGGAGCCGTACAATAGTAATTATTCAGATTCAAATACGCCATGAAGAAACCCTGCAGATTGCGCTCAGCCTCAATACCATCACGCACAGACGAAACCTTAGCATAACTATCTGCCAAAAACTGCAAACCCTCACGCCATTTACCATCATACGCCATATCATAATAATAGTCTGTAAGCTGATTGGTGTTCAGATACGCCTTCTCCGAAAACATCTCCAGCAAATAACTGTAATACTGCTTCCTCACATTATTATTCGGAATCCCAAGAATCAGTTTATCCCCTCGGGTGGCCTTGATGGTAAGCATGCCGTAATAGAACAGCAGGCTTGGGAAGACATCGGGATCCGTAATTTGATGTGCCGGGAAAGTTTCCTCCAGTCGGCAGGTTATCTCGCCCGTCTCGGCAATATTCCTGATAATGCCCTTGCGGTCGCCATCCAGTTTGTCGAGATTGATAAGCCGGCGCATCTTGTTGTAATCCGTCTTGGTATTAGGATCAATCATCTCCTTCGGAGCCTCACCCGAACTCATGTAATTGCGGAGATAATAGAGAATCATATCGCAATTAAACACCTTGCTCTGAGTTTCCAAAGCATCCGCCGAGAAACAATAGTTATCATACCAGGGTTTCATGTTACTGATAATCGCCTCAATATCGCTATCTGGACGGATGGCTCCCTTTTCCTTATAATAGGTAAACATCTCCCGAACATCCTCCGTAGAAAAGCCCAACATCTGGTTGAATTCCGGCTTCGTAGAAATAATATGCCAGCCGATGTTGAAACCACTCGTCACATCATCCAGGGTCACAGGACTTACTCCCGTGATGAAAATCCTGTCGAAATTACCTTTGAACTTCTTGAAGATATCACGATAGAAACCTTCGGCATGGGTGATTGCCCAATACACATCCTCACCCTGTTCGTTAAGCACGGTGTTGGTGAAGTTGTCGTATTCGTCGATAATCAGGTAAAGAGGGTATCTTTTGGATTTCGCCTCGTTCAAGATAACAGCCAGTTTGCCCGTCGCTGTTTCTGTTTCCTCCACCTTTTTAATTGCATACTCGCTATAATATTCCTGATAATCCCGGATAAAGCCGTCCAATTCCACGCCCAGATAAAAATTGAAGTTCTGCTCAAGCTTTTCTATGCTGCCTCCTACCTGTGAAAAGTCGAGATGAAGAACCTGGAATTTACCCTGCAAGGGAGTAGGATGCTTGCCTATCCACAAATCACCAAACCACGCATCAAACCTATTTCGGGTTCGTATGTCGTAATAAGCATGGAGCATGCTGATGAATACGCTCTTGCCAAAACGGCGAGGGCGAATAAAAAAGAGATTGTCTGCCTCGTCTTCCAAAAGAGGCAGATACATGGTCTTATCCACGTAATACTGATTTCGCTCCACAACTTTCACGAAATCCGAAACTCCATATGGTACTCTTTTTACATTCTCCATAATCCTGCGTTTTTAATTCTATCCTGCAAAAGTAAGCAAAAATATCGTAATCACAAAATTATATGCAATAAAAAATCCTAAGATACAGAGAACGATGTATCTTAGGATTTTTCTTTTATGTAGTTTCTTTCAAGAAAGGAAGGCTAGCTTTCTTTCAAATGCTCTATTTGTTCTTGCGCCAAGTCTGTGACTTCAATTATTTCAGAAATAGAGAGACCGAGGTTTAGGAGATTTCGGGCGATTTGCAAGACTTTGTTTAATTCGGCTTCCTTTCTTCCTTCTTCTAGACCTTTCTGGTAGCTGTCATCCAGGAGGGTTCTTTCAACACTTACCGAATCCCAGAACTTGTCGTAGACTCTGAGTTCTACATCTGTAAAGTCGAAAATCTCCAGCTCTTCTATGGCTTTGCCAATCTCCGAATCATTAAGTAGTTCTGACGGAATCTCCTGGGTGTCTTCATCGATTTCCGTGAGGAATCTGAGCCACAGCATCATCATACGATTGTTCGTGATGGATTGAGGGGTGAACTTTGGAAGTTCGATAAAGGTGAAGTGCAGGTCTTCAATCACCTGATGGGTATCCTTATCGTACACGATGCGGTAGTTGTGGATGAACTCTGGAGTATCATATTTAAAAGTGTTGTTTATCAGATTGAGTGAATATGTAGGATATTGGGCAAAGTATTTCTTTTGCTTTATCGCTGGATTCACGTAGAGTTCTGATGCCTGGAATTGTACTCGCTGTTCGAAGAAATTAGACCACTCTATTCGTATCACGACGCAGAATTTGTTGCTCTTTGCATCTGTGCAGAGTATGTTCGCGATAGCATACCTGTAACTGTTGATTTCGGGCACAAGTTCTGTTGGCAGATACTCTATCTCGTGTATCTGCTCTTCTTCGCTGAGTGGCAAAAGTGCGTTCAGAAGGCTGATTAGTCTTGCTGGATGATTGCCGAATATCTTCTTGAACGTAAGGTTTGCCTTAGGGTCTAAGTACTTTATAATCATCTGTCTTTATCTGTCGATTTCCTCACGGATGAATTCGCCGCTATAGGTATAATAGAGGTCAAATCCTGGAATATCGATTTCATATCCGCCAACCTCTTTTTCTATCTTGTAAGGCTTCAGACCAGGATATCTCTTTGCGATGTCCGCCAGGATGGCGGCAGGGATGATGCCTGCTGGCAGGGTAGAGTATTTACACTCAATACTCGTCCACTCTCCCTTTTCATTGAACTCCACTTGAGTGCCGTCGTTGAGCCATACTTCATATTCCCACGTGCCGTTGTCTTTCTCCTTCTCCACACGGGAGTATGTTGCATCTGCAAAATATTGCTTTACAAACAGCTGTGCCGTTGTTGGCAAATCTGCGTAACCAATCTCGTTATCATCGCTGTGGCACGATACTGTGATGAGTGCCAGTAACATGGCGAAGAATGCTGTAATGAATGTTCTTTTCATGTTGCTAATGTTTTTGCTTTGAGTTACTAAATATTTTATTTAATCTCTTGAACCAATACTACTTGCTAGTTGTCTGGTTCGTATTTTCTGCTGCAAATATATTTTCTGCTGCAAATATAATACAAAATCCAGAAATGATAATGATTCCAAACTTTAATTAACTATAATTCATGTTTTTTTCCTATTTCCCTATCTTCAGCAAATCCATTTTGAAATCATCATTTGCTTTGATGAGGAACAGCAATCCAAACCTTATGTGTTCCGTTACCCACGCTCATCAGGGGAGGATTTTCTCTTGCCGTAATTCTTCGCAGATCTTCTGATGCAGCGGTGCGTTTCAGTTCGTTGATGTTGGCATAGGTTTGCAGGTTGATGAATCCGTGTCGCTTGATAACATCCAGGGCACGATGGATTCGTTCTTCTTCTGTGTAGTGAGACTTGACGATTTGAGTCACTTCGCTCTCGCAACGCTCCAGGTCGGTTCCGATTTTCAGACGCTTTAGGAGGTTGGGAGCCATCTTGAAGTTCATGCCTTTTACACCCACTTTCCGATAGGGCATCTTGTCGGCATTGCCCTCCAATTCCTTGGGCTTGTCATCTTCAAAACCGATGGAGAGGGAGAAGGTTCCGATGCCATCGAGCTTTACGTTGTAGCCCATCGAAAGCATGGTGACAAGAATATCGGAGATGTTCTCCAATACTGCCTTGGTGGTGCTGGGAGCGATGCCGAGGTTGTAGCCCTTCATCTTTTCCACGATGTCGTTGGTATCCATCGTTCGGTTGGTTACCACCTTTGGGTAAACGGTTCTTCTGCCCGTATTACGAAGGTCGTTCATCTCTTGCAGTTTGTAATTAGCCATAGTCCTTTACTTTTTAAAATTGAAACATTCTTCAAGCATGCATTCTTAAATTGAAACATTCTTTTTTTTATTCTCGTGATAGGTTCCATTCGCCATTGGCGTACGTCCATCCGGTGTCGGCGTATAAACGTCCGCCATTGTCGGATGTTCATCCGCCAGTGGCGGATAGAACCTTTTCGCCTGCAAAGATACAAAATAAAGGGGCAAAATGCAAGAGTTGTACCGGGAGATGGAGTCTCGGAAGCCGGGATAGGGGAGGATGATTATAGCGGATAAAGATGGTTGCGGTTTTTGAAAACCGAGAAAAATCAGATAAAAAGGAAAAATATTAAGGCTAAAATTTGGTGTATTAAGTAACTGTTCAAAATTAATTTTATAAATATGAATAATTCACGAATAAGT
>USJX01000024.1 GCA_900555035.1 uncultured Prevotella sp.
GACCGGCGCCTGCCATCATTTAAGACCCGCTGCGGTCTTCTATGATGACCGCCCTCAGGCACAAAAGGCTGTTCTTTCGATTGCCGGTGCAAAGATACGAAATTTTTAAGGCGAAATCAAGGTTTTACCCCAACTTTGATGAAAATAAGTCTATAAGTAATTGAAATGTAGTCGGTTATAGCGAAAATCGAAGTTTCAATTTTTGCAGGGCTATTGCAAGTAATATCTCTGAGGGGGGTGGTCATTAAGGTCAAGGTCATTAAGGTCATTAAGCACTTTCACACACACATTTCCCCTTTATAGTATAATATTAAAATATTTTAATATTATACTATATATACACTTTTCGTCCCCCCGAATCCTTAATGACCTTAATGACCTTGACCTTAATGACCTTAATGACCTATGTTTTTAGCCAAGGTCAACAAGGTCACTAAGGTCAAGGTCATTAAGGTCATTAAGGTTTTGAAAATGAACAAAACAGCATTAATTACTGGAGCTGATAAGGGTGCTGATTTCGAAATCTGTAAGTATTTCTGATAAACAAACAATTCTTTTAAATACTTTGGTTGAGACAAAGGAAATGATAGCTTCTTCTGATGCATCTGTCATCGATGCGCAGCTGGAATCGGTTTCAGAGGAAACTGTTGAGCAGGAAATATCTGAGGTTGATTTCGATTCTACAGTAGATTCTGATTCTACGATTGAATCTGAAGTAGTATCTGTCGTGGAATCTGCTTCTGAGAATTTTTCTGTTCTGAGAAGCCAGCATGCTTTGGATAAGATTACGAAGTTAATAGAGAGTAATTTGGATAATCCATGTTTGGGTGTATGTTTCCTTGCCGAGCAGTTGAACATGAGCCGCAGCTCTTTGTTCCTGAAGGTGAAGGCTCTGCTGGACACCACGCCTAACGAGATGATCCGCATGGTTCGTCTGAACAAGGCGGTGTCTTTGTTGAAGGATGGCAATCATCGTGTCAACGAGGTTTGCTATATGGTTGGTTTCAGCAGTCCTAGCTATTTCTCCAAGTGCTTCCAGAAGGAATTTGGCGTGAAGCCGGCTGAATACATCGAATTGCTATAATAAAAAATTACTATAATAAAGAAGAATTCAAACAATCCTGCAAAATGCAGCAGGGTTGCTGGAATTCTCTTTCTTGTTATTTGCGCTTTTTATTATTTCACACTCCATTCAAACAAACCGCAGGAATGGGTTTCTGGCTGCTTCAACTCAAGCTTCACCGCCTTGGTCTTCACTGGGTCGAAATTTACCATGCAGGCTACCCCCTTCTTGCAAGGATAGGCATCGGCACCCTTCACCTCCTGCCAGTTGCCGGAAGCATCCTGGTAGTAAAGTTTCCAACTGTCTGGTACCTTGCAACCGCCCCATGGCTGGTCATCATACCAATATACGGTGCAGCTCTTTACCTCCTTTGCCTCTGGGAAGGTGTAGGTAATCCACTCTGTGGTGTTCTTCTTTGGCCACCAGTGAATGTATGGAATGGAACGGTCGTTTTCATCGGCTGGAACCAAACCGTCTGTAATGCTGCTCTTGGCAGGAACAGGAGATGAGAATTCTACCTTAGCCTGCGATGCGAGAGTGGCTGGTGCCCAAGGCTTGGCGGCCTTCACATCCTGTGGCAACCAAACCTTCATGTTGCCGTTGCCACGATGAGCCCATGCGAAATATGGAATCAGGGTCAGCGTATGGTCCTGGGTGGTGAGTCTGCCAGTCTTGTCGTAGGCGAGTGTCTGCACTGGGTTTGTCAAAGTCTCCAGGTACAGGCCCTTATACTGCTCCAGGGTGTTCTTATACTTATCTGCAATGAAACCATCGTAGGAAATCTTGCCCTCCTTGAAGGTTGGCTCTCGGTTCTCCAGGATGTTCATGAGGTCAAAGCCCTTGTTGTCTGGCCATTCTGCGCAGTAAACCAGCGGACCACGCTCGATGCTGATGCAGCCACGGTCTGCCTCCACCTTGTTGTTGGCACGTACGGTGCGAACCTCCATGTCGAAATGCACGCGAACCACATCGCCCTTCTTCCACTTGCGGTTGATGGTGTAATAACCATCCTCTGTAACCTGAGCCTCCACCTTCTTGCCGTTCACGGTGATGGTGTAGCTCAATCGCTTGTCGTCGCTATAATAGTAAAGGTCTGATGGCACTGGCTGACCCTTCACCCAGCCCGGGATGCGGATCTTCATGCCGAATTGACCAGCCTTGTTTTCGTCCACCTTGATGGCGATGTCGCCGTCCCAAGGATATTGGGTGTCCTGACTCAAAGCCACCTTCTTGCCAGCTACCTTCAGAGAAGAAGAGTTGCTGAGGAAGAGGTTCACATACACGTTCTTGTTCTTCACCGCATACACATAACCTGGCAATGATGGCAGGAAGCGGCAGATGTTGCTAGGGCAGCAGGCGCAGCCAAACCATGCCTGGCGCTGGTGCTGACCCATACTCTCCAGTGGGTTAGGGTAGAAGAAACCGCCGCCATCGAGGCTCACACCACTGATGAGACCGTTGTAAAGGCTACGCTCCAATACGTCGTAATACTTGCTCTCGCCATGGAGCAGGAAGAGACGATAGTTTACATATACGTTGCCGATGGCTGCACAGGTTTCGCAATAAGCGCTCATGTTTGGCAACTCATAGTTCTTGCCGAAAGCCTCGCCGTTGCTGGTAGCACCAATACCACCGGTGATGTAGAATTTCTTGCCCACAATATTGTCCCAGATGCGGTCGATGGCGTGGATATAGGCAGTGTCGCCGGTGAGGGCGGCTACATCGGCCATTCCCGCATACATATAGGTGGCACGCACGGCGTGGCCCACAGCCTCGTCCTGCTGCAATACTGGCTTGTGGCTCTGTGAGTATTCTGTCTTGATCTTTGTCTTTCCACGATAGTCGAGGAAGAATTTCGCCTCATCGAGATATTTCTTGTTTCCCGTGGCGAGATAGAGCTTGCAGAGTGCCATTTCGGCAATCTGATGGCCAGGAACCACGCATGCCTGTCCTGGGTTAGGACCCACCTCTCGAACCACGCAGTCGGCGTAGCGGATGGCGATGTCGAGGAACTTTCGGCTGCCTGTAGCTTGCCAGTGAGCTACGGCACCTTCTACCATGTGGCCCAGATTATATAATTCATGGCTCAAATCTTCCTCCATGCTCCATCGCTTGTTGCCTGCCCAGAAGTGAGGATGCTTCGGGTTCTGCGTACGGGCTGTGTAGAGGTAGCCATCTGCTTCCTGAGCAGGAGCTATGATATCGAGCACGCTGTCGATGTAAGCCTTCAGCTTCTTGTCTGGGTAAGTTTGCAGCACGTAGCTTGCACCCTCGATGGTCTTGTAAGGGTCTGTATCATCGAAGCTCAATGGCATCAGTTTACCTACGTCATATTTGTCGCTTGGATGCGCTGCACGCTCAAAGTTCTTGTATCTTCCCTCCGATTCGCATTTGCTGAAAGCCAATGGGATGGTCACTTTACGGGAGGTTTCGATGCGCTGCCCCCAGAAAGTATTGTTCCATACTTTTACCGATGTAAAGGGCACGGGGGTGATAGGATACCCCACCGAGCCTTGTTTCGCCTTTTGTGCCGAGGCTGGCATCAGTGCCAATGCTGCCAGGGCAGATGTAATTAAAATCTTTTTCATGTATTGTTAATTATTTTGTTTGTTTGCTTATTTTATCTGTTTTGTTTATTTTATCTATTGTAAGGGATGTATTCATCCCAAAGCTTTAGCGAGTGCAGATAGCCTGAGAATGGCCAGTTTTCCTCGGCATTCTTGCCCAGCGTGATGTAGCGGGATGGCTTCACAAGCAGCTGGATATCCTTCTGGCTGATGAGCTTGTCGTTGATATAAACGCTTTCTATTCTGCCGTCGAAGCAGATATATATGTGCTGCCATTTGTCCTGCAGACTCTTCATCTCCTTGTAACCGGCGTCCTCATACCATCCGTAATGGTTTATTACGCCGCAGCGAGGTTCGGTGCCGTTCACTAGCATCAGTTTCTCCAGTTCGTTGTGCGAAGAGGTGAAATCGGCTACGCACTCGTTCTCGGCAATCTCCGGGTTCAGAACCCATGCCTCGATGGTGTAAGGAGCGTTGTCGCGGAGGGTTGCAGGCAACATGAAGTTGCTTCTGTAACTCTGCTCGCCCGTGAATTCGAAGGCTTTCTTGCCTTTTATCTCCTGAATCACGGCAGGCATTCCCTGGGTCTCGAACTCGCCCTTCAGGTGCACGTCGAGCCAGTGGCCGTTCTTGATGAAAGGCACGGTGTCTGCCACATTGTAGTAATCGGCATTGATATCTACCACCAGTCCGCGGCTGTTCTTGTCGGCCACTTCCTCTCGCACAATGTTGCTCTGCGCATCGAAAGCCTTTTCTGCTACTTCCTGCTGCCAGTTGTAATAACGTAGATTGGTGAGGGTAAATTGTTTTTCGCCTGCCACAATCTCCAGTTTTCCTTCCGAAAGTTTCAGACGGCTGTCGGTTTCGTCTATCTGATGCCATTTTCCGTTGTCGAAAGCCTGTGCGGTGAGCGTGTGCTTGCGGCTCTTGCCCAACTGCGGATGGTTCATCACGAGCATGGCGCCTGGCTGCAGGGTGATGGCGTCTTTCGGGGTGATGGCGTCTTTCGAGCCGGCAACCTGTTCTCTGAGCGCCGTGCCCTGGGTGAGCAGCAGTTTGCCACCGAGCATACCCTCGTTGTTATTCCAGGCAGTGCCGTCGAAATCGGCTGCGGTGAGACCCAGCCACTGCTGTGGGGATGAATCTTCTACGCTGCCATACACCTTGATGTTCCAGATGGCTCCGCCGAAACCGTTCTTCTGTCCGCCGGTATAGGTGAGGCGGATGTATTGTGCCTTGGCGTTTCCGAAATCCACCATCGGCGAACCTGCCAGGCGGTTCTGTCGCTTATCGGAGAAGGTTTGCCAGTGCTTGCCATCATTGGATGTTTCGATAATGTACTGATAGAACTGGGTTCCGTATTCGAATTGGGTCCAGATGCTCTTGATGCTCTGTTTCTTGCCCAGGTCGAGCTGAATCCAGGCTGGTCCGGTGGTACGGGGGCGCCAGAGTGTGCCGTTGTTGTCATCCACCGCATATTCAGGACGGAAATCGTTGTCGTAATACGAAGAGGCGCTTACCTTGGCTCCGAAGGCGAGGTTCTTGGTAACCTTCATTTCTGGCTTGAGGTTGATGCCTTCGTGGGTTGGAATTACTTCCTTGATGGTTCCGTCGGCGTTGAATTCCAACTTGTCTATTGCCACCTGTCGGTGGAAGCCACGGTTGGAATGCGGGTTGTCGTGGCGATGATAAACGATGTAGTAGTTGTCGCCTTCCTTCAGTACACTGTTGTGACCAGGTCCGTGCACGGTGCCGTCGGCATTGGTCTTGAGGATGGTGCCGTGGTAGGTGTAGGGACCCATCGGATGCTGGGCTGTGGCGTAATCCACGCGGTAGCTGGCATCCTCGCAGTGTTCGCAGGAGTAGAGGAAATAGTAGATGCCGTTGCGCTTGAAGACGAAAGGAGCCTCGAAGAAGTGTTTCACTTCGGTGTTCTCGATGAGTTTGGTTTCGCTGAACGATTTCATATCAGGATTCAGTTTGCCTGCTCCGCAGCCGAAGCCTGGATAAATGCCCCAGGTGCCCCAATACATATATACTGAGCCGTCGTCATCTCGGAAGGTCTGACCATCGAGGGTGATGGCGTTCTTGACGAATCTATCTGGTACGAGCACTGCCTCGCTTTCGCCCAGCACGTTTTTCCAGGGACCTCGTGGTGTGTCGCCCACGCCCAGATGCAGCTTGCAAGGCTGGCAGTAGAGGTAGTAGTATTTGCCATCGGCTTCGTTCTTCATTACATCGGGTGCCCAGATCCAGTGACTATCGGGCCAGTTCATCGGCATCAGGGTCCAGTTCTTGAAGTCTTTGCTGCACCAGAGCTGTGCGGGTCCGAATCCAGCACCGCTTCCGTCGGTGGTTGCATATATATAATAGGTGTCACCGAATTTCTTGATGGTAGGGTCGGCAAAGTAGCCTGGCAGGATAGGGTTGCCGGCACCTGGGGTATTATAGGCAGCAGTCTGGGCAACCCCCATCTGAGGTGCTGCCGCTGCTGCCGTTACGAATAGCGTTACAATTATATTCTTGTTCATATCTGATGAATTAAGTTTTTATTTTCTGATGAGCTTGATGATGAAAGTTTTTTACTTTCTGAAGAGCTTGATGACGAAACCGCCACCTGAGGCTAGATGGATATCTAACTTGGATTTCCGGTTGATTACCGTTTTTTCTATCTTGTAATCCTCTGCATCGTGGTTGGCATTGATGCCGTCTTTCAGCACCACGGCATCGTAATCGCCATCTGGCAGGAAATCAAAGCTCAGGGTCAGCGTGCGCTCATCCCAGTTGGTCTGTCCGCCCAGGTACCAGTCGTTGCCCTTTTGACGGGCTGTGACGATGTACTTGCCCATTTCGCCTTGCGGTACGATGGTCTGGTCGAAGACCACTGGCAGCTGTGCGATGTATCGGGTGTATGGCTCGTCGGCCTCATAGTTGGTTGGACTGTCGGCGAGCATGGTGAACGGACTGTCCTGTACGAGGTAGCAGGCAGCCTGATGGCAGCGGGTTCCCATCGAAACCGGTTTGGTGTAGATGGCTCTCCAGTCTTCTCGGGTTCCGTTTCTCATGGCTCCCGGTGTGAAATCCACCTGTCCTGCCATCATTCGGATATACGGGAAGGTGACGTCGTAGAGCGGCATGTTGTTCTTCAGCTCCGTCCATCGGCACTCTTCCATACCGAAAACACTCTCGTAGTTCAGAATATTGGGGTAGGTACGGTTCAGACCCACTGGCTTGTAGAGGCCGTGCAGGTCGAGAATGAGATGATGCTTGGCGGTGCAGGCAGCCAGGCGCTCTATCATTTCCACGGCAGTCTGGTCGTCGCGGTCCATGAAATCCACTTTAAATCCTTTGATGCCCATGTCGGCATAGGTCTTGCAGATGGTTTCCAGGTTCTCGTCCATCACGTTGAACACTGCCCAGAGTACGATGCCTACGCCTTTTTGACGGGCGTATTCGATGAGCTTAGGCAACTGGATTTCGTCTATCGGTTTCAGGATGCTTCCTTCTCTTGAGTTGTACCATCCCTCGTCGAGCACGATGTATTCCAATCCGTAGTTATGGGCGAAATCTATATAGTATCTGTAGGTTTCGTAGTTGATGCCCGCCTTGAAATCCACTCCTTTCAGATTCCAGTCGTTCCACCAGTCCCAAGCCACCTTGCCCGGTTTGACCCACGATGTGTCGCCTATCTTGTTGGGTGCAGCCAGTGCATATACCAGGTTGTTGGTAGGCATCTGGGTGTCGTGCTCCGTGATGGCGAAGATGCGCCATGGGTAGCTACGCTTGCCGTTGGAGGTGGCGATGTATTCCTGGGTGGTCTTCACATGGCTCATGTGTCGCCAAGGATAGTAAGCCATCTCCTTGGGATAAGGGGCGAAGACGGATCTCAGGGTTCCGTTCTGCTGGTCCTGGTGGGTGCTGTTGGCCTGTACCCACATGCCCGGATAGCTCTGCAGGTCGCTCTCCATGAGGGTTACCTTAGCCTGACGGCAGTCGATGGTGGCTGGCAGGAAAGCCAGTTCCTGTCGGGCGGTGTCGAGCAGCGTCTCGTGGTAGATGTTCTGGAAAGCCATGGCAAAGGGCTTTTCGGGAGTCGTGGTGTAGGACAGCCAGGCCTTCTTGTCCTTACCGAACTGGTAGGCGGCGGTTTCATTCAGGATGATGGTCTTGCCTTTTCGCTGGGTGTAGAAGCGGTAGGCAACACCCTCGTCGTAGGCTCTGAGGATGATGCCGAATCCGTTTTTCAGCATCACGTTCAGTTCCTGATATTGGGTGCTGAACGATGGCTGGCGATAGAAGGGAGCACTGATGGTTTCCTTGTGGCGGGTGAGCTTGTGGCTCTTCACCTTGGGATTCTTTCCGATTTCCTTTCCATCCTGCAGTTTCAATCCTATCTCCGATTTCTTCAGGAGTTGTGTTCCGTTCAGATTGAACAGAATCGAGAGATTCTTGTCTGTGTTCAGTTCTGCCGTGATTTTTCCATCGGGTGATTTCACCTGATAACTCTGTGCGGCTGCTGGTGTCGCCATATATAATAAGGTGGCGAAAGCCAGGATTTTTGGGCTTAATGCCATGATGTCTTTGTTAGCCATAACTACTATCGTTTTTGTTTGTGTGGCAAATTTAGGTATAATTGCCCGCATTTTACAAAAGAATTGTTCGAAAATATGAAAAAATAGTCTAAATAGACGATAACGATATGATTTCTTTGTTTTTTTGGACGATACTTTTAGGCTACTAAATAAAAAAGGTGTAATTTTGTCGGTGAAATCAAACATACAGTAAAGACGAAATTAAACATATCATAAAATAGTAAATATGAATTTAAGACAAATATTAATAGTAGGAATAACAGGGGCTGCAACCATGCCGGCTGCCATGTCGGCGTCCACTGTCTATCGCACCATCTCTAAGGTGGCTGCGGTAGCTGTGGATTGCCCGCAGGGCACTGTTCCACGACTCCCAAATCTGGTGTGGGTAACCTATTCGGATGGTTACTCTGAGTATCGGCAGGTGCGCTGGACAAACGCTCCGCTTGCCGACGAACAGGCTGAGGCGGATGCGAAGAAGCATCCCGCAGGTAGCCAGTATGAGATAGGTGGATTCATCATCGGCGATGAATCCACCGACAACGGCTATCCCATCAAGGCTCAGATAAAGGTAGTGGAGGAGGGGTATCAGATTCCTCAGAACGAGGTGGCGCACACCTTCTCGCTTGCCGATGTAACTATCGACGGCGACAACCGACTCACCCACAATCGCGATGAGGCTATCCGTGAAATCTGCTCCTGGGACGTGAGCCAGCAACTCTACAACTATCGGGATTCCTACGCATTGAGCACCGAGGGCTACACCCGGAGCGACGGCTGGGATTCGCCTGATACCAAACTCAAGGGGCACGGTTCGGGCCACTACATGTCGGCCATCGCACAGGCATACGCCGTGGCAACCAAGCCCGAGCAGAAGGCCATCCTCCGCCAAAACATCACCCGCATGGTGAACGAACTGCGCGAGTGCCAGGAGAAGACCTTCGTGTTCAACAAGGAACTGAACCGCTACTGGGAGGCGAGAGATTTCGCTCCCGAGGCTGAACTCAGAGAGATGAAGGGCACCTGGGCTGCCTTTGATGAATACAAGAAGCATCCTGAGCAGTATGGCTACGGCTACATCAACGCCATTCCGGCTCAGCATTGCGCCCTGATAGAAATGTATCGTGCCTACAACAACAGCGACTGGGTGTGGGCGCCTTACTACAGCGTGCACAAGCAGCTGGCAGGACTCATCGACATAGCCACCTATTTTGATGATAAGGAAATCTGCGACAAGGCACTTCTCATAGCCAAGGACATGGGGCTCTGGGTGTGGAACCGAATGCATTATCGCACTTACGTGAAGCAGGAGGGCAACCAGGATGAGCGCAGAGCCAAACCGGGCAACCGATACGAGATGTGGGATATGTACATAGCCGGAGAGGTGGGAGGAATGAGCGAATCGCTCTCCCGACTTTCCGAGATGGTTTCCAATCCGGATGAGAAGGCGAAGCTCCTCGAGGCTGCCAACTGCTTTGATGCGCCTAAGTTCTTCGACCCGCTGAGCAGGAACATCGACGACATCCGCACCCGTCATGCTAACCAGCACATCCCGATGATTATCGGAGCCTTGCGCAGTTACAAGAGCAATCAGAAGTCCTATTATTACAATCTGGCTCAGAACTTCTGGAGTCTGGTGCAGGGCAGATACATGTATGCGATGGGTGGCGTAGGCAACGGCGAGATGTTCCGCCAGCCCTATACGCAGATTCTGAGCATGGCAACCAACGGCTTGCAGGAGGGCGAATCGCAGGCTTATCCTGACATCAACGAAACCTGCTGCGCCTACAATCTCATCAAGCTGACCAAGGATCTGAACTGCTATCAGCCTGACAATGCGCAGTATCTCGACTACATCGAGCGCACGCTGTATAATCAGATTATCGGTTCGCTGAATCCGGAGAAGTATCAAACCTGCTATCAGTATGCGGTGGGCTTGAATGCTACCAAGCCCTTCGGCAACGAGACTCCTCAGAGCACCTGCTGCGGCGGAACGGGTTCGGAGAATCACACCAAATACCAGCAGTCGGCTTATTTCGCCAACGACAACACCCTCTGGGTGGGACTCTATATGCCAACTACCCTGCGCTGGAAGGCGAAGGGCGTGACCATCAAGCAGGACTGTCTGTGGCCGGCTCAGCATTCTTCTATCAGGATTACCCAGGGCGAGGGCAATTTCACGCTGAAGCTCCGTGTGCCATACTGGGCAACAAGAGGTTTCTCGGTGAAGGTGAACGGCAAGGAGGTGGCGAAGGAATATCAGCCTAGTAGCTATGTGGAGCTCGCGAAGAAGCACTGGCAGGTGGGCGACGTGATTGAAATAGAAATGCCTTTCAGCAAGCATATTGAATATGGAGCCGACAAGCTTTCGAGCGATGTGGCGAGTCTGGACGGCACTCCGCTGAAGACATCGTGGGTAGGAACCCTGATGTATGGACCGCTGGTCATGGCGGGTACGGGTGCACAGACCTGGAGCCAGGCTACGCTGAACATCGACTCGAAACTGAGCAAGATTACGGTGGGCGAATCAAACGGAGTAACCACGGGAGCCGGAGCCAATCTTCTTACCCTGAAGATGGATGGCAAGGAGTTCCAGCCGGATTACTATCGCAATGCCAACAGTACGCATTACTACCGCATTAATCTGACGGATGCCAAGAGCAGGAAGAGCAAGAAGGCGAAGTTGGATTTCACGGAGCTGAATTCTCTCTTGAATCTTGCTGCCGAGCGCAAGACTGCTCAGGAGCAATGGAAAGCTCAGGAACAAAGGAAAGCTCAGGAGCAATGGAATGCTCTTTCGCAGAAGGTTCCTGAGTATGCGCCATGGGCTCCATTCGGTTACGAGCGGATGCTGAAGGCTGAGGCTGAGGCACAGAAGCTGGTGGCGAAGGGCAAGAAGCAGGTAACCCAGGATGAACTGGAGGGCACTGCTGCCATCCTGAACCGTGCCATCAACACGATGCGCCCTGGCAATCTTGCCGAGTTGGAGGATCTTCGTGAACTTTCGGGCTTGCTCCGCAGGGCTGGCTGGCCGGACGAAAAGAGCAACAAAGATTTGAAAGATGCCGTAAACTATGGCAGAATGGTTCAGAAATACGTGACCGACGGAAGCGGCACGCACGATATGATTCGTGCAGCCGTGGAGAAGCTGAAAAAGGCGCTGGGACAATAATTTCTGGATTCCCGGAAAATAAAGTAAAGAAAAATAAAGCAATAAATTGAATAGTTGATCATAAATAGGTTTATTAGAATGGTTTGTTAGTTTAAAAGCTAAGCAATTAGAAGCTTAGTAAACGAAAACAAAATGTTAATCCAAAGATAGAGCGGTAGTACTAGTGATTAGTATTACCGCTTGCTTTTTTTTATGTCTTTTATGTCTTTCTATGTCTTTTCTATACCCTGGAGGTCGTAAAGACTAGCGGATTTACGTTCTTGAAAACAGAAAAGAAGGTGCGTCATGGATTTATGACACACCCTCTTTGATATTTTGATATTATTTAGAAAATAATCTTCTTATTAGAAAATAACCTTCTTTCCGTTCTTGATGTACATCTGACCCTTGGCTGGGTGAGCAATTTCCATACCCTGGAGATTGTAGATCTTGCCATTCTTCACGCTCTCAACCTTGATGTCCTTAATGCCTGTTGTGTATGATTCGTTGTCAACCACGGTGACATTGTAGATATACTGCTTGCCATCTACCTCGAAACAGAATGTGGTAATAATCTTCCATGCATCCTCTTCAATGCTGGTAGAAGCTGTAACGTTGTAAACATCCCACTCCTCATTGTCTGGATTGTAAGCGATACCGAAGGCACCGTCACCGCCGGCATTGTAGGTTCCGTCCTTATCGAAGGTGTAACCGCTGCTAGGAGTAACATTGACACTGGTGAATGTACCAGATGCGGTCATTACCTTGAAGTAACCCTTATCATCGTTGAGAAGGTCTTCTGCTGGTACGCCGAGAGCCTCTGCAGCCTTACTCAAGTCGAGCTTGAAGTGCATGTCTTCGTCCTTAGATGAAGATACGGTCATGTTCTCTGTACCTACTGTCTCAGCTGATTCGATGGCGCTTACGAACGAGATGTTGAAGTCAATCTGAATCATATCGTAGGTATCATCGTTTACAAGATACAGCTTAGCCTTGTAAACATCGCCAGCCTTGTTGATATTAGGAACCTGGAATACGGCGAAGTCGCCTGCTGATAAACCGTTGGCGGCACTCTGCAACCAGCAGATACCTACAGGAGCCTCTGTATTTCCGCTCCAAAGGTGACCCTGACCGTTCTTGCCGAGCCATACACCTGGCTTAGGATCGCAAGCATATACTGAATATGGAGCATAGAGCTTGCCGTCAACCTGCAGTGAGTCTGCCAGGTCGCAATACAGGGTAGGAGAATCTGTGCCAATCAGCTGCTGGCACTCTTCCTTGGTAAGGCTGAATGTAGTCTGGTTGTTGTCTGAAATGTAAGCATCTGCACTGGCAATTACCTGCTTAGCCACCTTCTTGTTGGCTACCACCTTCCAAGAGGTGTGGGCAGCCTGCTGCTTGTCAACCACATTACACTTCAGGGTGATGGTGAAGTATTTGTTGCCGGCTACATAATATACCTTGGCAGTATAGCTGGTGCCTGCCTTCTGGTGTAAACCGGCGAAGAGACCTACGCCAATCTTGCCAGGCTCGCCTGCCTTTTCCAATGTTACGAACAATGGACTTGCCTCGCCATCCTTCCAGCTGGTTTTGTGGCTTTCGCCATCCATCCAGTAACCATAAGCACCAGCATCGGTGTTGCCAGGATAGAAGGTCTCATCGTCCTTGGCTACCTTAAACTGGATAGCTGAATTGTCGGTAATGCCCAGAGCAGCCTTGATGGCCTCGAGGTCGATTTCCTTATAAACTACTCCGTAGTCGCCTGTAAACTGGTTGAACTCGAGTTCAACATTGATATTACCGGTATTCTCCATCTCTGCGATGCTTGCTGCGGCTGCAGCCTCGCAGGTTACATTATAGTTAATCTGATAGTACTTGTCACCATACATGAGGTAGATAGAAGCCACCAGATTGTCGTTGGCCTTCAGATTGCCTGGATACTGCCCCAGGTTGCAGGTGATAGAGTCGCCATCAAACTTGAAGCCTTCGATAAAGAGCTTGTCTTCTCCGCCATAGTTGGTTGCACCCAGGATAGGAGATTCCTCGCCCTGATGTTCCTCGCCCTGACCGTATATTGTAGTGCGATACCAGAAGCCAGGAGCTGAAGCTGTTGACTTGTTGGTCAGTGTATCGTTGGCGATTCCGCTGTTGGTATTGTCATATCCGATGGTGTAGATCATCTTTTCTAGACTCATGGTCTTGAACTTATCGAGATCGATGCCCAACTTCTCTGCAATTTCTTTAGCATCTACCTTCAAGGATGTAGCTTCGTAACCCTGCACATCGGTACGGGTGGTCTTTACGGTAGCCTCGCCTGTCTTGGTCATCTTATCAGCCAATTCAGAGCGGAGCACTGTGACAGGAGTAGGAACTTCTGCTGGTGTGTTGATATTATAGGTGACATCGAATGTAGCCGTCTTGCCTCCGTAGGTCAGCGCAAACTTCTTGGTGTTGGTTTCACCGCCAATGAATGCGTTTGGATACTGAAGGAGGGAGATGGTGAAAGCATCCTCGTTAGCATCCCAGGCAGATTCAGCGTGGTAGGCAGCCTGCTCGCCGTAAGGCTGCAGAGTACCATCTTTACCGAACCACATGCCGTTGAAGTTGCCGTTGTAGCCGGAAGCGTCTGTTGGAACCAGGGCATCATCTACGTATGCCTGGAACATGGCGTCGCCGCTTGGGGTAACGCCTTCGGCTGTGTTGGTCTCGAGCCAGGTCTTCAGGGCGTTTACCAAAGTTGCAGTATCGGTGTTCAGCGTCTGGGCTACTTCTGTCAGCTTAAAGGTGGCAGGAACGGCTTCGTAAGAGCTGTTAGGATACTGGGTCACAGTTTGACTGTACTGTGCATTTGCCGATAGGCCGAGAAGGCTTGCTACGGCTGTCAGCATAAGATGTCTGACGTTTTGAGTACTTGTTTTCATAAATCTTATTTTTTGTTAGTTATGTTAGTTATTTTGGATATGGAGCACCACACTTATAATATGAAGTGCTTCGCATTGCCCGTTTTTGATTACGCTGCAAATGTAATACAAATATTGAAATAGTACTATAAAAATCGTCTGAAAATGTGGTAGTTGGACGAATTTGTTGTTGAATCGGACGATTCTTTTAGTGCTCGTTTTGCTTCGGAGGAATGTTTTAGTGAATGGACATATTTATTAGTTTTAAATTTGCTTGTCTTTTTATTTTTATATACTTTTGCACCGACAATTAAACTAAACTTAAAAGAGATGAAACAAGACTATCTTTTCCGCAACATGAACCGAGCATTCTTAGGAATTTCGCTGGCTCTTTGTTCGTTTAGCGCAACTGCAGCAAACTCGGAAATCACCGATAAGGTTTGGCGCATGTCTGCATCTGTTCAGTCGGTTGGCAGACCTGTTGATTTAATCAACGATGGCAATGCCAATGTCAACGCCCCATACTGGTCTTCTCAGCATGGTTCGGCGTTTTATGGTCAATATGAATATGTAGAACTCCAATGGGAGTTTAAGGCAAAGGTGAGCAGCATCCAGGTTTTCTGGACCACCGCTTCTGGCGACATCGCCCTGCCTACCGATGCCTATGTGGCTTATTGGGATGGAAACGAATGGGTAAAGAGTACACCTATTAATAATATATCCAAGCGCGGACTTTCCAATACTGCTACTGATGTGTCTTCTGATAGAATCAGAATCTATATGAAGAGTGACAAGGCATGTGGCATTCGAGAGGTGAATGTTTATGGTGAGATTGTCTATGACCCTTCGGTGCCCTACAAGTGGCCTTCTTATTCCCCAACCCTGGATTACGACTATCGGAGTGAATATCCTTCCTTGCAGCCGCCAACCAAGTTCTTGCCAGAGAACAATAATCAGCAGGGCTACATGGCTGATGGATGGTGGGCGATAGCCTGGGGACCTAAAACCAGCAAGTATGTGACCGAAGAAGCCAAGAAGAACATCCTCAAGAAGATGAACGAAGACTTCGCCTACTTCCGCGATGTGATGGGCTGGCCGCCAGACAAGCGAGCACGCAATGGTTATTACAGTACGGTATATGTATATGGAAGTGGCTTGTATAGCGACTCAGCCGACTCTACGGAAATGGGAGGGTGGCAAAGTGCCACCTATTATAATAATGCCAGCTGGCCTATGGTCAACATCAGTTATTATCCTATCGCCTGCTTCGACCCTTCTTTCACCTACGACTCTTACCACAGTAAGACCGTGACCGACCAGACCTTCCAGCAGAATGCATGCGTACATGAGGGCATTCATGCCATCTTCGCCGACCTGGAAGGCTGCAAGCAGTCTGCCTGGTATCAGGAGGCTGGCAACACCTGGCTGCAAGCTGAGGCTGAGGTAAAGAAGAGCGGAAAGACTCCAGAGAGCATGGGCTATCTGAGTGCGGGCAACATGATTGCTCCTTTCATGCCGATAGAATGCTATTCGGGCTGGTTGCTGGATGATTCCTTCGGCGGACCGAGTGCAGAAGGTGTAAATATGTATGGTGACAATGGGCAGATTTGCACCTGGCGCAATCTTCTGGGTGGCGTGCAATATGGAGAACTGTTCCCTCACTTTGTAAGCGAAATCCTGGGCAAGGGAAGTATTCCATGGATTTGGCGAAACTGCAAGACCCGAGTGCTCGAAGGAATGGCTGGAACCCTGGGCGACCGACAGATGCGCCACCTCATCACCGAGTATCGTGCCCGACAGGCGATGATTGATGTGGGTGTGTGGTCAACAGCCTGCAGAAAACTGCTCAACGACAACTGGCTAGTTGACATCAAGCAGGAATGGTCGCCTTATTCACAAAGCGTGAAGACTTGGCAAGCTACTCCATACGCCAACATGTATAAGTGTAACGAGACTGATAGTGCAGGATGGTATTATCCGGAATACAGAACCACGCCAGGATGGAGCGGTGCCAACCAGGTGCCATTGCACGTAGATGGCACCAAGGGCAACACGGTGAGCATCCATTTCAAGCCACTTGGCTCCAACATGGTCTGCCAGTTGTGCTACCGCACCAAGCGAGGCAAGATATATTACTCGCAGCCTGTGGAGGGAGAGGGCGACGTAGCCATGACCCTGCATGAAGAGCCTGCCAATGGCGTAGTGATTGCCGTCATCTCAAACACCGATTATATTTATGAGAACGATGAAACCCGCAAGCGCCATTTCGACTACCGATTGAAGATGGGCGAGCATGTGTATCAGCCAGCCAAGGCCCAGATGAAGTGGTATATGTACACGTTAAGACTCTCTGACCCAACTTTCAAGAAACCGACTACGGGCATTGAAAATCTTCAGAACGATGAGGCTGCCAAGTTTGCTCTGGTGGTAAACAAGACGATAGTTCGTGCGGGAGAGAGTTTGCCTATCAGCGTGAAGGCTGCTGGCAGATACCAGATTCCTGTGGTGATGTATTCTGCCAATGGTGCGGCTGTTTATTCACAGAGCTTCATGCGCGATGGTGATTATCACATTCCAGGTAATCTTTCAGCAGGTCTCTATTTCTTGAAGGCGTATAACGGACGTGAAAGTTCGGCGGTGAAGATTATAGTGAAATAAAAAGCTGAATTTTATCGTGAAATAAGAAAAACAACAATAAAAAATAACTGTTTATGATAAACAAGAAACCTAGAATCCGGAAAACAAGTGCCAAGGCGTTCATCGCCTTGGTCTTGCTGGCTGGCTCAGGATTGACACAGTCTTGTACGCAGGATGTGTTGGAAGGTCAGCCGTCATGGTTGGGTAACTCTATTTATGAGCAGCTCCAGAACTATGGCAATTATGGCTATACGATTCGTCTGATTGATGATTTGGGTCAGACGGCAGTGTTGAACAGAACGGGTAGCAAGACCCTCTTTGTGGCGGATGATGCTGCTTTCGATGAATTCTTCAAGTCGAACGACTGGGGCGTGCGTCGTTATGAAGATCTTTCTACCGGTCAGAAGAAAATCCTGCTCAACAGTGCGATGATCAACAACGCTTATCTCATCGAACTGCTGAGTAACCTGCAGGGCAATCCACCGCAGGAAGGTTTATGCATGCGTCGTGAAACAGCCGTTTCGGTGCTCGACTCCGTATCCCGAATCATGCCTGCCGACATGCCTGCCACCGAATATTGGGACAAACACAGAGGCAATGCCAAGGGCATTGTGCTGTTGCGCGACAACACCGGCAAGCCGATGATTCATTTCCTGCCTGCCTACATGCAGTATAATAAAATTACATCCAACGACCTCAGTATCCTGACCAACGGAGCCTCAAATTCCGTTTCCGACTCCTGGGTCAACGGTAAGAAGGTTGTAGAGAGCGACATTACCTGTAAGAATGGATATCTGCATAAGGTAGATGGCGTGATGGTGCAGTCGGACAATATGGCGCAGATTATCAACCGTCATGCTAATATGAGCATTTTTGCCCGCATGATGAACCGCTTCTCGGCACCTTATTATGATGACGCTGCTACCAAGGAATACAACCGACTGTATAACAACACCGACTCCGTGTTCACACTGAAGTATTTTGCTTCATCCGGCAATACTGGCAGTTACGGTTCGCCGAAGCAGGGCGAAGTAAATACCGACCCTTCAGACAGAACCGTAGAAGCCAAGCTGCTCTTCGACCCGGGCTGGAACCAGTATTTCCCTTCGGGTTCTTCTGATAAAGACCTGCATTATGACTGCGGAGCGATGCTCGTACCATCCGATCAGGCACTCAACGAGTGGTGGAATGCCGGCGGCAAGGTGCTGCAGGAAATGTATGGCTCCTGGGATGAGGTGCCAGCCAAGGTGCTCGTGAAGCTCCTGAACATCGGCATGATCAATTCCTTCTCCGAGACGGTGCCTTCCAAGTTCGGCAACATCGTAGATAACACCACCAAGACATCGATTGGCGTGACTCCTGCCGATGTGGATAGCTGCTTCATGGGTTGCAACGGTGTGGTTTATCTTACCAACAAGGTATTTCCTCCTGCCGATTATTCATCCGTTTCCTTCCCAGCCCTGGTGAACGAGAAGACGATGAACGTTATCTATTGGGGCATTTCCAGCATTCCAAACAATTCGTTCGAGCCATATCTCAACTCCATGGATTCTTATTACAGTTTCTTCATCCCAACCAATACGGCGATGCTGGAGTATGTGGATCCATGTTCATACGGCAACACCACGCAGGTGCTCTATCAGTTCTACTTTGACAATGACTCAAAGAGAGTGAAGGCGTATAGATTCAAGTATGACTTGGTCAACCATACCATAGGTGAGCAACTGACCGATGCTACCGATGCACAGGTAGAGAACCGACTGGTTGATTTGATTAACAACCTGATAGTTGTTGGCGATGTAGAGGATGGAAAGGCCTATTACAAGACCAAGAGTGGTGGCTATCTCAAGATAACGAACCCTGGCAATGTGGGAACGATGACTGTAGCAGGAGGCTTGCAGGTAGAGCAGGGTGGCTCCGTGACGATTCAGAGCATCACCGACAAGAGCAAGGACGGCAATGGTAAGTCTTATATCATGAACGAAGCCATGCCGATGACCAGCCAGAAGTCTGTTTATTCCATCTTGAAGGCGCATCCGGAGTTCTCTAAGTTCTACGATCTGATTGCAGGTTCTGGTTCTGTTTCCTCAAAAGATGCCCTTATGATAGCCAAGAGTGGTTCCAACACTTGCGCAGACATGAACATCTCGCTCTTCGATGCCTACAATTACACTGTTTATGTGCCAACCAACGAGGCGATAGAGAAACTGCATGCAGAGGGATATTTGCCATATTGGACTGATGTAGAGAATCTTACCGTAGATGATTTCGGAGGTAACAACAATAAGTTTAAGGAAGCAAAAACCGCTCTGGCAGCTCGCATCATCAATTTCCTGAAATATCACATCCAGGATAATTCTGTTATCATCGGTGGTGCAGACAATGCAAATGTGAAGTTCGAGACTTTTACTAATAATCCGGCCAACAAGCGTTTCTATAGTATCATGGTTACTTCGGATAAGGACAAGCTTGAGGTAACCGACCAGATGGGAACTCATTGCTCAGTGGTCAAGACACCTGGTCTTTACAACATCCAGGGCCGTGAGTATTGGATCAAGAACAAAGATAAGGAAAATGATGTTATCTACAACGCTTCTGATGTAGTGGTACACCAGATTAACGGAGCTTTGATCTATAACCAGAAAGAGCAGCTCAACAGTTGGAGAGAACTCATCGGACTGTCAACTTCTAAAAGTAAAGCAAGGAGAAGATAATTTATGAACACAAAATATAAATCTACGATATTGACACTGCTTTGTGCCTCTGCCTTGGGAGTGTCGGCGCAGGACCTTACGGCTGTGCATGGTGTTGTGAACGATGAGATTGGTGCCATCATCGGTGCTTCTGTCTGCGAGATTGACGGAAGTGGACGTATCATTGAATCAACGGTTACGGATGTCAATGGTAACTTCTCAATGAAAGTGCGCAACCCGAAGAATAAAATCCGTTTTAGCTACGTGGGATATAAGACCATCTCCATGGCTATTAACAAGTCGGAATACAACATCATGTTGACTTCTGATACGCAGATTGAAGCTGTGACTGTTACTGCCAAGCGCCGTTTGAACGCCGGTGGTCTGGCCATTCCGGAACGAGAGTTGTCGTACGCTACACAGACCATCTCTGCCAAGCAGTTCGAAGGACTAGGACTGAACACGGTGGATGAGGCGCTGCAGGGACGTATTTCGGGCTTGGACATCGTTTCTGTTTCAGGTAACCTGGGAGCAGGAACCAGTATGCGCTTGCGCGGTTCATCTTCTGTAAGTTCACTGACCAGCAGCAATCCGCTGATTGTGGTGAACGGCAACACCTGGAATGTGGATATGAGCAACTTTGATGTGAAGAATGCCAACGATGAGCAGTTCTCGCAGTTGCTTAATATCAACCCTGAAGATATTGCCAGCATCACCGTGCTGAAGGATGCTGCTGCCACTGCCATCTATGGTTCGCAGGGTGCCAACGGTGTCATCGAGATTACCACCAAGCGTGGTTCTCGTGGAAAACCGCAGCTCACTTACTCGCTCCGTCTCACGGGTACTCATCAGCCTAAGGGCTACAAGCTGCTGAATGGCGATGACTACACCATGCTGCTGAAGGAAAGTTACTTCAATCCGGAGCAGAGTGACAAGGCGTCTAATATTCCTGAGTTGAACTATGACCCTACTTATTCGGAATACGAACAGTATAACAACAATACTGATTGGATTGATGCCGTCACCCAGTTTGGTTTGCGCCAGAACCACTACTTGTCTGTAACCGGTGGTGGTGAGAAGGCTACCTTCCGTATTGCCGGAGGTTTCGACCATGAGACGGGTTCTGTCATCAAGCAGCAGTTGGACCGTTTCGCTACCCGTGTGGCATTAGACTACTATGTGAGCGACCGCATCAAGATTTCCACCAACTTCGCCTTGACTTACACCAAGAACAAGAAGAATTACGACGATCTCTTGTCGCTGGCTTACAAGAAGATGCCTAATATGGGCATTTACGAGCAAGATGCCGTGACAGGTGCAGACACCAATCGCTACTACACCATGTTGCAGTCGGCTTCCAGTGTCTTCAATGATGACCAGAAACTGTATGTCAATCCGGTGGCGAGTGCCAATCTTGCCAAGTTTGACGACCGGACTTACGACATCACCCCAGAGTTTGAGTTGAATTATCACCTGCTGGGCATGGACGAAGATCACACCCAGTTGAACTGGCAGGGTCGTGTGTATATGAACATCTTCAATGAGTATGTAGATAAGTTCTATCCTAACGAACTGGTCACCATTCCATGGTCAAATGGTGTAAACCTCTCCAACTCTAGCAGCAACAAGAGTGTGGCGTTCAATACCAAGCAGACACTCACATTCATTCCGGCGTTCAAGAACAAAGACCACTCCCTGATGGCTTTGGCTCGTTTCGAGTTGACATCAGGTAGTTCTAATGGTCAGGGCACGGATGGAAGTGGTCTTCCTGCAGGAGGAATCACCAGTCCAGATGCGGGTGGTATTATCTCGGGCTTGAGTTCCAGCTTCAGCCAGTGGCGTTCGATGTTCTATACGTTCTCTACCCACTATGCCTACAAGGGACGTTATATGTTCGACTTTTCGGTACGTGCAGATGGAACGACCAAGTTTGGTCCCGACCGTCGCTGGGGCTATTTCCCAGCTGTGTCATTGCGATGGAATGTGGTGGATGAGCCTTGGATGAAGCCAACGGCTAAATGGCTTTCCATGTTGAGTATCCGTCCTAGCTGGGGCGTGGTGGGCAACCAGCCTAATGCCGACTATCTCTATGCCAGCAAATATGCTACAAGCGACCGCTATCTGGATGCTTCTACCATGAGGCCAATCAACGTGAAGCTTACCGATTTGCGTTGGGAGAAGAAAGAATCATATAATGTAGGTATGGATTTCGGCTTCTGGGAAGATAAGCTGACGGCAACCATCGACTGGTACACTGAGACCACCCGGGATATGTTGATGAACGATGTTCGCATTCCTTCCAACACAGGTTACTATACCTTGGCTTACAAGAACGTGGGTTCCATGCGCAACACGGGTTGGGAGTTGAATCTCAATACCAACAAGCTCATGAAGTTCGGCAAGAAGTTCTGGATGGATGTCAATGTAACATTGGGTAACAACAAGAACGAGATTCTTACAATGGATCCGCAAATCCTGGAAACCCTCAACTCAACCTTTGCTTATGGCAATCGCGAGGTATTGCAGCGTGTGCAGGTTCACAATCCTTTCGGTGCCATCTATGGCTTCCGTAGCAAGGGCGTTTACCAGTATCAGTATGATACCTTTGCCAAAATGACCACCGAAGAGCAGCAAGCATTCCTGGCTTCTGGCAAGACAGCTCCTGTAGCCCGGAAAAAGGATGGTAGCGTTATTTATGATGACAAGGGAAAACCGGTTCGCATGATGTATAATTACTCCAACAATGCCAATGCCAAGAACTACAAGTTCAGAGGTGGTGATGCTATCTATGAGGATATCAATGAAGATGGAAACATCAATGAGCTCGATATCGTTTATTTGGGAAGCTCCCTGCCAAAGCTGACGGGTGGATTCGGTTTCAACTTCAACTATGGCAACTGGAAACTCAATGCGCAGTTTAATTATCGTATAGGCAACAAGGTGCTCAATCTCAACCGTCTCGATGCTGAAGCCATGGTCAACAACAATAACCAGAGTCAGGCTGTGAACTACAGATGGCGCAAGGAAGGCGATATTACTTCTATCCCAAGAGCCATGTATGGAACAGCTTCCAACTACAATACACTGATAAGCGACCGCTTTGTGGAGGATGGTTCCTTCCTGCGTCTCAACTATCTGCAGCTTTCTTACGCCTTCAACCAGACGTGGGTGAAGAAAGCCATAGGCTTGCGAGGCTTGCGCTTCTACATGAGTGCCAACAACCTGTTCTGCCTGACCAAATATACGGGAGCCGATCCTGAGGTGGGCTATGGCAGCTATGGTGCTTCTGTGGATTCAGGTCAGACTCCTCGCGCTAAATCATATACATTAGGTTTAACAGTTGATTTTTAAACGAAAGATTATGAAACTGAAAAATAAGATATTGACAATCGGTGTAGCCGGAGTGTTGGGGATGGGCCTTACTTCCTGTTCCGACTTCCTGACTATCGAGCCGCTCAATGAAATAGTACAGGACAAGTTCTGGAACAGCAAGAGCGATGTCGAGAATATCGTGATGGGATGTTATTCTGCCATGCAGTCGCAGACCATCATCGACCGCATGATTATCTGGGGCGAATCTCGTTCAGACAATATGGTGGGCGGAACCAACATCGCCAACAACGAGAGCTTGCTCAACGTGTTCAAGGAGAATATCAATGCCAAGAATGCCTATACCTCGTGGGGTGAATTCTATGACATCATCAACCGATGCAACCTGGTGCTGCTCTATGCGCCAGAGGTGGCTCAGAAAGACCCTAACTATTCTGAGAGTGAGTTGAATGCCACCCGTGCCGAGGTTTCTGCCATCCGCGACTTGATGTACTTCTATCTGATTCGTGCGTTCAGAGACGTGCCTTACACCACCGAGGCTTTTGTGGATGATTCACAGAAGATGGACCTTCCTGCCACTCCGTTTGATGAGGTGCTCAATAACCTGATTGCCGATTTGGAAAGTGTGCGTCCGTATGCTGTGACAAAATATCCGGAAAACAAACCGCTTTATCAGTTTGGCCGCATCACCCGTGACTGCATTGATGCCATGCTCTGCGATATGTATCTGTGGAAGCAGGACTATTCCAATGCCGTGAAGTATGCCGACTATGTGCTGGAGAGCAAGACCAAGGAATTCAAAGGTGGCAATATTTCGATGGGAGGAGGCGCCTCTCTCACAGGTAAGCTGTTTGAAGGTTATCCGCTGCTTTGCGATAAAAACCTGATAACCGGCGGTAGCTATGGTTGGTCATACGGACTGATTTATAGTGCTGAAGGGTGCAAGGAGAATATCTTTGAGCTGCTTTACGACAAGTCGGAGACGATGCTCTCTAACGGAAGCGTTTCCTATTTGTATGGTAACCAGACCGAAGCCGGCATCATCAAGCCTGCCGATTTCATAGGCAGCGATGTGGAAGACCAGCAGTTTAAGGTGTTCAAGGACAAGTACGACCTCCGCTATTACCAAAATATAGAAAAGGTAAGCACCTCTGTCTATGGAATCCAGAAAATTGCCAGTTCGGATGTTGTCGTAACTGCAAGTGCTGCCGACATTAAATCAATAGGTATCAGGTATGACAAGAGCAACTGCTATGCTCCTTGGGTTATCTATCGCACGGCAGACGTGATGCTCATGAAGGCTGAGGCTCTTACCCAGCTGGTAAAGTCAGACCCACAGACCGATGAGGAGAAGGCACAGAACGATTCGTTGCTGAAGGCAGCCTACGAAATCGTGAATGTCATAGAAAAGCGTTCTTCCTTTGCCGGCAATTATGAGAGCATTCCTTACGACAGCTATTCAAGCAAGAACCAGATGGAGGAACTCGTGCTGCAGGAACGCCAGCGTGAATTGATGTTCGAAGGCAAACGATGGTTCGACCTGGTGCGCAAGGCACGCCGTGACGGAAAGACCAACTTCCTGGTGAACAAGGTTCAGCAGAAGGGTTCAGACAATGGTGGTGTGGTGCAAACCAAGCTGGCGAAGATGGATGGTCTCTATTGGCCTTACAACAACGATGAACTCAAGGTGAATGGAAACCTGGTTCAGAATCCTTCGTATGGCTCTGGAAGTGCTACTACTGATAGTAAATAATAAAAAATGACGAAAATGAAAAACAAGATGAAATATGGACTGATGCTGATGATAGGGCTGTGGATGACGGCCTCCGTCATGTCAAGCTGCTCTGATGAGCCTGATAAGTCCAACTTTTATACATTCAAGGGGCAGATGGTAAGCGACTACCTGTTGAGCAACCAAGACTTCAGCGAGTTCTCTCTTATCCTGGAACGTGCGGGCATGATGAAGCAGATGTCGGCTTATGGTGCCTATACCTGTTTTGCGCCAACCAATGAGGCTATCAATCGCTATTTGAGCAAGAAGGGATTAAGTTCGGTGAACGAACTCTCTGAGGCCGACTGCGATACGATCGCTCGCACCCATCTCATCAGCAACATGTATGCTACCTCTGACATGAACACGGGTGTTATCTCCACTCCTAACATGAACCGTCGTTATATAGAGGTGACTCATGGATTGGACAAGGATAGCAATGCCGTAGTGTTTCTTAACAGAACATCGCACATCATCTATGAGTTGCAGGATGACTCTGTAGAGAATGGTATCATGCAGCCGGTGAGCGAGGTGCTGGAAAACAGCAACCGCATGTTGCCAGACGTGATGGAGGAGAATAAGAAAATCTCTCTCTTCTCTGAGGCTCTCACCGCTACGGGCTTGGCAATCTTGATGAGAAACACCTATCGAGATGCAGATTATGACCCGGAGAAATATCCTCGTTATAAATATACATCGCATGTCAACAAGGAGACTGCCACTGTTCCAGACACCAAGGAGTATGGTTTCACAGCCTTTGTGCCTACCGATTCTATCTTGGCAAACAAGTATGGCATTCACTCGCTGCTAGACCTTTACAAGAAGTCATGTGAAATATATGATGTCATGTATCCGGAGGATGTGAGCAAGGAAGGACACAGCTTTGAGAACCTGACAGACAGCGTGAACCCTCTGCGCCGCTTCATGGAATATCATATTCTGAACCGCAAGATTCAAGGCTGGAACTATCTCACCCCGCTGAATGACATCGGTATCATGACCGCCCTGATGAACCCGGTGGATTGGTATGAGACTCTGTTGCCACATACCATGATGAAGGTAGAGAAACTCACCGTGCTGAAGTATGCTGATGCCGACCAGATGCGTGAACGTTACATCAATCGCCGCCGAGACGATGAATACAGAGTGCGTGGTGCGATGATTCAGAAGAGCGTGGAGAATGAGTATTCCAACCAAGCAATCAATGGATGGTATTTCTATGTGGATGACATCCTTGCCTTCGACGAGACCACTCGCGACATCGTGGATAACTGCCGCATCCGTATGGACTTCTCTACCATCTTCCCGGAATTGGAGACTAATGGCATCCGACAGAACGGAAACGTGAAGCAGCAGGACCCTGAATATGACGAAACAGGTAAGTATGGTAGAAACTATTACTTCCCTAACGGATACCTGAAAGGCGTAAAGAGCACAGGTTATTTCGTTTATCGTCGTCCTCACGATTACTACGATTCCTACGAGGGAGATGAGTTCAACCTCTTTGGAAATTTCGACATCGAGTTCAAGCTGCCTCCTGTACCATACGAGGGAGATTGGCAGATTCGATTGGGTTATGCGGCTGAATCTACCCGTGGTATTGCCCAGATTTACTATGATGGCAAACCGCAGGGCATTCCTCTGGATATGACCAAGGACTTGACCGATGCTTCCCTGCTCGGAGCCGAGTGGGTGCAGGACTATGCAAGCATGAGCGATGCAGAGAAGTCGGCAGATTATAAGAACCTGAAAAACAAGGGATATTATCGTGGTGCCATGGGCGGTTATCGCTATGATGGAGCCGGAGCGAGCACCTATCGCCAGTTTGTTACGGTTCAGATGACTCTTCGCCGTGTGCTCTGTACCGTGCATGTCGATCCGAAGAAAGACCATTACCTGCGTATCCGTTGCGTCTCTACAGGTAAGACCGAGTTTGACCTCGACTATCTGGAACTCGTACCAAAGAGCGTATATGGTGTGACGGATGGCAACAGCATGGAAGATCCATTGTAAAGAACAAATAATCTCAAGAAATATGAAAATATTCAAGACATACAAAATACAGGCACTAGCCGCCATCCTGGCGGCTCTGTGCTACTCTTCCTGCTCAGACAAGTGGGATGAGCATTACGGTGAGAACTCGGAGGGAATAGTTAATGCTACCCTTTGGGAAGCCATCAGCGGCAATGCCGACCTGACCAACTTTGCCAAGGTGGCAAAGGCTTGCGGATATGACCTGGCATTGGACGGAAGCCAGACTTTCACGGTTTTCGCTCCCACCAACAGCAGTCTGAGTGCTGAGCAGGCCGACAGTTTGGTGAATCTCTATAACGAGCAGAAAGCGGCAGGTGTGAAAACGGCAGAAAATCCGGTGGTGAAGCAGTTCCTGCAGAATCACATCGCCCTCTACAAGCAGTCGGTGTCTTCAGTCACCTCCGATTCCCTGGTGATGATGAACGGCAAGTATCAGCCATTCTCCTCATCGGCTATCGGTGGCGAAAGCTATGAAACCAAGAATGAACTTTACAATAATGGTATCTTATATACCATCAATGGCAAGGTGAAGTATGAGCCGAATGTGTTTGAGTACCTGGCGATGGACCATGAGCTTGACAGCGTTTATCAGTTCATCAACCGTTTCGGAAAATATGAGTTTGATGCCAATCAGAGTGTTCCTGGAAGTATCGTGGATGGCAAGACGCAGTATCTTGATTCGGTGATGGTGTATAATAACAGGTTCTTTGATTCTTATGGTAAATTGAGCGCAGAGGATTCCACCTACTGGTTGCTTGCTCCTACCAATGCGGAATGGAAGCGTATGGTAGAGGAATATACACCTTATTTCAATTTCGACACGAAGGTGGAAAATCGTGATTCCCTGCAATATACGCTTACCCGCCTGATGATACTGAACAGTGCCATCTTCAACCGCAGCGGAAACAAGGATGAGGCTTTCCGTGATTCAGCCGTTTGTACAATGGCAGAGTCGGATACTTATTATACGCTGTACTCTAACGAAAAGCGAACAGGTATATTCTACCGTCCGTTTGATGCAGGAGGCATTTTTGAGGGAACCCAGGATATTGCCCTGAGCAACGGACATGTGCGCAAGGCTTCCAACTTCCGCATTACTCCTTACGACAACGTCTTGAAGAAGTTGCTGGTGGAGGCGGAGAGTACCTTCAACCTGGATACTCTGGATAATGCCATCGACCCTTACACCGTGCGCAATGTGCCTACTAACAATCCTTTCTATGGAAAAATCTCCAACAATTCGTTTGCAGAGATTGCTCCTAAGAGTTTGGGCTCCCAGCCTACGGTGACTTTCAATATTGATAATGTCCTGTCAAAGGTGGGTTATGATATTTATGTAGTCTTTGCCCCTGCGTTGGCATACGATACCCTGGCTACCGATGAGCAGCGACTGCCGGTGAAGTTTAAGACTCGCATCGGCTATCAGGCTAGCGGTGCTACCGTTTGGGAACGTCCGGTTTCTTCTGTTACGAAGCCAGATGTGGTAGATACCGTCAAGGTGAAGAGCAACTATAAGTTCAAGACTTCGGGCTACGGCTTGTCGCAGGGACTGCCAAAAATCAAGATTTTCACCGATGTGTCAAGTAATCAGACATCCAAGTATCAGACTACCATGCGCATCGACTGCATCATCGTTCGACCACATGATGCCCCTGTGAGTGAAGCTAGGGAAATCAAGATTTCTTATTAATCCTTCTTAATTACGTATATACAATGAACAAATATATTATATTCGGTTTGTCTGCCTTGATGCTGGGTGCAAATGGTGCATTTGCGCAGAGCGAGGCTACCACCTCAGGTCAGTTGGAGAAGACTGTGAAGGCGGTGAAGCGTTATCCTTCCCGTAAGGTGAAGGGATGTGTCGTCGATGCCGCCACTAAGTTGCCTGTTGCCGGAGCCTTGGTAAGTGTGGGCGAGATTCAGGGCTATAGTGTGCTCACCAATTCTAAGGGTGAATATACGCTGGATGTCCCTTTGGTAGCCTCTTCTCTCCTGGTTACTGCTCCTGATTACAATGTCACCAAGATAGGATTGGTAAACGATGAGGTGCAGAAGAAAGCCTCTCTCTATTCCACGGTTTTCGCGGCAGAGTATAGTGAAGACAATAATGTCACTGCCATGCAGAAAGCCACTGGCTTCCAGTATTCCACTGCCTCCAGCATAGAGGAGGAAGTTCAGAAGCGTCTGGGTGCCCAGGTGCGCACGGTGGCCCGCAATGGCAACCCTGGCGTAGGAGGTGTGATGTTTATGAACGGCTTGAATTCGCTCAACGTCAATGCGCAGCCGCTGATAGTTGTGGATGGCGTTATCTTCGACCAGCAATATAGTCGCCTGATGCTGCACGATGGCTTTTACAATGATATTCTTGCCAATATCTCGCCAACCGACATCGAGGAGGTTTCCGTGCTTCGTAATGGTACGGCTCTCTATGGTGCCAAGGGTGCCAATGGTGTTATTGTCATCAAGACACGCCGCAGCCACAGCATGGCAACCAGAATCACGGCAAGCTTGTCAACGGGCATTACCACCAAGCCTAAGTTCTACGATATGATGGATGCGTCGCAGTATAAGAGCTATGCTTCTGATCTGCTGGCTACCACCCGCACCAAGATTACCAACTTCAAGTTCCTCAACGAGGACCCTACCTATTATTATTATCCTCAGTATCATAACAATACCGACTGGAAGGATGGGGTGTATCGTAATGCCCTCACCCAAAACTATAATATCAATGTAGAGGGTGGTGATGATGTGGCAGACTACAATCTGAGCTTGGGCTATGTGGCCAATCAGACTCCATTGAAGTTTAACAACCAGAACCGCTTGAACATCCGATTCAATGCAGATATTCGACTGACTAATAAGTTTAGCGTGGCATTTGATGCCTCTTTTACCAACCAGACCCGCAATATCCGCAACGATGGCGCACCGGAGAGCTATGACGAGGGTACTCCTACCGCTCCTTCGTTCCTGGCTTATGTCAAGAGTCCGATGCTGAGTCCATACGCCTATGCCAATGGCGTGTTGAGCAACAGCTATCTCGACATCAGCGACGAGACCTATCTGGACGAGGCCTTGGCAAAATATTCCAACTATAATTATAAGTTGGGTAATCCATACGCCATCAATGAGTATGCTGATGCTGAAAACAAAAACCGTTGGGAGAATTCCATGGTCAACTTGGCTATTACGCCTAAGTTCCAGTTTAACAAGCATCTCTTTGTGAGCGAGCATTTCAGTTATAATCTGGTTAATACCAACGAGAAGTATTATATCCCAATCAGCGGTGTGCCTGATTACTATGTGGGCAGCGTAGGTGCCTACCGCGAGAATGAGGTGCGCTCGCTGTTCTCCAAGCAGAACTCCGTGATGAGCGATACCCGCATCGACTGGAGCAACCGCTATGCGGCTCATGCCATCCATCTCTTTGCTGGAGCACGCATCAACTGGGAGAGCTACACGCTCAACAGTCAGCTGGGTTACAATACCGGTAACGACAAGACTCCGTTCATCTCCAGTTCGTTGTTGAACGTGAAGACCTCTGGTGCCAATGACAACTGGACATCCATCGCCTGGTATGCGCAGGCTGAGTACAACTATCTGCAGCGCTATTACTTGCAGGCCAACCTCACCACCGAGGCCTCTTCCCGATTTGGCAAGGATGCCGATGGCGCCTTGAATATGCTGAATGCCGCCTGGGGCGTTTTCCCGGGAGTGCAGGCTGCTTGGGTAGCCAGCAATGAACCTTGGTTCAAGGTGCCGGGCATCAACTATCTGAAACTGAGTGCGGGCTATGATGTAAGTGGCAACGATGATATTGATTATTATGCTGCTCGCAGTTATTTCTCAGCAACCAAGTTCCTGCAGACCGTTTCAGGACTCGTGTTCGACAACATCGGCAACAACCACCTGAAGTGGGAGACTACCAAGAAGTGGAATGTGGGCTTGGAGACGAATTTACTCAACAACCGGTTGAACTTGCGCCTCAACTACTTTAATAGCCGCACCGATGATATTCTCACCTACCAGTCGCTGAGCTATGTGTCTGGTTTGGATAAGAACTGGTGCAATGGTGGCTCCTTGAAGAATAGCGGTTACGATGTAACAGCTATAGGCAAGGTTATCAATACCCGAAACTTTGCCTGGGAGTTAGGCGGTAGCATCGGTCATTACAAGAATGAAATCGTCTCTTTGCCAGAAGGCAAGGAATATATTGACAACACGGTGTATGGTGCCACGATAAGAACCCAGGTGGGCAAGCCTGCCAATCTGTTCTATGGCTATCGCACGGCAGGAGTGTTCAAGAGCACGGAGGATGCTCAGGCAGCCGGTCTCTATATCATTGGCGACAACGGAATGGACAAAAACTATTTCGGTGCTGGCGATATGCAGTTTGTTGATAAGGATGGCAATCATATAATCAATGCCAAGGATTGCGAGGTGATAGGTGATCCTAATCCGGATTTCTATGGCAATATCTTCACCTCCTTTGCCTACAAGCGTTTCCGCCTTGACTTCAACTTCAATTACAGCGTGGGCAATGATGTTTACAACTACATGCGCCAGCAGTTGGAGTCAGGCAGCCGTTACATGAACCAGACCACGGCTGTGAGCAAGCGTTGGCAGAGCGAGGGACAGGTGACAGACATACCTAAGGTAACCTTCCAGGACCCAATGGGCAACGGTCGTTTCTGCGACCGCTGGATAGAGGATGGCAGTTATCTGCGCCTGAAGACCGTTACCTTGAGTTACTCTTTGCCAGTGAACTCCACCCTGCTGCAGGGCTTTCAGTTCTGGATTCAGGCAAACAATCTGTTTACCTGGAGCAAGTATCTGGGCAGCGATCCTGAGTTTACGATGACCTCAGCCGTGATAGGACAGGGCATCGACCTGGGACAGTTGCCGCAGTGCCGCAGCATATTGGCTGGTGTAAAGATCAATCTCTAATCGTAGCAGAATTCATCAAACATTATAAAGCAATCAATTATGAAAAAAGTAACATATATCCTTATATGGGTGCTGTTGGGAGGGGTGAGCGCCATGTTTACCTCTTGCGGAGATTTTCTCGACCAGGAGTCTGATAGAGTCATCTCTGCCGACAAAGACCGTCTCAATGCAGCTTCTGATACACTGTATTCAGTGATAGGCATCATGAACAAGTTGCAGGCTTTGTCCGATCGCACCATTCTTCTTGGAGAATTGCGTGGCGACCTCTCAGAAGTGCAGGACATTGCCTCCGCTGATTTGCGTGAGTTGGCCAATTTTAATATCTCAACCGAGAATAAGTACAATGCTCCCCGCGATTATTATGCGGTCATCAACAATTGCAACTATTTCCTGGCCAAGGCAGATACCATGGTAAAGAACAGCAAGAATGAGCGCATCTTTGCCAAGGAGTATGCTGCGGTGAAGGCTTTCCGTGCCTGGACTTACCTGCAGCTGGTGCTAAACTATGGCAAGGTTCCACTCATCACGACACCTATTCTTACCAAGGACGATGCGGACAGGCAGTATGAGATGAAGGACATCCAGGGCATTTGCAATTATTTTGCAAGCGACATTGCTCCGTATGCCAACGTGGAGACACCCAACTATGGAACCATCCGCGGCAACGACTCCAAGTTGTTCTATTTCCCTATCTATGTGCTGATGGGTGACATGAACCTTTGGGCAGGCAATTATCGTGAGGCTGCGCTTTGCTATTATAAGTACATCAATAGCAGAAATGGTTCAAACTCTTCTTATCCTATAGATAAAAGAACTGTGAGCTGGTCTTCGAGTGATAGTAAATGGCGAATGATAGAAGATGGTTGGAGTTCGGATTTCCAGGTGGAGTCGAATTCTGCCACTTCGGAGCTCATCACAGAGATACCTGGAGATTCCATTCCTGCCGAGGGCAATTACAGTGAGTTGAAGAACCTGTTCAGTTCGTCGGCAAGCAACAACTACAAGGTATCCATCATGCCTTCAGTGGCGTTGCGCACGCTCTCCCAGGCTCAGAAGTATTGTCATCTCAATGCAGATAAAGAAGTGATTTATGCGCCTGATAATTTGAAAAATAACAGAAAGGGCGACCTCAGATACCTTTCTGCTGTATCTAACTACAGTGGAATATTAGGAGAAGATTATGTGATCAACAGCAAATATTCAAGTCGCAATGTTCACATTTATCGTCGCACCATGGTTTATCTCCGCTTGGCAGAGGCGTTGAACCGTGCCGGTTTCCCACGTTTTGCCTTTGCCATTCTGAAGACGGGCGTCAACAATGATGTGATTGAGAATGATATTTTGCCTTATTATCCGGAGGAGGAAGCATTCTTGAAGCAGTTTGATTTCCCGACTTCGAAATATAAACTCCGTACCAAGTCGGAAGGCTCTGATGAAAATACGGTTGGTATTCATTCCAAAGGCTCTGGCTGGTCGGAATATAACGATTTCTATGTTTATCCTGAAAGGGATAACATGGCTGAGGAGCAGGATGCCGTGGAGGATTTGATTGTTGATGAGGGTGCCTTGGAATTTGCTTATGAGGGTACTCGCTTCTACGACTTGATGCGTGTGGCATTGCGTCGCAATAATCCTGCTTATCTTGCCGACAAGGTGTATGCTCGCCAAGGTGAGGACAAGAAGGATGTAGTGAAGAGCCTGATTAAGTCTGATTTGAACAATATATCCAGCTGGTATCTCAACTGGGATGGAAAAGTAGGCTTGGGTTCTCTTTTCAAGGATGGGAAATAATATTCAAAGACATCATGTCTTAGTGGATATGTAAACGGAAATCGTCTGTAATAGGAATATTGCAGGCGATTTTTTGTTGTTTTTGAACGATTCTTATAAGATGGTTTTGCTTACGATACCGATTATGTATTCGTCAGGAACAAGTCCCCAATATCTAGAGTCGTTGGAATCTAAAACATTGTCGCCTGCCATGAAATAATAATCATGTCTGAATCGATGTGTGGTGAAAGGTTTGCCGTCTTGGTAAACATGTTTTTGCTCCCAGTTGATAACCACGTTTTTTTGTGTTTCATATTCCAATAAGATTTTATATAAAGCTGCATTTTGTGGAGTAATTTTTATAAGGTCTCCTTTCCTAGGGATATAATAAGGTCCAAAGTCCTTAATGGTCCACATGGGCAGATGGTCGTCAAAAGGTATGGCTCTTAAGGCTCCTGGTGCTATGAAAGAGTCTGGAATGGATTTCAAGGCTAGCTGTTGCTCTCTATAGCCTAGGATGCCCTGGTAGTTATTATTATGATATACGCCATTGGTGATGCTGATGCTGTCTCCAGGTAAGGCGATGCAACGTTTGCAAAACACATAGTTGATGACAAATTTAATTTGCCATTCCTTATTGGGCATGTTGAATACCACAATGTCATTGTGTTTGATGGAACGATAACCTTTGGTACGAAAGCATTTCAGGTTTACGCCTTCCTTGCTGAACTGGAAGTCTTTGTATATGCGTGCTCCCATCAAGGTTTTGTTGACGAAGATTCTATTGCCTGGATGTAGTGTTGGGAGCATCGATTCAGACGGAATTATGAAAGTATCAGTGATGAATATACGTATAACGAGCCACACGCCATAAAGCATGCTGCTTGTGGCTATGGTCAGAAGGAAAAAGCGAATCATCTTTTCCGTCCATTTTTTGATGTCATGTAATCTGTTATGTGTCATATATGAAAATCTTGGGTACGTTTACAAAGGTAATAAGAAAAAACTTTATAACCAAATGTAATGAGTACAAATAGTACACAATGCGAAAGAAAATGAAATATTGGGTATAAAAATAAGTACTATTGGGCTATTCGTTGCATGCCTTAGACGATTCTTTTATGTTTTAGAACGATATTGTTATTAGCTTCTGACTATTTTTCATACTTTTGCCCCAAAAAATGAAACTAAATATGACGAAAAAACAAATGAATAGAAGAAAAGAATTTGCTAGAATTCTATTCTGCTTGTTGTTGGCAATGCCATTGGTTTGTGCATGCACATCAAGCCGTGAACATAGATTGCAGCAAATAGAGAGTTTGTTGGATACATGCCCTGACTCTTCATGGGCAATGCTATGCCAGGATAGTATATATCTTGGGGCGTATTCCAAGAGTGACAGGATGAGACACCTGTTGCTTCGTGCAGAAGCAATGAACAAACTATTTTACTCCATGGATAGCTTGGATTATATGGAAGAGGTTCTTGACTATTACTCTTCGCATGGCAGTGCAGAAGAGAAAGCTCAGGCGAGCTATATGATGGGTAGTGTGTATCGTGACAGAAGCAATAGTCCCAAGGCTTTACAATACTATAATGAAGCCGTGGCAAGTTTTGGTATGGATAGGAAGGATTGTAATCTTTTATTGCTTTCGAAGATATATGGGCAAATAGCCGAAATCTATAGAAAACAGCGTTATCCTCAGATGGAAGAAACAGCTCTTAACAAAAAAGCAGCGTTTGCTTTAGCGGCAAATGATACTTTGGGCTATATTCAAGCATTAGAACGTAGAGCTGGTGTATTTCATCAATTAGGAAAGATGGATTCTGTTTTTAAGATCACATCTCAGGCTTATCGGAGCTATAGGAAGATTGGCAGAGAGGATTATGCAGCATCCGCTTTGCCCCCTTTGACGGATATTTATTTGCGAAGAAAGGAATATGCAAAAGCCAAACAAACACTTGATGAGTATCGTACGAAGTCTAAGTTGTTGGATAAAAAAGGAGACCCTTTGTATCCGGAAATAGAGTTTTACTATAATTATTTGGGGATGTATTATAAAGAGGTAGGACTATTGGATTCTGCTTTGTGGTGCTATCGTAAGTTGTTGAATTATCCATCTGACATAGAAGATTTGGAAGCTGGGTATAGGGGGTTGATGTCTGTGTACTCTTGTAAGGGTATGGCAGATTCTGTAGTGAAGTATGCTAGATTATATGCAGATGCTAATGATACGGCAAACTTTCGAAATTCGGCAGCGGAAGTTAGTAAAGTGCAAGCTCTGTTCGATTATACGGAAAGCCAAAAAGTGGCAATCAGAAAAGCAGAAGAGGCAAATAGGGCTTGGAAGACTTTATCGGCTGCACTATTCATAATCTTGGTATTAGTATTCTTTGTAAGAAAGCTGGTGCGTAGCAACCAAAAAGTTAAAACTTTTTTAAATCAAGTTCAAAACAAATTGGTTTCTACGCAAAATGTGCTAAAATTGCAAGAGAAAGAAATGAGAGATCTGAATGTTGTGTTAAGTGTTTATCAGTCAAATGCAAATGAAGGGAAATGGAAAGAAGATAGAGATTTTATGAATTCCAAGATTGTAAAGTCGTTTCAGTCTTATGCCAATATGGGTAAACAACCGACTCATGGAGAATGGAAAGATTTGTTGGTGTTGGTAGAAAAGTCTATACCTGAATTTTGGAAGGCGATGTCTTCTTTTACCTCAATGATGGTTGATGTAGAATTTAAGGTTTGTTTGTTGACTAGGCTTTCGTTCACGCCTTCTCAGATTGCCAATCTTTTAGGGGTTTCGAAGCAGAGTGTTACTAATAAGAGAAAAAAGTTGGTACAGATATTGTTTAATACAAATGATATAAAGAAATTTGATTCTTTTATAGGGGGATTAGGATGATGGCTTGTGCTAGCTTGCATAGTTATATTAATTATATAATGTTTTGGAAGAAATAATGCCACTATTACCACGCAGCGATATAATAATTTGATATATAATTATTTAAGCGTGGTAATAAAGGCGTTTTTTATTGCCACTTATTACCATTTTATTGCCACAAAGCAGCGAAATTTATATCTTTTTTGCGTAAAACATGAATATTTCAGCGTAAAACAGGAGATTTCCTGCAAAAAACATATAAATAAAGAGAGAGTAAGCCTGTATTAAAACGCATTCTTTTATTAGTGCGAACATTTCTTGTAACTCAGATGCTTTATTATCGTGCTTAGAGTCTGTAAATGATTTTCTGAAATAGTGCCCGTTAACATGGGTGATTGTGCCCGCAAGCACGAGTACTCATGCCCACAAGTACGAGTACTTTTAACCGCCTATTTTGGGCACGAATACCCAAGGCTTTGGTTATAATTGGGCAAAGGCTCGGGTTGACTTTGCGTAAAGTCACTATGACTTTTCCTGATTTCAGTAGACACTTTTTTACTTTATAAACTAGAAAGGTAGA
>USJX01000025.1 GCA_900555035.1 uncultured Prevotella sp.
TTCAAATTCCTGTTCCATTATTGAATTCTATATCTAATAAACTTTGTTTTTCTTTTCTATATTTCTTTGTTTTCGGCTTCATATCCTTGGTCACCCACACGTTGGCACCCACGATGCAGCCTTCGCCGATGGTGATTCTGCCCAGGATGGTGGCGTTGGCATACACGATGACATCGTCTTCCAGGATAGGGTGGCGAGGGATTCCCTTAATCGGGTTGCCGTCCTTGTCCAGCGGGAAACTCTTGGCTCCCAGGGTAACACCCTGATAGAGTTTCACGTTGTTGCCGATGATGCAGGTGGCACCGATAACCACACCCGTGCCGTGGTCGATGGTGAAGTGGTGGCCGATGGTAGCCTCCGGATTGATATCGATACCCGTCTCCGAGTGCGCTAGCTCCGTCATCATTCTTGGGATGAGTGGCACGCCGAGCTTGTGCAGAACATGAGCGATACGGTAGTTGGTTAACGCCTTAATCACGGGATAGCAGGAGATGATTTCTCCGTGGCTCATCGCTGCCGGGTCGCCGTTGTAGGCAGCCTCCACGTCGGTGGCTAGAATCTTGCGGAGGTTAGGGAATTCCATGATGGCTTTGGCGGCGATGACACCTGCCTTGGCACGCTGGTGCTGCAGTTCGGCCTGGGTTTCCGTTTCGCAATCGTTGGCGAAACACAGTCCGGCAAGAATCTGCTCAGCGAGCATCTCGTAGAGTTTCTCTACTCTTACTCCGATATGATATTTGATGGTTGAGATATTGACGGAAGAGTTTCCGAAATATCCCGGAAAGAGGATAGAACGAGACAAATTGATAATATCTTCGAGCGCCTTGCCCGAAGGAAGTGGATTTCCGTCTCGATGCTGATGGAAGAGACCCTTCAATGATTCGGCGCTGGAAAGCTCGTCGATAGTCTCTGTCAGCTGATGAGTTAATGTATCTTTACTCATTTTCTTCATGTATCAATAAAATTCGAGTGCAAAGATACGATTAATTTCTTGAACTGCAAAGAAATAAAGGCGCTTTTTTGGATTTTTTTGTAGAAATGGAAAGATGGAGCGGGGAAAGTGGGGGTGGAGATAAGCGTTAAAATAAGAAACTATCTTGACATATCCCTGAATGCACTCCAGGCTATCGGAACCGCCACGAGGAAGGAGCAGACATCTGCCCACGCCTGGCACATCTCTACACCCAGCAAGCCGAAGAAATGAGGGAGGATGAAGATGAGCGGAATGAAGAACAGTCCGCTTCGGGCTGCCGCTACGATGTTGGCACGGATAGGTTTGCGGATGGTTTGCATCAGCATGTTGGTAAGCACGATGGTGGCTACTAGCGGAAAGCTGATTACCTGCCACTTCAAGGCTACGGAACCCACGGCCACTACATGGGGGTCATCACGGAAAAGTTCGATGATCTGCTCTGAGAAGATGAAGCCGATAACGGCACATGCAGCCAGAAACACCGTGCCGCATTTGATGCAGAAATAGTAGGCATCCTTTACTCGGGAATAGAGTTTGGCACCATAGCAGAAACCGCAGAGGGGCTGGAATCCCTGGCCTAGACCAATGACCACGGCATAGGTGAAGAAGGAAATTCTTGTTACAATACTCATGCCTGCAATAGCCGCATCGCCATAGGCTCCTGCTGCCACATTCAGTACCAGGGTGGCAATGCTGCCCAAGCCCTGTCTTGACAAGGATGGGGTGCCGCCAAAGATGATTTCCTTGGCGTATGCCTTGGTTGGTGTGAAGTTGCGAAGCTGGATTCGGATGTTCTGACCCTTGTGCGACATCCAGAAAAGCATGGCGCAACCGAAGCACTGGCTGATGAGGGTGGCGATGGCGGCTCCTGTGATGCCTAAGGCAAAATAAATGATAAGCAGTGGGGCGAGAATCAGATTGAGTAGTACACCCGACATGATGCCCTTCATGGCATACATCGTGTTGCCTTGAAAACGCATCAAGTTGTTGAGCGTTAAGGATGTTGTCATAAAAGGTGCACCCAGCAGGATGATGCCCAGATAGCGCTCTGTATAGGGCTGGATGGTAGGTGTGGAACCCAGAAGAATGCAGAGCGGTGTAAGGAATATTTGTCCTAAAACGGCGATAACGAGACCCGTAAGGAAACTCAGCACGAAGCCTGTTGCTGCCATTTTTTTCGCCTTCTCTTCCTCTTTGGCACCCAGCATTCGCGAGATGTAGTTTCCGGCTCCGTGACCATAGAAGAAACCTACAGCCTGAATCACCGCCATCATGGCAAACGATACGCCCACGGCAGCCACGCTCTGGGTGTTGATACTGCCCACGAAATAGGTGTCGGCGAGGTTGTACATACTCGTCGATAACATGCTGATGATGGTAGGAATAGCCATCGTGAAAACCACCTTATGCACGGGAGCATGGGTGAGGAAAGTATAATTATCTCTCGTTTTCTTCATATTTTCCGAAACTACTTTTTCTATCAGAATTGCCAAATTCAGTGTGCAAAGGTACGGTTTTATTTTCTTTTGAACTAAATATTCGGGCATTTTAACTATCTATTTGAAAAAAAATCTGCTATTAGTTGGCAGAGTAGAAAAAAACTCGTAATTTTGCAGCGGTTTTCTCTTATACATTAATTAAAAAGAGAGGAAGTCCATTGATTTAAAAGAGATGAACTCTGTTCATTGACAAGAGATAAATGCCGTTTTTAAGAAATAGAAAAAGAAAATAAGATAGTTAAATGAGTGATATAAAAATCGTACCGGTTACCACCAAGAAGGGGTTGAGGGCTTTCATCCAGTTCTATTACGACCTCTACAAGGGGAATAAGTTTGCCGTGCCCTACCTGCGGCTTGACGAATGGAATACGCTGAGCAAGGACAAGAATCCGGCTTTCGAATTCTGCGATGCACAGTATTTCCTGGCCATCGACTACAGTGTGCCGAAGGTGGTGGGTAGAGTGGCTGCCATCATCAACCACCGTGCCAACGAGCAGTGGAACAAGAAGCAGGTGCGCTTCGGATGGCTCGACTTCATCGACGATATGGAGGTATCATGCAAACTGCTGGATGCCGTTGCTGATTGGGGAAGAGAACACGAGATGGAAGAGATGGTGGGACCGCTCGGATTCACCGATATGGATAGAGAAGGTATGCTGATAGAGGGCTTTCACGAGAAATCGACCATGTACGTGAACTACAATTACCCTTACTATCCGCAGCACATCGAAGGCTTCAATCTCCTGAAAAAAGACAACGACTGGGTGGAATATCGCATCAAGGTGCCTGAGGTGACACCGCCGAAATTCGCCAAGACTGCCGAAATGATAGAGAAACGCTATAACCTGCACGTGCGTAAGTTTACCAAGCACGAACTGGTGAAGCAGGGCATGGGCAGGGAGGTGTTCCATATTGTGAACGAAACCTACAAGGACCTCTACGACTTCCAGCAGCTCACCGAAAAGCAGATTGACGATTATGTGGAATCCTACATCAAGATAGCCGATACGAACCTTATCACCGGTGTGGTGGATGGCAACGATAACAATCGCCTGATTGGGTTCGGTGTCTCCTTCCCATCGCTTACTGATGCCCTGCAGAAGATAGGCAATGGCAAACTGATGCCTTGGGGCTGGTGGCAGATAGTGAAGGCACTGAAGCTGCACAAGACCGACACCGTGGATCTGGTGCTCATCGGCGTGCTGCCGGAATATCGCAGCAAGGGCGCCAATGCCCTGATCTTTGCCGACCTCATTGAGCAGTATCACCGCTATGGCTTCAAGTGGGCCGAGGCGATGCCGCAGATGGAGACCAACAAGGGCGTACAGAGCCAGTGGCAGTATCTGGAGAGCGTGCAGCATCGCCGCCGCCGCTGCTACAAACAGAAATTATAAACTGAACTTCAGCATGTTACAAAAACATGCCATACTAGAATAAAGCATGTTCTGAAAACATGCCATACTTGAATAAAAAAGAAAAAATAGAATGAGATTTGCAGTTATTGCCGCAGGCGAGGGAAGCCGACTGGCACAGGAGGGCGTGGAACAGCCTAAACCATTGGTGCCATTGTGTGGCGAACCCATGATAGAGCGCCTTTTGCGCATCTTCGTAGATTGCGGTGCCACGGAAATTGTTGTGATTGTGAACGAATGGAGCACAGCGGTGCGTGAACATCTGGAGCAGATGCAGCTGCCGGTGCCTTTGCGCCTGGTGGTGAAGACTACTCCTAGTTCCATGCACAGTCTGCATGCCCTCTCGCCTTATCTCAGGGGTGAGCGTTTCTGTCTCACCACCGTGGATACCATCTTCCGTGAGGAGGAGTTCAAAAAGTATATTCGTTATTTCCAGGAGGCGAAGGAAATTGACGGATGCATGGCTGTTACCCCATACGTGGACGATGAAAAACCGCTGTGGGTAGGCGTGGAGAAGCAGGCGGATGCCGAGGGTGCCAGTCTGCTCGACAAGCAGGGTTCGCACAAGAAGCCTCGCATCACGGGGTTCCATGATAACCAGGAGGGCGACGACCATCTGATTTCGGGTGGAATTTATTGTCTGGGCGACAAGGCGCTGGATGTGCTCGACCACTGCATGGAGCAGGGTATGAGCCGCATGCGCAACTTCCAGCGCCAGCTGGTGGTGGAGGGATTGAAGCTGGAGGCTTATCCTATCAACAAGATTCTGGATGTGGATCATAAGGAAGATATTGCGAAGGCTGAGGCCTTTATCCATCCGCTGGAGGGGAAGACGCTGGTGGGCGTATGCCGTGGCAACGAGTTCTCGCCTAATTGCGTGGATAACGATGCTGCCATCATGAATGCTGTTCAACTGCAGTTGGAGGCACTTGGAGCGCAGGTGATGCTGATGTGCGAGAAGGAGTTCTGTCGCAAGGCTGCCGTGCTGGAGAGAGCCTACGGCTGGCCTCGCTGCCGTGTGACCGTGGGGGTAGATGGTTTCTTCTCGATGGCACGTAGCAAGCAGGCGCTGGATGTGCTGGGCAGAATTGAGGAAGAGGGCGTGCTGGTGGTGAACTCCAGTCTGGGTGTAAACCGCTGCATCCGCCGCATCATGACCGAGCGTTTCATTGCCGGAGGCATCGCTACTCCTGAGAGTCGCATCATTGGCAGAAATGGGGAGATGGTGGAGGATATCCACTATCCTTGCTGGCTGAAGCGTGGCGACGGTTGTGCGCAGCAGAAGGAGGATACCTGCTATGTGCAGAACCGCAAAGAGGCTGAGGCGCTGCTGAAGGATTTCTGGCTGCGTGGCATTACTTCGGTGGTGGTGAATGAGCACCTGAAGGGCGACCTGATTAAGTTCTATGGTGTGTCGGGTACCGATTTCTTCTATTGGTTCTATCCTTCGAAATGCGGTCATCGCTCTAAGTTTGGCTTGGAGGTGATCAATGGTGATGCGCAGGGCATCGCCTTCGATGCCGATACTCTGAAGGCTGAGGCTGACAAGGCTGCCGATATGCTGGGTGTGCCAGTATATGGCGGCGACTGCGTGGTAGGTGAGGATGGCAGCATCCGCATTATCGATTTCAACGACTGGCCTAGCTTTGCGCCATGCCGTGATGAGGCTGCGTTCTATATCGCCACAAAAATGATACAGGAATAACAAAATAAAAAAGATATAGGAATAACAAAATAAAGATATAGGAAAAAATAGGAATTAAAAATAAAAAAGATGAATCAGGAATTTAAGGCTTCTCTGAAATCTGCGGATACCGAGGAGCACATTGATATTTACTTCTATCGCCCCATTGGCTACCAGTGGGCGCGATTCTTCCGCATGCTTCACGTCACCCCAAACGTGGTGACCATTCTTTCCATCTTCCTCGGCGTAGGAGCGGGCATCTGTTTCTATTTCGATGATTTGGCAATCAACATCTTGGGCATCTTCTTGCTCATCTGGGCAAACGTATATGATAGCTGCGATGGTCAGCTGGCGCGTCTTACCAACCAGAAGAGTGCCTTGGGCAGAATCCTGGATGGTGCGGCTGGCGACTTCTGGTTTGTCAGCATCTACTTTGCCATCTCTTTCCGCCTGATGCCTGAGTGGGGATGGAAAATCTGGGCACTCTGCATCGTGGCTGGCTTTGGTTGCCATGCCATTCAGAGCCGTCTTGCTGACTACTACCGCCAGATTCATCTCTTCTTCCTGAAAGGCAAGGAGGGCAGCGAACTGGATGATGCTAGCAAGCAGGTGGAATTGTGGAAGCAGATGAAATGGAAAAAGGAGCCCGTGCAGAAACTTTTCCAGTTCTTTTATAAGAACTATACCTTGGGACAGGAGCGAGATACCCCTATCTTCCAAATATTCAAGAGAAATCTGCGCGAAAGATATCCACAGCAGTTGCCGGAGCAGTTGCGTGCCGACTTCCGTGCAGGCAGTCTTCCACTGATGAAATATGCCAATATCCTTACCTTCAACTGGCGCAGCATCACACTGTTCATCTCTATCCTGATAGGTCTTCCATGGCTTTATCCGGCTATCGAGATTACCGTGTTCAGCCTGATTTTCTTCTATATGCGAGGAACCCACGAGCGTCTTTGCTTGAAGCTCAACCAGAAGGTCCTGAAGGGAGAGTACGGGGCATAAACGTCTTATTTTGTGATAACAAATACTTTTGTGAATAACAAGTTCATTTATGAATAACAAGTTCAGAAATATATTCATGGCGTTCGGTATCATTGCCATTATCATCATGCTCTGCACGATGGATATGGACTATACCGATATCTGGCGCTATCTGAAGCAGGCGGGCATCTATTTCCCGCTGATTCTCGGTCTGTGGCTCGTGGTTTATTGGGTGAACACCATTTCCTGGTGGCTCATCATCAACGACGAGGGTAGGGTGAAGGGACTCTCGTTCTGGCGAGTATATAAGCTCACCGTGAGCGGATTTGCCCTGAACTATACCACGCCTTGCGGACTGATGGGCGGCGAACCTTACCGCATTATGGAGCTGAAGCCTTTTACGGGTGTGAGCAAGGCTACATCATCGGTGATTCTCTACGTGATGATGCATATCTTCTCCCATTTCTGGTTCTGGTTCCTTTCTACATTTCTCTATATCGCCCTGTATCCGATAGGTGTCCCTATGGGCATCATGCTGGGCTTCATCGCAGCCTTCTGCCTGCTCGGCATCTACTTCTTCGCCCGCGGCTACAAGACGGGAATGGCTCAGAAAGGCATCCGTCTTCTTACTCATATCCCGTTTGTGAAGAACTGGGCCAGAAAATTTGAGCAGGAGAAGCAGGATACCTTGGAGCAGATTGATTCGCAGATTGCGTTGCTGCATGGTCAGCACAAGCGCACGTTCTATGCCTCTCTTTTCTTTGAGGTGATGGCGAGAGTGCTGCAGAGCCTGGAGATTTATCTCATTCTGAAGGCGTTTGCAGCGGATATCAGCATAGCAGACAGTATTCTGATTCTCGCTTTTTCATCGCTCTTCAGCAACCTTATCTTCTTCTCTCCTATGCAGTTGGGAGCCCGAGAAGGCGGTCTTGCCTTGGCGGTGGATGGTCTGCATCTTACTGGTGCTCTTGGCGTATATACGGGTCTTATTACCCGCATCCGTGAGTTAGTATGGATAGCCATCGGCATTCTGCTCATTAAAGTAGGAAACAAGGACTTGAAGCAGATTCAGGCGGAATACGAGGAAGAGCAGAAGCACAAGCAGAAGACTGATTAAATTTTATGAACAGAGAAATGAAGAAACTAGATATAAAAGGAATTATCTTTGATTATGGTGGCACGCTCGATACCAGGGGTGACCACTGGTCGGAAGTGCTGTGGCAGTGCTACGAGCACTTTGGCATCGGCGTGGCTGATGATGAAGAGGTAGAACCAGGAGTGAGTATCCACAAGCAGGCTTTCCGCGATGCATACGTGTATGGCGAGAGAGCCCTGGCGGTGAACCCTATCGTGACACCAGATTTCCATTTCGAGGATATTCTCAGAGAAAAACTGATACTGGAATTGAATTTCCTGGCAGGAAAGGAGTTGCTGGAGACAGGAAAGGATGATGCAGAGAAGCAGGCGAAGCTTGGAAATCCCGGAAATGATTTTGATGAATCAGAGGCATCTGTATCTTCAGAGAGTCTTTTCTTATCTCTTTCCGATTCAGAAATTCATCAGATTGCTGTGGATATGGCTCGCTATATCAATGCCAAGACCCTTGCCCTTCTGAATGAGAACAAGCAGGTGTTGGAGCATTTGAAGCAGGCGGGTTATCCGATGGTGCTCGTTTCCAATTTCTACGGCAATATCAACCAGGTGTTGAAGGATGCCGGGATTGACGGGTATTTCAAGGAGGTGATAGAATCGGCGGTGGTGGGTGTCCGCAAACCGAACCCTGCCATCTTCGCCCTCGGCGTGTGTGCCCTCGATTTGCCAGCCTCTCAGGTATTGGTGGTGGGCGATACTTATAGTAAGGATATCATGCCAGCCCACAAGCTGGGTTGCCACACCCTTTGGATCAAGGGCTTGCAGTGGGAGGAGAAACAGGTGGATGAATCCATCCCCGATGGAATCATCCGAAAACTCTCTGAAATGGAGGATTTTCTGAAAATCTCATAAAAAACTGAAATATATAATCGGTTTTTCATAGATATTCAGAGATTATTTATAACTTTGCAGCCCGAAAAGTAATATGAATTAATAATGGGCTGCAAGCCCCTATATATAATAAGGTAATGAAAGGTATTAAAAAATTGTATTTGATGCTCGTCCTCTTCATGGTTTCTACCCTGCAGATGATGGCGCAGCAGAAGATAACTGGTCGTGTGATTGATGAAGACGGATTTGCGGTGCCCTATGCAAGTGTGCAGTACAAGGGGCACAAGATTGGTGTGTCTAGTGATGGCGAAGGTAAGTTCACCATCGAGAAGCATCCGGCTTGGGTGCTTACCGTGAGCGCACTGAGCTACAAGACACAGACCGTGAAGATTGATGAGAAAATCAACTTCATAGAGGTGAAACTCAAGGATGATACCCATAAACTGAGTGAGGTGGTCGTGAAATCGAAGAAAGGCAAGTACAAGCGCAAGGATAATCCTGCCGTGGAACTCATGCGCCGTGTCATCGCCGCCAAGAAGAAGAGCGACCTGAGCAACCATGATTATTATCAATATGATAAATATCAGAAAATCACCCTCGCTCTCAACGACTTGAGCAAGGAGCAGCTGGAAAGCAAGTTCTTCAGCAAGCGACAGTATCTGCTCGACCAGGTGGAGACTTCGCCTTACAACGGCAAACTCACCCTGCCGGTGAGCGTGGATGAAACCGTTTCGCAGCACATCTACCGCAAGGATCCGAAGACCGAGAAGGATATCATCAAGGGTCAGCAGAGTAATGGTATCGGACAGGTGATACAGACCGGAGAAATCCTGAACACAGCCTTGAAGGAAGTGTTTACCGATGTGGATATCTACGATGACTATGTTCGCCTGTTGCAGTATCCGTTCCCATCACCTATCGGCAAGACTGCCATCAGCTTCTATCATTATTATATAGAAGACACGGTGTATGTGGAGCGTGATCTGTGCTATCACCTTCAGTTTATCCCGGCCAACAGCCAGGACTTCGGTTTCCGTGGCGAGCTTTATGTGCTTGCCGACAGCAGTCTGCACGTGAAGAAATGTAATCTCTATATGCCTCACAATTCTGACGTAAACTGGGTGAAGGATATGAAGATAGAGCAGGAATATACCAAGCTCGACAATGGCGAGTGGGTACTCACCAAGGACGATATGATAGCAGAGATGCACATGAACAAGCTGCTGCAGGATTTGCTGGTGGTACGTAACACGCGTCTCACCGACTATGCCTTCGACCCGCTGCCTAAGATGCTCTTCAAGGGTAAGGCGAAGGTAAGGCACGATATGGATGCTATGAACCGAGATGAGGCTTATTGGAACAAGTACCGACAGGTGGGTTTGACCAAGAGTGAATCGTCGATGGACAGTTTTATCCATCGCATGGAGAACTCTAAGGGCTTTAAATATATCATCTTCGGCGTCCGTGCGCTGATGGAGAACTATGTGGAGGTGGCTCATAAGAACCAGAAGGACGACAAGCGAAGCATCTTCGACTTGGGTCCGGTGAATACCTTCATTTCCAATAACTTTGTGGATGGCTTACGCCTGCGTCTTGCCGGACGTACGATGGCAGCCTTGAACCCTCACTTCTTCTGGGATGGTTACGGGGCATACGGTACGAAGAGCCATGAATGGTATTACGGCCACATCTTCACCTATTCGCTGAATAAGAAGAAAAACAGTCCGTTCGAGTTCCCGATGCGCAAGTTCACCTTCGAGGTGGGGCATGATATCACCTCGCCTTCGGATGATAACCTGTTGCACAACAAGGACAACCTGTTTATGACCATCCGTGCTACCACGCAAGATCAGATGTATCTGTATCAGCGTCAGAAGTTTGGTTTCACCTATGAGACCGATTGGGGCTTCCGCTTCGATACGAGCATCAGATGGCAGAGCAATCGCCCTGTGGGTAATCTGCATTATTTCAAGCTCGACGGCACCGAGGTGAAGAAGATCCGTACCACCGAGGCTTCTGTAGGCATCGACTACAATCCGGGTGTTACCTATGTGAACACCAAGCAGCAGCGATTGCCTATCAACCTGGATAGTCCGGAGCTGATGCTTTCTCACACCATGGGTCTCGATGGCTTCATGGGCGGACAGTATCAGAGCAACATCACCCGCATGAGCATCTATAAGCGTCAGTGGTTGGGCAGCTTCGGCTATGTGGATTTCAATATCGTGGGCAAGATTCAGTGGAACAAGGTTCCGTTTACCATGCTCATTCAGCCACCAGTCAACCTCTCTTACTTTGAGCAGGAGGCTACCATCAGCTTGATGAAAGACTGGGAGTTCCTGAGCGACCGTCAGGCATTCTGGTCGGTGGCTTGGGATATGAACGGCAAGCTTTTGAACCGCATTCCGCTGATCAAGAAACTGAAATGGCGTGAATACGTGGCTGTGAAGGGAGTCTGGGGCCAGTTGACCGATAAGAACAATCCGGTGAAGAATCCTACAGACAATGTCATCTTCCAGTTCCCGAACAATTCCTACACCTTTGGCAATACGCCATATTGGGAAGTAGTGGCAGGTGTGCACAACATCTTCAAGTTCTTCGGCATTGACTATGTGCGCCGCCTGAATTACTTAGACCACGCCAACGTGGATAAGTGGGGCATCCGATTAGGTTTCCTCATGACATTCTAAAGAAATGAAAATCTTGATACCTTGCGTTTTGCTAGGTATCAGGAAATAGATAAGTTTGCTGTGGCATTCTTGCCATGGCAAACTTTTATAAAAAAGGTCATATAAAATTAAAGATAAAAAAGAGAGTATAACAACATAAAAGAATAAGGAGATTTTGCTTATGAAGATTTTATTGGCAGATAAGCAGGATATCACGCGCGCCGGATTGACCTACGTGATAGAGAAAATGGAAGGATTGGAGACCAAGTTTGTGGAAGACAAGGCAGAGCTGATGCTTGCCTTGAAGGAGAACGAGGATACGGTAGTGATTTTAGACTACACGCTCTTCGATATCAACGATGCCGCCGAGCTTCTCATCCTCAACCAGCGTTTTCCCTATACCCGATGGCTTTTGTTCAGTGAAGATTTGAGTGCCGACTTCGTGAGGGTGCTCATTGCCAGCAGCAGCATGTTCAGTGTGTTGCTGAAGGAGAGTCAGTTGATGGAAATCAAGGAGGCCATCCGCTTCTGTGTGGCAAGCAAGCGCTTTGTCTGCCAGCGCATGATGGAAGTTCTGTTGGCTCCAGTGCAGCAGGAACCGGAGGAGAAGGTGAACCTCACCAAGACCGAAACCGAGATTCTGAAGGACATCGCCCTGGGTATGACCACCAAGGAAATCGCCGTGAAGCGATTCTCCAGTTTCCATACCGTGAATACCCACCGCAAGAACATCTTCCGAAAACTGGGCGTGAACAATGTGCATGAAGCAACCAAGTATGCCCTGAGAGCAGGCCTGGTAGATTCGGCTGAGTATTATATCTAAAGCAGATTCATATCTAAAGAAGCAGATTCTTTATAGGCATTCTATATAAAAAATGGCTTCAGATTGTCCTCCCGACATTCTGAAGCCTTTTGTTTCTAACTAACTTATTATCAACTATTCATTACTTTCGGTTGCAAAATTACAAGTTTTTATTGTAAAAATGATGCTTTTCCATGAAAAAAGCCACGTAAACGTTTGCAAATTCGAATAAAATCATTATCTTTGCATAAGATAAGCTGCACTCGGCAATTTGAAAGCAAGCTTTCATTGCACTCGTTTGCATTATCTTTGCAAAAGATCTTATCAAAAGATGCACAAATAGATGGTTAACTTATAGAAAAATGATACATTAGTATCGAGAACGAGATTCATGAAACAACGTAGAACATCACTTAAAGATCTGGCTGATAGGCTAGGTGTGAGCATAGCCACGGTATCGCGTGCCTTACGCAATAGCCATGAGGTGGGCGAGGAGATGACCCGGAAGGTCAAGCAGCTTGCCAAGGAGCTCAACTACCGTCCAAATCCCTTTGCTCAGAGTCTTCGCAAGGAGGCTCCGAGGGTGATTGGTGTAATCGTACCTAATCTGGTAACCCATTATTATGCCGCCGTGCTCGACGGTATTGAAGACTATGCCTCTAAGTTGGGCTATTCGGTGATTAGTGCCAATAGTCATGAGAGCCATGAGCGTGAAGCCAAGGCACTCGACAACTTCCTCAATATGCATGTAGAGGGTATCATCGCCTGTCTGGCGCAGGATACCACCGACTATTCTCATTTCGAGCAACTTCATGACATGGGGGTGCCTCTGGTATTCTTTGCCCGCTGCTGTCTGGAGGAAAAGTTCTCGCAGGTGGTAGGTAATGGCGATATCGCTGCCCAGGAAGCTACCCAGCACATGATAGAGACGGGATCCCGTCGCATCGCCTTCATCGGTGGACCTAACCATCTTGACATGGTACGCCGTCGCAAGCATGGTTATCTGGAGGCACTCCGAGAGAACCGAATCCCTATCGACCGTACGCTGGTGGTATGCGACAAGATAGATTTCGAGGTGGCCCGCAACGCTACGCTCCGCCTCCTGGAAGGTGAGAATCCGCCGGATGCCATCCTTGCCTTCAACGACATCATCACCTATGCAGCCTTTGATGCCATCAAGGCCAAGGGCTTGCGCATTCCGCAGGATGTGGCTATCATCGGGTTCACCGATGGTGATTCTGCCGCTTTCGTTACTCCCCGACTCACCGCCATCATGGATAAGGCGCACGAACAGGGTTCCAAGGCTTGTGAGTTGTTGATGCGCAACATCAACGGCGATGAGAAGATATATAAAGAGGTGGTGCCGATGATTCTCAAAATCAGAGAAAGCTCGGAAAAGAACGAATAAACGGATATAACCCCCATCGCAAGGCATTTTTCGGCAAGTGTATTGTCGTATTAAAGGGTAAAGGCACATTGAAGGCGCAGGCTATAGATTTAAAAGATGCAACTTTAAGTTTATAAAAAACAATAAAAATTCGTTTTTCTCATTTGTTTTTACTATCTTTGCAAGCGGATTCGACTTTTGGGTTGTTTCCGCTTGAATTAGAAATAACTAACAAGGAAAATGAAGGTACATATAGAACAAGGAACGCCTGATAAGGCTTCACATATCGCATCGCTCGTTATGGAAGCGATGAATCCTGAGTGCTGCCAGAACTTCGCTGGTCCACATCATACTCTGGTGGATTTCCATCAGATGATGGAGCGCTTGATTAAAATGGACGATAGCCAGTATAGCTATCTTAACACGATGGTGGCTACCAACAGTGAGGGTATCATCACCGGTATCCTGGTGGCATACGATGGCGCCAAGTTGAAGGAACTGCGCAGACAGTTTATCAAGGAGGCTATCGTTAGCTTCGGCATCGATTATTCTGCCATGGATGCAGAGACCGAAGGTGGCGAGTTTTACATCGACAGTCTCGCCGTGTCCAGCAATTTCCGTGGCAAGGGTATCGCCAAGCAGCTCCTGGCTGCTGCCATTGAGAAAGCCAGAGAATTGGGCATCCCTAAGGTGGGTCTGCTCGTGGATAAAGGTAATCCAAGAGCTGAGAGACTCTATGCCAGTATCGGTTTCGAATATGTAAACGATACGGTTTGGGGTGGTCACGGCATGAGACACTTCCAATATACGGTTTAATACAAAAGCCCGGCATCGCATCACTGCGGGCCGGGCTTTTTATTCCAGTTCTTCTATCTCACTTTCATCCATATCTCTGTCGAGTCTATCTCTCCAAAGATACTTTCGGGTCTCGTGAACGATGATACCGCTGAGGCAAAGTAGGGAAACGAGGTTAGGGATGGCCATAAGAGCATTCATGCAGTCGGCGATGTTCCATACCAAGCCGAGACTGATGACGCTACCGATGAAAATACTGATGATGTAGAGCATTCGATAGCAAAGCATCCATTTCTTACCCTTGAGATATTCCACGCAGCGCTCGCCGTAATAGCTCCAGCCCAGGGTGGTACTGAAGGCGAAGGTGCTCAAACCGAAGGTGAGCAGTGGGGCTCCGATGTATGGAATCTTGCTGAATGCCGCCTTGGTCAGTGCGGCACCGTTGTGATAATCGATATCAGGATAAGCGATGATGCTCGATGTGATGACCAGTCCGGTGAGGGCGCAGATGATAACGGTATCCCAGAAGGTTCCGGTGGATGATACCAAAGCCTGGCGCACTGGGTTGCGGGTCTGTGCCGCTGCGGCAACGATAGGGGCAGAACCCAAACCGCTCTCGTTGGAGAACAGACCACGGGCGATACCATAGCGGGCTGCCATCATCAGGGTGCTACCTGCAAAACCACCTCCGGCTGCCTTGGTGGTGAAGGCCGATTCAAGGATAACCTTGATGGCTGGCACGAGATAAGCATGGTTGGCGATGAGGATGTAGATGCAGCCCAACACATAGAAGAGTGCCATGAATGGAACCAACATGCCACATACCTTTGAAATAGTCTTCACGCCACCGATGATAACGGCTGCTCCGAGCGCAGTGACGATGGCACCCGTGATATAAGGAGAAATGCCATACTGATTCTCTACCAGGGTAGAGATGGCGTTGGCCTGTACGGTGCTTCCGATGCCGAAAGAGGCAAGGGCGGCAAAGATAGCAAAGAGGATGGCAAGCCACTTCCAGCCCAAGCCCTTCTCCAGGGCATACATCGGACCGCCAAGCATCCGTCCACGCTTGGTCTTGACACGATATTTTACGGCAAGCAAGCCCTCGGCATATTTGGTTGAAATGCCGAAGACACCCGTCAGCCAGCACCAGAGTACGGCACCTGGACCTCCCAGGGCTATGGCGGTAGCTACACCGATGATGTTACCCGTACCGATGGTGGCGGCAAGGGCTGTGGCCAAGGCACCAAACTGGGACACATCTCCCGTGGCATCCTTGTCTTTCTTTACTGACAGCGCTATCGCCTTGAAAATCTTGCGCTGTGGAAAGCGCAGGCGAATGGTCAGGAAAATGTGGGTTCCTAACAAAAGGATAATCATTGGCCATCCCCAGAGGAATGAACTGAATGCGGTGAAAAAATCGTTGATAGTCTCCATCTCTCTTTTAATATTTATTGTTTGTTTTTATTCCTTGAAATCAATCTTTATCTCTTGAAATCAATCTTTATTTCTTGAAATCAATCTTTATTCCTCGAATTCAACCTTGACGTTGGCAAAGCCCATGGCTTTGAGCATTTCCCTGAACTGTTGTTTGGCATTTCTCTGTGCCGTCTGGATATTCACGGGAGTGATGCAACGTTTCTTCATCATGGTGTAGGCACGGTCGTACATCGCCTGGCGGTCAGCTCCGGTCCATTTTCCCTCTTCAAAGAAACTCTTGGTGCGGGCTTCGTCGATGAAGTTGTTGTCGAGCAGGCGGATTGGGGGCAGGGTGCAGGTGATGGAGTCTTTCTCTTCATCCACTTTCATCCATCCTTCTTTCACGTCCTTCATGTCGATGCCCAGTCTGAGGGTGCCGTAGTAGATACGTACCAGCTGGTCATCGCCAAAGAAGCCGCGGCGCACGGTGTCAACAAGTTCCTCGTCGCTGATGGCGAGAAATTCCCATTGTCCTATCGCTTCGATGCTCTCCACCTGGGTAGGGGAGAGGGTGGTCTTTTCCTCGGTAACCACATCTACCGTATTGTCTTTATTGAGCCAATAGAGTGCTCCGCCTATCATTACGGCAAGGAGCACAATCAGGATAATTCCGTATTTCTTCATGTTGGGGTCCTCCTATTTTGATGCCTGATTAGGGGCGTTTTTCTTTTCTATGGTTGTCTTGTCGCTCAATCCGTTGGAGATGAATCCCTTCAGATCCTGCAGACTGAACTTCTTGCGGAAGCTGATGGTGATGTTCTCTTCCTTGAAGCCCATGTCCTTGAGCATCGGGATGAGCGTATTGGCAGCGCTGAGCTGCGCCTGCTCCATCAGGTCGATGTTCGGAATATCGTTGATGATGCTCAGTCTGCCCTGCTGCTCCAATTGGGCGAGTTCGGCATCTGTGAAGTTGCTTCGGGTGAGCGAAACGTATTGCTTCACAGCCTTGTGGTCTATCTTGCTGCTGGTGAGCACCAGTTTTGGATCTGGCAGAATGATTTCTATCTTATCGCCCTTGCGGGATACATTCTTCTGCGAGAATCCTTCGAAATCCACATACGCCTTGATGGTGGCATCCATCGGGATGGCTACCTTGCGGTTGGCACCTGGGATATGGATATTGAAATCCTTTTTGAGGAAAGACCCCTTCAGGTTCAACTGGTCATCATGGGTGATGATTTTGTGCACATGCGCTTCGGCAGTGTAAAGGCGACTGCACTTCTGTATCTGCATCACCATCACGGGAATCGTGTCGATGACGTTTACCTTTTCTTCCGTAGGCTGCTTCTTGGAGCAGGCTGAAAAGGAGATAATCATTACAGATAATATGATAAATAATAGCTTCTTCATACAAAATGTTTTAAATTCGTTGCAAAGGTACGACAATTTGTTTGAAAAACCAAAGAAATGATAAAAAATAAAAGCTCTTGAAGCTAAAAAACTAACTTCAAGAGCTTTTGTGGTCTCTTTTTATTTCAAGATTTTCTCTTTTTTATTTCAAGAGTTTCTTGTAATCTTTGTCAAATCCCTGTGGATGGCGACCGATGAAGAGGATGTTCAGAAGGCAGTTGGCAGCCATCTCCACATCGTTGAGGTCAGCTCCCTTACCCTTCTTGATTTCCTTGCCGAGGCATACATCCCAGGTACTCTGGAAGCAACTGTCGTTGGCTCCCACAAACATATCGCTGGAGTTAGGATCTTCCATCAGTTCGAAGCGGATTACTTTCTTGGAACTGATAGGCTGGATGTCGCAAAGCATGTGGAATGCCTTTTCGAACACATCGCGATGCACCTGAGCATTAGGAAACATCTCGATGACCGTTGGGAATATCTCTTCAAACTCGAATGACTGCAATAACTGATAGAGCTTCATATATTATACCTTTATATATATATAATACAATTTACTTTCTCAATACTAGAACTTCGCCATCTTGATAGCGTCAATAGCGCATTCGTCACCCTTGTTGCCCAACTTGCCACCGCTGCGGTCCTTAGCCTGCTGCAGGTCGTTGGTGGTGAGGAGACCATAGATAACCGGAATCTCCTGTGTAGCGTTGAGTCGAGCGATGCCATAGGTAACACCCTCGCAGATGTAATCGAAGTGAGGAGTCTCACCGCGGATTACGCTACCCAGGATGATGACAGCATCGTATCCGCCATTGAGAACCATCTGGTGAGCGCCGTAAATGAGCTCGAAGCTTCCAGGAACGGTCTTCACATGGATATTCTCAGGCAGTGCGCCATGCTTTTCGAGGGTCTTAACGGCTCCATCGAGCAAAGCACCGGTGATTTCTGGGTTCCATTCAGCCACTACAATGCCGAAGCACATGTTGCTGGCATCAGGTACCTTTGCAAAATCGTAGTCAGACAAATTATGAAGTGCTGTAGCCATATCTGTTTCTTCTTTTCTGTATTAAATATCTACTTTCTACTTTCAGAAGAAGATTAGTTAGAAGCACGCTCGATGTACTTGTCAATCTCGCCGCTCTGAACGAGCATAGAGTTTACATACTTCTTCTTGATGTCCTGATAGAGGCTCAAAGCGTCAGCCTTCTTGCCATCGCTCTCCAGAATTTCACCAGCCTTGATGAGGAATGCAGGAGAAAGCGCATTGTTGGTATCGTCCTCAGCCTTGCTGTCGGCCATAGAAGCTGCCTTCTTGAAAGCGTCAACAGCCTGGTCGTTCTTCTTAAGGTGAGCATAAGCATCGCCGAGGGCTGCCTGAGCAGCAGGACTGATCATCTGGTCGCCCTTAGAAGAGAAAGCATCGAGGCTCTTCTCAGCCTCAGCCCACTTGCCGAGGTTTGCATAGCAGAGACCTGCATAGAGGTTAGCCAGGTTACCAGCCTTTGTGCTGCTGTACTCGCTAGCAATCTTAGCGAAACCTACATAGCCTGCGCCATCGCCATTGAGTGCCTGCTCGAACATCTCGTTCTGGAAGTAAGTCTGTCCCTTGCCGAGCAAAGTGCTTGCCTTGTCCTCACGAGGACCTGCAATCTGAGAGAAGTAACCGAACACACCTGCGATGATAACGATCAGGGCTACCACTGCGATAATAATAGCCTTCTTATACTTCATGAAGAAGGCCTCACTCATGTTAAGGCTCTCGATTTCCTGAGCCTGTACGTTGTTGTTTGCCATTTTTTATTTTTTATTTTTTTATTATTTCTACAGTTTAGGATGCAAAAATACGCAATTTTATTCAATTATTGAAATTTCTAGCCCACTTTTTTCGTTTTTTGCGCTTTTTCTACTAACTTTGCAGGCAATAATCAGTAAAGAGTGTATGATTTTAAAGAATATTTCCATTATTAACTATAAAAACATCAAGGGCGCCAACCTAGAGTTGTCACCAAAAATTAACTGTCTTATCGGCCATAACGGCATGGGTAAGACCAACTTTCTCGATGCCATCTACTACCTCTCGTTTTGCAGGAGTTCCAGCAATCCGATAGACTCGCAGATCATCACTCACGATGAGGCTTTCTTCATGCTTGAGGGTAATTACGAGAGTGATAATGGGGATGTGGAAAACATCTACTGTGGCATGAAGCGGGGTACCAAGAAGCACTTCAAGCGCAACAAGAAGGAGTACAAGCGCCTGTCGCAGCACATTGGTCTGATTCCGCTCATCTTCGTATCGCCTTCGGATGTTTCGCTCATCGAGGGGGGAAGCGAGGAGCGGAGAAAGTTGATGGATGTGGTTATCTCGCAGTATGATCATACTTATATAGAGTATCTGTCTAACTACAACAAGGCGTTGCAGCAGCGCAATGCTTTGCTGAAGATGGAGACGGAGCCGGATGCTACGCTGATGGAGCTCTGGGAGCAGCAGATGGCGATAAACGGTGAGCAGCTCTTTGTGCGCCGCCAGGCTTTCGTCAATGAACTGGTGCCTCTGTTCCAGCAGATTTACCAGCATATTTCGGGCGACAAGGAGCAGGTGGGGTTGCATTATATCTCGCATTGCCAGAGGGGTCCGTTGCTGGAGGTGATTCAGCGGGATAGGTTCAAGGATAGGGCTGTGGGCTATTCGCTGCATGGTGTACATCGTGACGACCTGGAGTTTACCATTGGGGATTACCAGATGAAGCGTGAGGGAAGTCAGGGCCAGAACAAGAGTTTTGTCATAGCCCTGAAGCTGGCGCAGTTTAGTTTCCTGAAGCGAACCTGTTCAAACACCACGCCGCTTCTCTTGCTGGATGATATCTTTGATAAGCTTGATGCCCAGCGTGTTGAGGCCATCGTGCAGTTGGTGTCGGGCGACAGTTTCGGTCAGATTTTCATCACCGATACCAATCGTGATCATCTGGATCAGATTCTTCATCGCCTGAATGGAGATTTCAGGATTTTCGCCGTAGAAAATGGAGAAATGACGGTTAGAAGTTGATTTTTCGTAGGTAAACTCCTCACGCTCTGAAAGGGCAAATGGAGTTTACTTGCGAAACTTGAATTAGGAGTTAATAACTTAATAGATTTTATTGTGTTTAGAAAGAAAGTTCGTTCGATAGGTGAGTTGCTGCCAGAGTTTTTGAGAATGGAGGGGCTGGAAACCCCTTTGCTGCAAAAACGACTGATAGACAGTTGGGACACGGTAGTGGGTGCTCCCATAGCAACTTATTGTGGGGAAAAGTTCATCAAGAACCAAATCCTGTATGTGAAGTTGCAGAATCCTGCACTTCGTGCGGATTTAGCGATGAACCGTTCCATCCTGGTTCGCAGACTCAACGAGCAGGTGGGAGCACATGTTATTGCTGATATCAGATTTTATTGATAATCATCCTCATCATTGCTTGATTCCATATCAAGGGTCTGGTCCTTGGTGATGGCTACTGCTCCCAAGTTGGTGATTTTCAGAACCAATGGGATGTACTCGTCGCTGCTAACATCGGGTGAACCCACACTTGCAGCAAAGCAGAGGTTGTTGCCTTCTGCCTTGACATATACGATGCCCAGCAGGGCGCCAGATTCCTTGGTATGTCTGTCGAGATAATTCTCGAAGGCACTCTTGGTAAAGCTTCGGTTGAAGAACTCCGTGCCATCTTGGCGAAGGATGCGGACTGTGATTTTATTGTCGTAATACTTGGTAGTTTCATCAAGCTTAACGATAGGCAATTCGCTATCTGATTCACTCTTTACGATTACCTTGTAGGTAGAGCCAAGCCATTCTATGTCTCTGGCCTGTTCATAGTCGCTCATTTTCTGAGTCGGTTTGTTGGTTACCTTGGCTGCTGGCTTTGGGGCAATGATGATATTGCTCTGTTTCTTCTCTTCGGCACAAGATGCCATGAGTCCTGCTGCCAAGACCGTGAATAATATGTAATTGATTCGCTTCATCGTTATTGTTGTTTTGATGCTACAAAATTAGTAAAAAAAAACGAGAATGGGGCTAGATGCTCGTTAAAAAACAAAAAAACGCCCGATAAAAAAAGGCATCGACTTTCACAAGCCGATGCCTTCGAATACCTAAATACTAACTAATAAATTTCCTATTGAATCTTACACGATATAATAAAAGTTCAGTTTATGAATTCTAATCAATATCTTAGACCTCTGATGCCCCGAAAGGTTTAAGCAGAGATGCTAAATATATGAAGTATTTTGTTTTATTAACGATTTCTGATGCAAGTTATTGTATTTTTCTCTAAATAAAATGCTTTTTTTCTTCTTCTTTTGAGAAAAATGGCATTTTGAGGAGAAAACAGAGGGCTTAGCCTATGATTGCATCCATTTTGATATCCGTTTCTTCCGTAGGTATCTCATCTACCAACTGGAAAGGAAAGCTGATACCTATTTTATATACCTGCGGAATTTTCTGGAGAAATCGGTCGTAATATCCCTTGCCTCTGCCCAGCCTGTTGCCTTGCTGGTCGAATGCCATGCCGGGGATGATGGCGAGATGTATCTCCTGATATTTCTCTTCGGGGAATAAGCTGCCGATGGGTTCCATGATATGGAAGGCACCTTCCTTGAGGTCGTGCTTTCCCGTATATTCCCGAATCACCATGTTCTCTCCATCTATTACTTCCGGCAGAAGGACCTTTTTGCCCAGTGCCAGAAGATAATCTATATACTGGTGGGTATTCACCTCATCGGGCAGGGAATAGTACATCAGTATCGTTTTTGCCTTTTGAAGATGTTCGTTCTCGTTGAGTCGGGATAAAACAGAAAGCGACAGTTCCTCAAGTTGACTTGAGGAATACTGTCGCTTTTCGTTTCTTATGAATTGTCTTAATTCTTTTTTATTCATGATGCCATTATTTCTGCTTTTTAGCCTTAGCCGCTGCAGTCTTTGCCTTAAGCTTGGCTGCTGATGCTGGCTTCTTTGGGAAAGCCTCGTGCTTCTCGAAGACTTCCAGGGTCTTCAAGATCACTGGGTCGTCTTGGTTGATGTATTGGGTCCAAGCCTGTTCGTCCATCATATTATAGATGATTCGGCTTTCAATGACTCTATCCAGAAGCTTGTGCGACTTTCTGATGAGCAGGTTGCGGCGCTTCAAACCGCGCTTGTCGGCATAGTTCACGAATTTCTCTACCATGTTCTGGCTATCGAGATAGTCGGCCAACTCCATCATCTCCTTGAAATTGTTCAGCTTAGGACGGTTGTCGTCGGTATAAGTAAACGCAAACTGGAGGATGAGTCCGCTCATGCTTGCCTCCTTGAAATAAGAAGTCATGCCAAGCGTATCCTCAGGTACGAAGATATCTGGTGTAATACCACCGCCACCATAAACCACACGACCGATGCCTGTATGGTAAGCCGGACCGGTATGCTTGATGCTATCTTGCGAGAAGAACTCGCCGTGCTGATAGCGGGTGAGGAGGTCTTGCTCATAATCCTTGTCATCACCCAAGGTGTATGGCTTCTGGATGCATCTGCCCGATGGAGTATAGTAGCGGGCGATGGTAAGACGGATGAGGCTGTGGTCAGGGAACTCTATCTGTTGCTGAACCAGACCCTTACCGAACGAACGGCGGCCGATGATGGTGGCACGGTCGTTGTCCTGCATGGCACCGGCAAAGATTTCGGCAGAAGATGCTGAGCCCTCGTTGATGAGAACCACCAGTGGAATCTTCTGATAAGCCCCCTTGCCATCGCTCAGATATTCCTGGCGAGGCGACTTTCTGCCTTCGGTATAGAGAATCAGCTTCTTGGCAGGCAGGAACTCGTTTGCCATATTCACAGCGGCGGTAAGATAACCGCCCGAGTTATCGCGCAGGTCGATGCAGAGATTAGAGAATCCCTGCTGCGAGAGCTTGGCCAGGGCGATGAGCATCTCTGGATAGGTGTTCTCGCCGAAGTTCTTGATGCGGATATAGCCCGTCTTGTCGTCGAGCATGTAGGCTGCTGTTACACTCTTGGTAGGAATTTCGCCACGGGTAACGGTGAAGGTCTGCACCTTCTTGCTGCCATAGCGAACTACGCCAATCTTCACTTTCGTATCCTTCGGACCCTTCAAGCGGTGCATGGCTTCCTGGTTGGTAACAATCTTTCCCACGAATGGCTTGCCATCCACGGCCACAATCTTGTCGCCCGCCAAAAGTCCGGCTTTCTCGGCAGGTCCGTTCTGAATCACATTCTGCACATGGATGGTATCTTGGCGGATGACGAACTCGATGCCCACTCCAGAGAAGGAGCCTTTGAGGTCGTCGTTAGCCTGAGCCGCATCCTTTGCACTGATATAGACGGAATGAGGGTCGAGCTCAGCAAGAATCTGAGGTATCGCCTTATCCACCAAGGAATCAATGTTCACGGCATCCACATACTGGTCGTCGATGAGGTGGAGCAGGTTGTTGAGTCGGTTGCTACCACTATTGACAACGTTGAGCCGGTTGCCGGCGAAATGATTCGAAAAGAATGTACCGATGATGATGCCTATCACAACGCAGAGCGCCATGATGAAGGGCATGAATCGGTTGCTCTTATTCTTATTCATGTTCATAACTTACTAATTTTTAATATACTAACGTTTCTTTCTCTCTTATTTTCCGGAAGATGAATCCTCTTCAGAAGATTCCATTTTTGAAGTGGATTCTTCTTCAGAAGATCCCATTTCATCCGGATTCATATATTCCACTTTTACTCCGGCTCTTTCGAGGAGGTCTATTCCATCCGTGAGGCGGTATTTTTCTGCATAGACCACTCGCTTGATGCCCGACTGGATAATCAGTTTGGAGCATTCGATGCAAGGCGAGGCAGTGACATAGAGCGTACTGCCCTCGCTGTTGTTGCTGCTGCGAGCCAGTTTGGTGATGGCATTGGCTTCGGCATGGAGAACGTATGGCTTGGTTACGTTGTTTTCCTCGCATACATTCTCAAATCCGCTTGGTGTGCCATTGTAACCATCGCTGATAATCATCTTGTCTTTCACTACCAATGCTCCCACCTGTCGGCGCTTGCAGTAGCTGTTTTCTGCCCAGATGCGTGCCATGCGAAGGTATCGCAGGTCAAGCTTCTGCTGTTTGGAAAGTTCCTTTGCCATCACTTTTTATAGTTTACAATTTATAATTTATAATTTACAATTAACTCTTCTTGATTTCGTTGCGTTCGAGCAGGGCGTCGATGGTTGGCTCCTGTCCGCGGAATCGCTTGTAGAGCGTCATCGGATGCTCGGTGCCACCCTTCGAGAGGATGTTGTCGCGGAAACTCTGGGCGGTTGCCTGGTCAAAGATGCCGTTCTTCTTGAATACGCTGAAGGCATCGGCATCGAGCACCTCTGCCCACTTGTAGCTGTAGTAGCCGGCTGCATATCCTCCTGCCATGATGTGGGAGAACTGTACTGTCATACAGGTATCCAACTTCTGTGGCAGAATCATCGCCTTCTCCCATGCCTTCTTCTCGAATGGGATGATATCGGCGGTGAACTCATCTTTCTTGGTGTAATAGGCCATGTCGAGCAAACCGAAACTTACCTGGCGTAGGCAGGCATAGGCTGTCATGAAGTTGCGGCTCTTCACGATGCGCTTGATAAGCTCGTCGGGCAATGGCTCGCCGGTTTCGTGATGGAAGGCGAAGGTGCGGAGGAAGTCTTTTTCTATCGCATAGTTTTCCATAAACTGGGATGGCAACTCTACGAAATCCCACCATACGTTGGTTCCTGAAAGACTCTCGAAACGGGTGTTGGCAAACATGCCGTGAAGGCTGTGACCAAACTCGTGCAGGAAGGTCTCTACCTCGCCCAGGGTGAGGAGGGCTGGTTTCTCGGCTGTTGGTTTGGTGAAGTTCATCACTACGCTGACGTGTGGACGAACGTTAACGCCCTTATGGTCAATCCATTGTCCCTGGAATTCGGTCATCCAGGCACCGCCCTGCTTACCCTTGCGTGGGAAGAAGTCGGCGTAGAATACGGCAAGATAACTGCCGTCTTTATCGAATACCTCGTATGCCTTTACGTCTGGATGATATACTGGAATATCCTTGTTCTCCTTGAAGGTGATACCGTAAAGCTTGTTGGCAAGACCGAACACGCCGTCTATCACCTTGTCGAGCTGGAAGTAAGGACGGAGCATCTCTGCATCCAGGTTATACTTCTCCATCTGCAGCTTGTGCGAATAGAATCCGAAGTCCCATGGCTGCATCTCGAAGTCATCGCCTTCCAGTTTCTTGGCCAGTGCCTTTACCTCTTCAATTTCCTCGATGGCTGTAGGCTTGTAGGCATCGATGAGGTCGTTCAGAAGCTTATATACATTTTCAGTATTGCTTGCCATGCGATGGCGGAGCACGTAGTCGGCATAGGTCTCGAAGCCCAGAAGCTGAGCCAGTTCACGGCGCAGATTAACCAGCTGCTTGCAGATTTCCAGGTTGTTCTGCTCGTTGTCGTGGATGCAGACCGTGTTGCGGGCCATGTACATCTGCTTGCGGAGTTCGCGCTGGGTAGAGTAGGTCATGAATGGCGAAAAGCTTGGATAGTCGAGTGTGAAGATCCAGCCTTCCTCATTCTTTTCCTTGGCAGCATGTTCTGCGGCTGCGATAGCTGTCTCTGGCAGACCGTCGAGCTGTGCCTTGTCTGTGATGTGCAGGGTGAACGCCTTGTTCTCCTTCAGCAGGTTCTGTGAGAACTGGAGGGTGAGCATGCTTGCATCCTCTGTGAGCTTGCGCAGTTTCTCCTTGCCTTCCTCGTCGAGGAGGGCACCGCTGCGTACGAATCCGTCGTAGCTGGTTTCGAGCAGCATTTTTTCTTCTGCATTGAGTTCACGGTTGGGATGGTCGTGAACAAACTTGATGCGCTCGAAGAGTTTCTTGTTCAATGTAATGTCGTTGGCATGCTTGGTGAGGATAGGGCTCAGTTTCTGGGCCAGTTCCTCCATCTCGTCGCAGGTCTCGGCACTCATCATGCAAGAGAATACGTTCGACACTCTGCTCAAGAGGTCATAATAATGTTCGCCCTTGTCTGTATCAACACGGGCGATGGTGTTTTCGAAGGTTGGCTCTGCCGGGTCGTTGACAATCTTGTCGGTTGCCTCGTCGTCGCGGCGGATACCTTCCATGAATGCCTCCTCGTAGTCACCGAGCTGAATGCGGTGGAATGGGGCTGTATTGTGTGGTGTATTGTATGGTTCGAAGAAGGGATTTACTCTCTTCTCAATTTCTTTCTCGTTTTTGGTTGTATCTTGCATTTTTATTACTTTTAGTTTCTAATTTTACTGATAAGCATTTCTAAATCAGGGATGACTACGATGCCTCTATAGAGTTTGATGAGTCCTTTGGCTTCCATTTCATTCAGCGTATTCGAAATGTAGATTCGCTTCGTATTTATCTCTTCGGCAAGTCTTGTCATCTTGATATGGATGATTTTCTCGCCAGATGGTCGGAGGCATCGTCTTTCGAAGAATTGGAGGATGCTTTCTTCCAGTGTCTTAGGAGGAAGACAGAAGAGTAGCTGCTCGCATCTTTGCGTTTGCGTTGAGAGAATATTGAGCTGGTTGATGCGGAATATCTCGTAATTGTCGGATAATATGGTCAACTCTTTTCTGCTGAAACTCATCACGTTGCAATCCTGTCCGGCAGTGAAGGTATGCGTATAGTGCTGGTTGAATCCGAAGAAACGTTCTATCTGGAGAACACTAGGTGCCGTGATGGTTTCTTCTATCCGATAGCCATGGTCTTCTGACTCGGTGGTGACTTTGATTTCCCCACTGATCAGGAAATGTATGTGCAGACAGGGATCACCCTCCTGGGCAATGACATGACCTTTCTTCAACTTCTGAAAGTAGAATTTGGTCTTACCTGCAATATCAAGAAGGTCTCCACGGGTCATTCCTAAGAAGAGGGGAAGTCCCAAAAGAGTGTCGTATAATTTTCTTTCCGGCATGGCTTTTTTACTTTGATTTTTTTTACTTTGAACTTTGAGCTTTGAACTTTGAGCTTTATGATTAGTTTTCAGGTGCTAAAGCTCTCAACTATTAACTCTCAACTCTCAACTATCCTTCAACTCCCAGCATTTTCTTCATGGATGGCGAATACCAGATTTTGTTGCTGCCTTTGTTATCGGCATAAATCAGGTAAGCATATAGCTCGGGATGCTTTTCCAGAACCTTCTTGGCTCCATCTAATCCCATCACCATGAATGAGGTGGCATAGGCATCGGCTGTGGCACAATTCTTTGCCAAAACTGTGGCCGACAGGATGTTGTGCTGCACAGGGTAGCCCGTCTTCGGGTCGATGGTGTGCGCATATTTCTTGCCATTCTTATAGTAGAAATTGCGATAGTTGCCGCTGGTGGCCATGGCGATGTCGCTCACGTTAACCACATCCTGCAATTCCTGGTTGGTATTGAGCGAGTCGTCGGTAGGCTTGTTGATGCCGATGCGCCAAGGCACCTGCTTCTCGCTGTTGCCGCTTACTACGATTTCGCCTCCAATCTCCACCATGAAGTTCTGAATACCTTTCTTTTTCAGGTATCTTGCCACGATGTCGGTGCCATAACCTTTGGCGATGGCAGAGCAGTCGAGCATGGTGTTAGGATTCTCCTTGCTCACGAAACCATCTTTCAGGGCTACCTTGTGGAAGCCTACGATGGCACGAAGGCTGTCGATGGTCTGCTTGGTGGGCGGATTGCCTGTCTTGAAGCCGAATCCCCAGGCATTAACCATTGGGGCTACGGTGATATCGAAGGCTCCGTTGGTTTCGCCTGAAATCTTTTCGGCGAGCTGGAATACTTCTGTAAACATCTCGTCAACCTTCACTTTCTCGTTGCGGTTGACACGAGAGATGATGGAAGTCTTGTTGAAGGGTGAAAGCGAGTTATCCACCTTCTGCAATTCTGCCTCAATCTCTTTCTGGTAATTGGTGTCGCTCTGGTACGTGATGTGGTAGATGGTACCGAACACCATGCCCTCATCCTTTTGGTAAGGGGTATTGTGCTGCTGGCGTATCACGTAGATGCTGCCCAATATCAGAATCAGCAGAAAGGGTATCTGCCATATCAGTTTCTTATTTTTCATTTCTTTCTTTCTCTATCTGTCTGTCTTTTCCCACCTTATTATATATACCTATTATATAAACTTATTATATTTATATATATATATACATTATAATATATATATTGATGGGATATTTTATATCTCGAAGGTAACGTTGAAGGTTCCGCCGAGTCGGGTGCCTCCCTGCTTTCCGAAGCCTGGCACATAGTAACTGTAGCCGATGTCGCCCTTCTTTTGAGCCAGTCGGCGCTTATAGCGGAAACTCCAGCCCATGCGCACGGGACCCCATATCTTGGCATCTACACCGATAACGCCTTCCAGCCAATGGTAGTTGGCAGATACATCTTCTGCTCCGTAAGGTGCCTCGCCGCCCCAAACGGGGTCTTTTACCGGTGGTGCACTCACATCGTATTTAAAGGATGTGAAGCCATAGCGGAATCCGCCGAAGAGACGGTAGTCGTCGTGCTTGTTCTTGAGCAGGTTCCAGTCTATACCGATGCGGGCATACGGAGCACTGGTCTTGTAAGTAATCTTGGTACTTTCGTCGCTGGCATCGGCCTTGCCGTAACCCAATTCTAAGATGGGGTAGTACTTATCTTTCAGGTTGATGCGCAGCGATGCCTCATACTGGCCATAGTCGCTTACCATCAGCTGTACCGGACCAATGAGATCTACTCCCACAGCCATGCCTCTGAGCCATGGAATGGTATCCTTCTCTACCGTTGCCATCTTCTTCTCGTGTTTCTGACCATGGGCAGGTACTCCACCCATCAACAGCAAGAGCATCACTGTCGAAAGAACCTTAGTGGCGGTTGCCGAAATAGATATAGAAATGTGCTTTGGATGCATCATAATTTACCTCTTTTTTGTTGATGACTATCGAGTCGATGAAATGGTGCGTGGTCTGCACACCGGTGATGGTGTGGAAGAACGCCGGACTGCAATCCACCGATTCGAAATGCGAAAAGTTCTCCTTCTTCACGGTCACGGTATCTTTCCACACCTTGTGGTCTCTGTTTCTTATTTCGAAGTAGAGCACGTCCTCAGGCTGCTGGTAACTCATGGGCAGGATGAAACTATCTACGTTCACATCTCTGTTGATGAGTATGCTGTCCTGGCCTTCGGTCTTGGTGGTCGAGATGGTCATGGTGTCGGCGAGTGTGGTGATGTTGCCCATCAGCTTATATTTGGTATAAGTGGTGTTGTTGAGCGGGCAGTCGATGGATGAGCATCCTGCCATTATCATCATCGCCATCATGACGAGAACCATTGGTATTATTTTCCGCATCTTATTTCCTTTTCTATTTGATAATCGTTACGGTTTGGATTCTGACGGCTGATGAGGTCGCCCAGGAATCCTGCCAGGAAGAACTGGCTACCCAGTACCATCGCGATGAGGGCGATGAAGAAGTAGGGTGAATCGGTGATGAGATGACCATATACGCCGTTGTGCAGGTCGATGATCTTGTCGATGCCAAGTCCGATGAGCGAGAGGAAGGCGATGAAGAACACCACGCTGCCCAGGAATCCGAATACGTGCATTGGCTTCTTGCCGAAGTTGCTGAGGAACCAGAGGGTCATCAGGTCGAGATAGCCGTTTACGAAACGGTTCCAGCCCATGAACTTGGAAGTGCCGAACTTGCGTGCCTGGTGGTGTACCGGCTTTTCGCCAATCTTAGCGAAACCTGCGTTCTTGGCAAGATATGGAATGTAGCGGTGCATTTCGCCATAAACCTCGATGTTCTTCACCACGTCGCGGCGGTAAGCCTTCAGACCGCAGTTGAAGTCGTGCAGGTTGTGGATGCCGCTCACCTTGCGTGCTGTGGCATTGAAGAGCTTGGTTGGGATGGTCTTGCTCAGCGGGTCACCCTGCTTGCGGTTCTGCTTGTAACCTGAAACCAGATCGTAACCTTCCTTGGTAATCATCTGGTAGAGTCCTGGAATTTCATCAGGAGAATCCTGCAGGTCGGCATCCATGGTGATAACCACGTCGCCCTGTGCCTCCTTGAAACCGCAGTAGAGTGCCGGACTCTTACCGTAGTTTCTGCGGAACTTGATACCCTTTACCTGCTCGTTTTTCTCGGCAAGTTCTTCTATGACGTTCCATGAACGGTCGGTAGAACCATCGTTCACGAAGATAACCTCGTATGTGAAATCGTTGGCGTTCATCACTCGCTTGATCCAAGCGAAGAGTTCTGGCAGCGATTCTTCCTCGTTGAAAAGAGGAACGATAACTGAAATATCCATTTTCTTATATTGATGTTATTGATATTTTCTTATTGATGTTTTCTTATTGCTGTTAACGCTATTGCTGTTTTACCGTCTTCAGCTTCTTGGACATGATGGCAGCGATGATAGGACTCAGTACGGCACCTGTCACCAGGTCGGTGATCATGAACATAGATGCCCAGGCGATAGGCTTCATCATCGAGATGGCATCGAGAAGCATCTTTGATTCCTCTGCCGTCAGCTTATAGACCTGCGCCAATGCCTGATAGTTTTCCTGAAGCTGACTCATGAACAAGCCGGTGTCCATGAAGCGGAACCATAGGTATTGTGTGATGGTGAGCAAGAGGGTGGCATAGAAGAAAGTCTGGATGCAATAGTACAATCCGTGGCGGAAGGAGATGTGCCCGTCTCTCACCTGGTCGCGGAAAATTCTCAATCGCTTGGCCACGATGAAAGGGGTGGCTACGATGAGCAGGTTGGAAAGCAAGCCCAGAATGTGGAATTTCGGCTCTACTGCCAGCATGGTGCAAACGAAACTGATGACCCATACGGTGCCAAGGATGGTACCATCTTGACGGGCAAAAGCTTTGGTCTGCTTGATCTTGCCAGTGTCGATGACATAGATCTTCACCTTCTGCTCCTGTTCGTTCATCTTCTTTTCTTCTTGATTCTCTTTATTATCTGTATTCATATTTTTATTTGTATTTTCTGCTAATCTAATATTCAATTTGCAAAAATACAACTTTTTTATTATATAAGGTGTAAAGGGGGAGAATATTTATATATAATTAAAGATAGAACGCCTTGTAAGACTGAAATGTTTGGTTAAATTGGTTAAATATCTCCCAGAGGGAGCTTCTGCATCATGATGAGGTTTCTGTGTCTTGATGGACCTTCTGAAGTTTGGTGGGCAGAAAGTAGAAGTATGAAAAACAAAAAAGGAACCTTCTGAAAGAAGATTCCTTTTTGAGCCTCTTGTCGGATTCGAACCAACGACCCCGAGATTACAAATCACGTGCTCTGGCCAACTGAGCTAAAGAGGCGGGTGGACAAGCGATTCATATCGCACCGCTACAACCAAGTACCCTTGCTATGTTCCCATCCTGGGGGATTCCGAGGGAGCTGGTCGTATGAGACTTGTCCGTCTCATATACTTGAAAGCGGTTATTGCTTTTAAGCGAGTGCAAAAGTACTGCTTTTTTCTGAACCCACCAATTTTTTTCCTAAAAAGTTTTAGCTGTTAACGTTTATTTAGAAAAAGGAGGCACTTTTTGCCTCCTTTTTCCTATTTTACCTTATTATATAAAGAGAAAGAAGCAAATGAATTCTTTACTCTTCACTTTTCGTTCTTCACTTAAAAGTCCACAACCGTGATTCCGGCACCACCAAACTGCACATGCTCATCGGCATAATGCGTAACATTTGGAATGCTGCTCAGATACTGGCGGATGAGCTGGCGAAGAATACCATTGCCCTTTCCATGAAGAATGCGGACTCGTGGCATACCCACCAGGATGGCATCATCAATGAAATACTGCACGGCATTCAGAGCCTCATCACCACGCATGCCTCTTACGTCCAAATCCTGATGGAAGTTGGTCTTGTGGGCATCGATGGTCTTGCGGGTCTCCTTGCTGATGCCGTAAGAAGCCAGGTTCTCCTTGCGCTCCTCGGTCTTATCCACATTCTCCACGGTAGCCGTGGCGTGCTCCAGTCGGTTGAGGCGCATCTTGGTTCTCATGCCTCCGAAAACGGCGGTGGCAGTATCGCCATTGATGCTCTCCACCTTTCCTATGGTGGTCAAGCCCTTGATGCGGACGGTATCGCCCACCTGAATCTTGCGCTTGCTGTCGGCCTGTACCTTGTTCTGGGCATTGCGCAGGGCAGCCGCTGCCTTCTCCTGGTTCTCCTTCTTCTCAGCCTGTCGCTTGGCATGGCGCTCCTTGCGCTGCTGAATCTGGGCTATCTTCTTGGCTATCTTATCATCCGATTCCTTGGTGTCAATCTCCTGAACCTCCTGCTTGAAGGCATCAAGTTCCTGACGGATGCGGCGGGTCTCCTCCTTCTCCGCCTGACTCTCTCGAATCTCTCGGATGGCATTCTCAATCTTCTTGTTGCTCTCCTTCAGCAGTTCGGCTGCTTCCTCCTTCGCCTTCTTGAGGATCGCCTTTCTGCTTCGCTCGATATCCTCGATATCGCTCTCATACTTGGAGATGGTTTTTTCCATATCCTTCTCGCGCTGATGGATATTCTGGCGCTTGTTCTCCCAGTATCGCTTGTCGCGGACGATGTCTTGCAGATACTTGTCGCTCTGGATGTATTCTGAACCCACGATATCCGAAGCCTCCTTGATTACCTCTTCCGGTAAACCTATCTTTCTTGCAATTTCGATGGCGAAAGAGGAACCAGGGCGACCGATGGCAAGCTGGAATAGGGCCTTCATCTCATGGCGGTCGTAAAGCATCGCACCATTTACCACTCCCTCGTGACTATCTGCAAAATGCTTCAGGTTCTGATAGTGGGTGGTGATGACACCGTAAGCCTGCTGCTTGCAGAACTTGTCGAGCACAGCTTCGGCAATGGCTCCACCAATGCCTGGTTCGGTACCGGTACCAAACTCATCTATCAGTATGATGGTGTCGCCATTGGCTGCCTTCATCATGTTCTTCATGTTCAGAAGATGGGAAGAGTAGGTACTCAAATCGTTCTCCAGACTCTGTTCGTCGCCAATATCAATCATGATGTTCTGGAAGACACCCGTTTTTGAACGCTCGCTCACCGGGATGCTCAGTCCGCATTGCAGCATATACTGAAGCAAACCTACCGTCTTCAAACACACCGACTTACCGCCGGCATTAGGACCCGAGATGATGAGGATGCGCTTATCTTGCGTCAGGGTGATGTCGAGCGGCACCACCTTCTCGTTTTTCTTCTGCAGGGACAACTGGAGCAGTGGGTGGATGGCACGAATCCAATCTACATGTGGATGATCGGCCACTTCCGGCTCTATCGCCTTGAATACATCGGCGATTTTCTGCTTCGCCTGAATCAGGTCGATGATAGCGAGGAAACGGTAGCTCTCCAGGATTTCCTTGGAGAATGGGCGCACCTTGTTGGTGAAATCGGTGAGGATGCGGATAATCTCCTTTCTTTCCTCACCTTCCAGCTCGCGCACACGGTTGTTGGCTTCTACCACTTCGGTTGGTTCGATGAACACGGTCTTACCGGTGGCACTCTCGTCGTGCACGATACCCTTGATTCTTCGTTTCAGGGTAGGGATTACCGGGATAACCAGTCGGCCGTCGCGCAGGGTAGGGGTTACATCTTTCTCTACCACACCCTCGCTTTGGGCGGCTCTCAATATACTATATAAGGTGTGAGAGATGCTGCCCTCGGTCTTCGTCAGTTCTCTGCGAATCTGGAGAAGTTCGGGGGTGGCATTGTCTCGTATCTTACCGAATTTGTCGAGAATCTGGTCGATACGCTGAATCAGTTGCGGGAAGGTCATCACGTCTTTCGAAAGACGGTGGAGGGCTGGATACGGATACTTCTTTTCTCTGCGCCAGCCATCTTCCTGTTCGGCGTGTGCATCATCTTCATCGCTGTGGTTCAGAATCTTCACCATGCCGGCGATGGTAGCGAGCGATCGTCTGAGGTCAAACAGCTCGTCCTCTTCCAGGTGGGTATTTTCCACACGGATACGGAGGATGCTCTCTCTTACATCATAGAAATATTGCAGGGGGAAGTCTTCCACTTCCTCCATCAGTCGTCGGAACTCACGCACCTGCATGAGCCACTCGTTCACCTGTTCTGCATCGCTGCTGAAGGCCATCTTATCCACCTGTTCCTTGCCCAGTGGCGAGAGGCATCTTTCGCGCAGCATCTTTCGGATTTCGTTGAATCCTATCTTGTTTTCAAAATTATCTGGATAAATCATGGGTGCAAAATTACAACTATTTTGGCTAACTACCAAACATTTGAGCCATTATGTGTATTTTTTTGCGTGGCATGCGACAGGCATTTTCTTACGTCGGAAAGATATTCCGACCAGTCGGCATCCTGTCGGCGGTTCCAGATATCCCCCAGGAAGGCAGCACCGCCGAAGTTCCAGGCTCGCAGTTGCGGGATGAATTGCGGAATGATGCCGCCCAGGGCTATCACCTTTTCGTTGATGATGCCGTTGTTGCCGGCATCTTCCAGATCCTTGTTGGCAAAGTTATGCTTGTAGCCCTTCTTGGATATGCTATCGAAGATAGGACTGAGGAAGACGTAGCTGAAAACTGCTTCTTTCTGCGCTGCTGTTACCTCCCTGAAAGTATGGCAAGAGCGTGACAGGCTTCCCTGGAAGCCATCTGGTACTTGATGGTTTCGGCTGTTCAGATGGATGCCGTGGAGATGGTATTTCTGGCAGAGTGAAAAGTGGTCGTGAACCACGATTCTCGGATACCATTTCGGGTTGATTTCCTGCAGTAGTCGTTCGCAGTCATCGATGCATGACTCAGGCTTGCGCAGATGCAGCAAGTCGAGTCCTGCCTCGAAGAGCTGGTTGATGTTGTTTGCCTCATTCTCAATGAAATCAGGCATGGTAATGACAATCCATTTCATGATTATTTACAGAATAGGGCTTTATTATTTAAAGAACAGGGCTTTCGGTTCGTAGAAATGGTTCACGGGTCCATGTCCTTCTCCGATTTTTACGTCTTTTCCGGCCAGAATGGCACCCGAAAGATAGGTCTTCGCCATGGCGATAGCGGTATTCATATCCATTTCTCGGGTCAGATAAGAGGTGATGGCGGAGGATAGGGTGCAGCCGGTGCCGTGGGTATTACGGGTCTCAATGTTCATGCCGCGATAGCTGGTGATGAGCTTTCCGTCTTCGAAGAGATAATCTATCTTCTCGTTGCCCTCGAAGTGTCCGCCCTTGATGAGTACGTATCTGCATCCCAGCTTACTGATGGCTGAGGCTGCGCTCTTGATATCTTCCACATTCTGAATCTTGATGCCGGCAAGAATCTCTGCTTCCGGGATGTTAGGGGTGAGCAGGGTGGCTAGTGGCAGCAGGTCGTGGATGAAGACCTCGAGCGCATCTTCCTGCATCAGTCGGCAGCCGCTGGTAGATACCATCACGGGGTCGATAACGAGATGCTGGAACTGGCCCTCGTATTTCTTGAGGGTTTTGGTGATGGCACGAATGGTATCGCAATCGTTCACCATACCTATCTTGATGGCATCGGGATGAATATCATCCATCACTGCCTCAATCTGTCCCTTTACTATTTCCGGCTCTACATTCTGTATGCCATATACTCCCTTGGTGTTCTGCACGGTGATGGCTGTGATGGCCGAACTGGCATAAACGCCCAATGCCGACATCGTCTTGATGTCTGCCTGAATGCCAGCTCCTCCGCAACTGTCGGATCCGGCAATGGTCAATGCTGTGTAGTATTTCATATCTTTCTTTTTATCGTTGATATTTCTTAAAATCTGTGGGCAAAGATACGTTGTTTTTTTGAAAACTCCAAATAATTGGGTGTAAAGTAGTTGCAATATTGCGAAATACTTGTTTTTTTTCTGTGATTTGTTCTTTCTTACGTTCATAGCTCTAGGCAGCAATTACACTCCTACCGATGAACTCTTGGAAAAGGAAGATGAAAACGGCGGGGGGATGAAGATGGAAAAATTGGAATGTAAGAGTGCGGAAGAGTGCAGAAGCTTGATTCAGAACCGACTTGATGATTGGTGTGCGCATTTGGGATACTCTTCACGAACCTATCTCTACCGTATCTTTAAGGCAAAGGAAGGTTGCGCTCCTACTGAATGGAGAGTTGAGCAGGCTGAAAAGTGTAAATAACGAAGAAGGATGTGTAAATGAAAAAAGCCTTCTGAAATTTCTTTCAGAAGGCTTTTGCGGAGAGAGAGGGATTCGAACCCCCGGTACCTCTCGGTACGACGGTTTTCAA
>USJX01000026.1 GCA_900555035.1 uncultured Prevotella sp.
TACAGTTACGCCTTATATGTATATATGTCTGCCCAACCTCTGCCCATCGGGGCTTCCGGTATGTGAATAGACGTTACAAAGATAACACTTTTATCTTGAAAACCACTTTTTTTGGCTGACAAAGTATGATTTTAAGGCTTGATTTAACATTATTAAATATAAATATGTCAAAGAATTCCACTTTTGCGTAATTTTTCTTGCCGAAAAGTTTGTATTATCAATGATTATTCGTATCTTTGCATCGTCAGTTCCCACCAAGCCTCTCAACGATGCTCAAATGCGTGGGGCTTTGTATATATACGTTCACTCTCAAAATACGCTAATTCACAATCTGCATCATCAAATATTTCCTTGACATCATTTCACCTAACAACGATATGCTTGATAAGATGAACAAACTTTTTGCTACGTTTCCAGAAATAGATAAGGCAGCCCTTGGTTTTCCTTCTGGTTGGGAAAATGAACCATTGTGGCAATAAAAGGCATTTGATGCTTGCTCTTCTTTGAGTAGCATTATTATTCCCGCTTTGGAGATAAAATATTTGAGTAACTTTGGTTGCTTTTGTTAAAAGCATCTTCTTCATGGATGGTGAAGGAGGTGCTTTTTTTATTTTTATTAGGCATTTTTCCCAAGATTCCCACGATTTTTCCCAACGTTGGGAAAAAATGAGGGATTTTTGGGGAGAAAGAGGAGTGATTTTTTGATTTTCTTTACTTTTTAACTTCCTTTTTCATTTTCTTCTTACTTTTTCCCAAGAAATGCCCGATTTTTCCCAAAAACAAGAGTTTTTCGGGGAAGTTGTGGGAAAAGGATTGTTTTGCCTTGTTTTCCGCAGTACTTTTGCAGCGTCGAAGAAACAAGACAACGCCGAAATGGTTTGGTGATCTTGAAACAACTTCCGACTACTTTATAATATGAATACTCAGATTATGAGAGTGGTGAAGCAGGGCGAGGCTTTTGCTGTGCAGAGCCAGAAGAGCGAGAACGGCCAGATGATGAAGTGCAACATCGTGTTGCAGGAGATGGGCGGCAAGTACGAGAACCAATATGCTGCGGCTATGCTCGGCAATATGGCGCAGTGTAAGTTTGCTCCGGGAGCACTGGTTGCAGTCACGCTCAGATTCACGGCTCGTGAGTATAATGGGCAGGTTTACCAGGATATCCTCGTTACGGATATTGAAAAGCTTGGCAAGTAAAGTTGAGGCTTGATAAGCAAGGTAGGTAATTAATCTTGAATTGGAATAGGTGGAGTAAGAAATGTCTCCGGAGAAAATTGCGCAAACTAAAACTTACGACACTTCTTTCGTTCATCCTTATTTTAATTTAAGATTTGTATGAAGAAAAAAGTAAACAATCAGCAGGTAAATAATCAGCAGGTTAATGGCCAGCAGGTGAATAATGGTAGCCAGCACGTGCAGCTGGGTGGTATGGCTTTCTATGATGAAAGCAAGTGTTTCCTCTTTGCGCCTAATGAGCATGGAGGGGGAGAGAAGGTGCAGGGATTCCGTTCGCAGGGCGTTGCCCAGCAGCTTTCGGATGGTACTTTTGATTTCGTGGTTAAGCCACGAGTACGTTCTCAGTCTGTACTGATCAGAAAGCTGGCTCACGGACGATTGAGCAAAACCAAGGATGGAGCTATTCAGCTCACCCTGAAGGTGTTCTGTGATGAGGGAATCAATATCGGTAGCACATTGGTGAAGGAGGCAGAAGAGGCTGCAGATGCTTTGATAGAATACCAGTTGAAGCGATAAAATATATGGATGTTCAACTTAATAATAGTAAGTAGAAACACATAGATGAGCTGTTATTTGATAAGGGTGGAGAACGGGCACAAGGTTGCCCGCTCCATCACCTCGGAAGAGGAATACAAGTTGATTCGTGGAAGCTATGAGCAGAAAGCTAATCTGCGACTGGCTCGCGAAGGAAATGATGGGGCGAAGAGAAGACTGGTTCAGTTTAATTATTCCGGACATTATCCGCAGGGGGTAGTGAAGGGGATGAAGCTGCCAAGCCGGGCTTTCGGCTTCGATTTGGATGATAAGCAGGATTTCGAGAAGGCGGCCAAGCTGATGCTGCAGGAGCCTGAGAAATATGGTCTGCTGATGCTGGAACGCAGCGCACGACAAGGTGGTCATGCGGTTTGCAAGCGAGAGATGGGTAAGACTATCCTGGAGAACCAGGTAAGAATCGCCAAGATGCTGGAGTGCGAAATGGATACTTCTGCTCACGATATTAATCGTGTCTATTTCACGACTTCGGCTGATGCAGAAGACTTGCTTTATCTTTCGCCTGAGCTCTTCAAGGATAGTTATGAGGAGGCTGCCGTGGCAGCTGAAGGCAAGGTGCTCGAAGAGCGTGAGAAGTATGGGCAAGAGGAGCTTCCTCCGGGGGCGCACAAGGCTAACAAGCATTACAAACCTTGGCTGGAGAATGTTGAAGAGAAGGCTTTGAATTCTCAGAAAAATCTTGAAAATCAGGAGAATCAGAAATCTCTTGAAAATCAGATGAATCAGAAGAAGCAGAATCAGAGTCAGAAGAACCAGGGAAATCAGCAGAATCCTCAAAAGGTTCAATCCTCTCAGAATCCTCTGAATCCTTCTAAGAATCAGGCTCAGCCTGCTTCCGCTTCATCTTCTCCATCATCATCATCTTCTTCTTCATCATCATCCTCCTCTTCATCATCCAGCAATGATTACCTCGGAATCCCGTATTCCGAAATCATCTCGAAGTGGTGGCAGATGTATAATGACGGTCATGAGCCAGTTCGCTCCAACCGCAACACTTTGACCTTCGAGCTTGCCGTGAACCTTCGCCACATCTGTGGCTTCGACCGCAGCCTGATGGCTCAGATCATCCCCTGCTACGATGGTTTTCCCGAGCAGGAGAAGATGGCTTGCATCAACTCGGCGCTGAACGAGAAGATTACCCAAATGCCTAAGCGCCTGAAAGATGTGCTTGCTGCCATCCGACAGGAGAGAATGAAGCTGGGGGCTGCAAAAGGCGGAAATCTTGAAGGCAGCGATGCGCTGGTGAATGCGCTGGACGAGGCAAATGCCCAGGACGATCTGTTCTATTACAACGCATTGCCGAGAATGCCGCTGGGCGTGAGAGATTCGCTCGATGCGGTGGGTCCCGCCCTGGCAATGCCCGTGATTACCGCCATCTGTCCGGCAATCGGAATGCTGGCTACGGGCGTCAAGGTCTCTGTTCACGGCAAGATGAACTCGCTGAACCTCATCTCCTACATCGCCGGTGATTTCGCCTCTGGAAAGGGTAGTATCGACCCCGTGGTTGATGCCTGGACTTCGGAAGTGAAGGATATGGATAAAATGTATCAGCAGCAGGAGGATGAATGGAGAGCCAAGAAGCGTGCGGCGAAGAACAAGAAGGAGCAGCCGGAAGAGCCGAAACTGCCTGTAAGATGTCTGACACTTAACAATACCGTGGCAAATCTTGCCGAACGTCTGGCTAATACCGAAGGCAAGCACGCCTTCTCGTTTACCCCGGAAGCTGATACCGTGGCGCAGAAATGGAAGTCGGCGATGAGCGACTTCTCTGTAATGCTCCGTCAGGCGTATGATGGTACGAGCTATGAGCGTGAGGCAAGAAGTGCAGAAGCTGTGAATGTCCATATAGACAGACTGTTATGGAACGTTGTGATGTGTGGAACGCCTGATGCGCTTTATCGTGTGGTGAACAATTATACGGATGGCTTTCAGAGCCGTATTACCGTGGCAAGAACCCCGGACAATACATTTACTCCGCTGACAGAAAATCTGTATGTGCTCACCGATCGCCAGCGCGACCGCATCATCCAGGTAGCCCATCTGCTGCCCCTGATGGAAGGCGATGTGGAATTGCCTAAGCTGGAAGCCAAGGGTAGGGAGTGGCTGGAACAGATTCGCTTGGAGACTATGAAGAATGATGACAAGGTGAAAGCCCGTCAGCGCTTCCGTATCTGTCCTACCACGATGAGAATGATGACCTGCATCATGCTCTGCAAGGTGGCAGAGACGTTGATTCAGAAGCACGGTTTCCAGGGTGCAGAGAAGCTGTTGAAGCAGAATCCGCTATTATGGAAGGAAATGATCGTCAAGATGCAGACGCCTACCATGCTTGCAGTGTTCAATGTTCTTGCTGATTATCAGTTGGACAATGCGCTCTACTTCTTCCGTAGTCGCATTGAGGACGCTTTCTCTTCGAGAGACTATTGCGGGCAGACGACGTATGATCGCTCACACCGAGGCAAGAACGACTCTATCTTCGAGCGTTTGGACACAACCTTCTCTTTCGAGCAGGCACAGCAGCAGAGCATTTCCGTTAAAGGGGCGAGTGTTACCAACGAGACAGTGAGACAGATGTTGAAGAACTGGAAGCGGCAGGGCTTGATAGGAATTCTGCCTGACAAGCGTTATCAGAAAGTATCGTCTATAGTTTAAATCCGGTCATTTCCGGTCATGGTCATTTTCGGTCATTTTGGTTTTCAATTCGTTGAAATCCTTCATGACCGATTATGAACCCCAAAAAAATCAATTCTCAATTATTAAATGTAAATTATCATGCATATTACTATATTTCGCCGTCGCTTCACTCCATGGGGTGTGGATGGCACAATGGTTATCAACGGAGTAATTATCTGCGGCACAGTAGAGCATCCGATAAATTACCTGCCTGTAGGCGATTATCTAATCATACCATTACCTCTCAAGTTTAAGAAGAAGATAGAGGTGGACGTCAAGAAGAAGCATCATAAGAAAGAGAAGGAATTCAAGACTGAGATTGTAGAGGAGTATAAAACCATGCCCGTAATTCATAAGGAAAATCATGGAATTTTTCCGGTGGCAGGTAAGCCTTATATCACGGCTGGTTTAGGTCCGCTTGCATTGAAGCATGGAAGCATAGTGATGGGCAAGTCTTTAATGTCGGGCGTTGTAGCTTACGATGGGGAACTTTTCAAGAAGTTTTGCAAGAAGATTAATGAGTTAGCTGATGAAAACAAAATAATTGACTTGCATATCAAAGACTTGGGGGAAGAAGAAGTTCCACTAAAGTATCTGGCTTTTTTCCCAGGTAAAGTTTTATAGTTAACTGTACTTTAGTAAGCGGTATCCATTATTTAATTATACATTGTACATTATAAATTATTCTATTATGCGCAAGATCAAGGAAATCATCATTCATTGTAGTGCGACCCGAGAAGGTTGCGACTACACCGTAGCCGACATCGACCGTTGGCATCGTGAGCGTGGCTTTTTCTGCATCGGTTATCATTTCGTGATTTATCGTGACGGCAGCATCCACGTGGGCAGATCTGTAGAAGACGTGGGTGCCCATTGCAAGGGTCACAACACCGTGAGTATCGGAATATGCTACATTGGCGGCTTATCCCAGACTGGCAAGCCGAAGGACACCCGAACCCCCGAGCAGAAGGCTGCGCTGAAAGCGCTGATTGAGCAGCTGAAGGAGGAATATCCCGAGGCAAAGGTTCATGGACATAATGAATTCTCTGCCAAGGCTTGTCCTTGCTTTGATGTGAAGGAGGAATTTGGCTAACAGATAGGGAACGCACTGCGTTCCCTATCTTTGTTTTCTACCATTTATAGCATTGTATGTGCTGGAAATGACGCTCGCTTGGTTATAAAGAAGTAGCTTTAAAGAATAAAAAGCGGAGAAAAAGTTGGTGGTTTCAAAATATTGCTGTATATTTGCAAAATAATCATTTTAATTTCAGAGAATATGGCAATAATAGGAAAAGACGGTAAAACGTTCAGTCACGATCTATTCAAGGTTGGTGATCAAGTCACATTCCTATGTGGTGATGTGTTGAAGGAAGGCATTGTCTTAGTTGTGGATGCGCTAGGTACATTTGAATGCCCCAATATTCCTTCGTATGATATTATTGTGGAGGAAGAAAATATGTTGTATAAGCATGTAAAATGCGATTTGGTTAAATCGTATATGTAACATCTACGATTCCTATATGCAGAATTAATTTGTAGAGTTGATGCCTTTGAATATGCAAGTAAGCTCTCTTATTTCGTTATATTCTCCATGTACCAAACCTTATCTCCCCATCCTTCACCAAAGAGGGCTGGAGAGTGGGTGGTGATGTTTATGTTCAAAATGAGGATTATATCTCTTTGACCGATATGGCACATAGCCAAATGCAAGAGCATATTATTTTCAGATGGATGAGCCTCAAAAGTACAATAGAATACCTCGGTGAATGGGAAGCTATATAATCCGAATTTTAATTGTACCGAATTCGATACAATTAGAAATGAAGCAGGAAGCAACAACTTCGTGCTTTCTGTTAAGGCATGGATTCAAAATAGACGCAACAAGCGATAAACAGATTGGGAACGCATTGCGTTCCCAATTACCATTTTCTGTTATTTCCCGATGCAAAAGTGCTTGAAGATGTTGTTCAGCGTTTCCTGGCTATTTATCTGGCCGCCAGTGATTTCGCCAAGCTCTTCCAGTACCATTTTCAAATCTTCGGCGATGATGTCACCGCTCATGCCGGCATCCATCGACTCCAATACTCGCTGCAGACTTTCGTTGGCTTTCGTCAACGCCTCGTAGTGGCGGGCACTCGTTATGATGACATCGTTCTCCGTAATCTCTGGAACATTGGCTATCTTTACCAGACATTCCTTGAGACCATCCATGTTGTAACCCAACTTGGCACTCATCGGAACTATATTGAGTGTCTTCAATGGTTTTCCGCCACACTGGCTTTGGAACGCATTGAACGAGTTGAGACTTTCCGTCATAGCGTTGAATCCATTGATGTTCTCTTCATTATACTCCGTGATGTCGTCAAACTTGTTGATACCTAAGATTATATTCGGGCAGTCGTAGTCATTAATAATCTCCATAAACTCGTCCATGTCTTTATCCTGCTGGTCATCATCTGTGCTTCCGTCGATGAGGTAGATGAGAATCTTGGCTTCCTTCATCTTCTGATAGGTGCGCTCTATGCCCAGCTGCTCCACCTTGTCGTCGGTGGATCGGATTCCTGCCGTGTCGATGAAGCGGAAGGTAATGCCGTCTATGTCTGTAGTGTCTTCGATGACGTCGCGGGTGGTGCCGTGGATTTCGCTCACGATGGCTTTATCATCTTGCAGCAGACGGTTGAGAAGGGTGCTCTTGCCGGCGTTGGTCTTGCCCACGATGGCTACAGGGATGCCTTGCTTCAGGGCGTTGCCGGTTTCGAAGGAGTGGGCGAGGGTGGTTATCTTCTTCTCTATTTCCTCGGCCAGGGCGTGCAGCTCTGAGCGGTCGGCAAACTCCAGGTCCTCATGGTCGCTGAAATCCAGTTCCAGTTCGAGGAGTGAGGTCATTTTGAGGAGCTTTTCACGAAGGGTGGAGAGCTCGTTGCTGAAGTGACCCTTCAGTTGGCTCATCGCCATCTGGTGGGTTGCCTTGTTGGTGGAGGCGATGAGGTCGGCAACGGCTTCTGCCTGCGAGAGGTCCATCTTGCCGTTCATGAAGGCACGTCGGGTGTATTCGCCCGGTTGTGCGTGGCGGCAACCTGCCTGTATCAGGCACTGCATCACTTGCTGCAGAATGTATCTGCTGCCGTGGCATGAAATCTCGGTGGAGTCTTCGCCGGTGTAGCTGTGGGGTGCCTTGAAGACACTTACCATCACGTCGTCGATGGTGTTGCCGTTTTTATCTTTTATTTCTCCGTAGTGGAGGGTGTTGGGCTTGGCATCGGTCAGGGATTTGCCGCTGGCTGCGGTGAAAACCTGGTCGGTGATGGTAATGGCGTTGCTGCCACTGAGTCGGATGATTCCGATGGCGCCGCCAGCGGGTGTTGCCAGGGCACAGATACATTCTTCCTGATTCATTTTCCTTTTACTTTAAATTCTATCTAATACTACTTTTATCAAGTTGTCGATGGTGCTCTTGTAGCCCGTGTTGGCCTTCTTGGTGCGGCGGTTGGCAATGACCATGCAGCAGGTTAATGCCTTGTGGCCCAAGAGGAGGGATAGTCCGGCTAGAGCGGAGCTTTCCATCTCGAAATTGTTGATTTTTAATCCGTTATGCTCGAATGTTTCTATCTTTGCATTAAGCTCTGGGTCGGCGAGTGGGGCACGCAGTTCTCTGCCTTGCGGACCGTAGAAACCGCCGCAGGCGATGGTGATTCCTCGAACCATGTCGTCGCCGGCTATCTGATTGAGCAGTTGCGGGTCGTTATCTACACAGTATGGATTGCCTATCTGGTCCACCCATTTTACCTGGCGCTTGAACTCTGCCTCTGTTTCGAGGTCGCAGATTTCGTTGCGGCGGGCGTAGAAGTTGATGAGGCCGTCGAAGCCGATGCTCTTCTGCGATGCTACGAAGGTTCCGGCTGGGCATTCTGGCTGCAGACCGCCGCAGGTGCCGATGCGCACGAGGGTGAGGGTGGTGTGCTCGGGTTTCTCGGTGCGGGTGGTGAAGTCGATGTTCTTCAAGGCATCGAGTTCGTTGACCACGATATCGATGTTGTCGCAGCCGATTCCGGTGCTCTGCACGGTGATTCGCTTGCCTTTATAGGTGCCGGTGATGGCGTGGAACTCTCGGCTTGAAACCTCGCATTCCTGCTGCTCGAAGTGGGATGCTACGAGGGCTACGCGACCTGGGTCGCCTACTAGGATTACTTTATCTGCCACTTGTTCTGGGCGGAGGTGGAGGTGGAAGCAGCTTCCATCCTCATTGATAATCAATTCTGATTCTGCAAAATACTTGCTCATGGTTATTACTAATTAAGTTCGACTTATATAGCATATGATTTTATCTTGTGCATTTCTATTTATTACTTATTTTATTATTTTAAGTACACAAAGATACAAATAATTTTCAGAATATCCGAAATTCATTAGAAATGTTTAACAAATAAAAGCGGGTTGACACAAAACGTCAACCCGCTTTTAGCAGTTTTATCTTATCAACCTTGCTTGCTGCGGATTTCAAATCCGCAGGGCGTGAATAGGTTGGGACCTTTTTTACGCCGGATTTCAAATCCGTCGGGACGCCTGGCGGGTTGCGTTTTCAAATCCGTCGGTTTTTTTTCTTCATCGGATTACGCGGAGTTAACGGAACATTCTTGCTCTACGGATTACGCACGGAATTTAAACGGATTTGGCCTTGCGGCCATTGGGCTAGCGCATAATCATTGCTCTAGCCCCGTAGCTATAAGCCTCTTAGTGCAAGCTTTAGGGGGTATCGCCACGACCGTCAGGTCGAGTTTCCGTTTAAAATCCGTGCGTAATCCGAGGAAGGCGGTTAAGGTTCCGATTCATCCGCGTAATCCGATGAAGAAAAACAATGAAGAAAAACAATGAAGAAAATGAAATAGGGTGTGTAATAAGTCAATGACGCACCCTATTTCTAGCTATTATATCTTGAAAATCCTGCTTAGTTCTTGAAGCTGTGGATAGGGGCAGGGATTCTGCCTACACGGTTCACGAAATCGGAGCAGCTGAACTTATTTACCGGCATGATTGGCGCATAACCCAAGAGACCACCGAAATCTACGGTGTCGCCTACCTTCATTCCCACTACAGGGATGATGCGCACGGCTGTGGTCTTCTGGTTCACCATACCAATGGCAGCCTCATCGGCTATGATGCCCGAAATGGTGGTGGCTGGAGTGTCGCCAGGGATGGCTATCATATCCAAACCTACTGAGCATACGCAGGTCATCGCCTCCAACTTCTCAATGGTCAGCGCACCAGCCTCTACGGCATTGATCATGCCCTGGTCCTCAGATACAGGGATGAAGGCACCGCTCAAACCGCCTACGTAAGAGGAAGCCATGATTCCACCCTTCTTCACCTGGTCGTTCAGCAAGGCAAGGGCGGCTGTAGTACCAGGGGCACCGGCACGCTCCAGTCCGATAAGTTCCAGAATATCAGCTACACTGTCGCCGATGGCTGGAGTAGGAGCCAGAGAGAGGTCGATGATTCCGAATGGTACGTTGAGTCGGCGGGAAGCCTCCTTGGCTACCAACTGACCTACACGGGTAATCTTGAAGGCTGTGCGCTTGATGGTCTCGCAGAGTACCTCGAAGCTCTCGCCCTTCACCTGCTCCAATGCATATTTTACCACACCTGGTCCACTGACACCTACGCTCACTACGGCATCGGCCTCAGAAACACCATGGAAGGCACCTGCCATGAATGGGTTGTCATCCGGTGCATTACAGAGCACCACGAGCTTGGCGCAACCCAGGGAACCCTTGTCCTTGGTAGCCTCGGCAGTATCCTTCACGATTTCACCCAGCAGGCGCACGGCGTCCATGTTGATTCCGGTCTTGGTAGAACCCACGTTCACGGAACTGCAGATGAAATCGGTCTGTGCCATCGCCTGAGGGATGGAACGGATGAGGAGTTCATCGCTCTTGCTCATACCCTTGCTCACGATGGCTGAGTAGCCGCCCAGGAAGTTGACACCCAGCTCCTTGGCACACTTGTCCAGGGTCTTGGCTATCTTCACGTAGTCGTCGGTAGTCTTGCAGGCCGAACCGCCTACCAGGGCGATAGGAGTGATGGAGATGCGCTTGTTGACGATAGGCACACCGTATTCCTTAGAAATATCCTCACCAGTCTTCACCAGGTTCTTGGCAAGACGGGTTATCTTGTTATAGATGTTCTCACAGAGCTGGTCGAGATCGGAAGTGGCACAATCCAGGAGGTTGATACCCATGGTGATGGTGCGCACGTCGAAGTTCTCCTGCTCAATCATCTTGTTGGTTTCAATTACCTCAGATATATTGATCATTTTCCTTCTATTGACTTTAAAAATGAATAACTTTTATAGATGAATCACCCGGCAGAATCACTTAGATGCGGTGCATCATGTTGAAGATTTCCTCGCGCTGGCATTTTACCTGCACGCCGATGCTGGTGCCAAGCTCAGCGAGTTCATCAGCAACGGTTTCGAAAGATGTGTTCATCTTACCCATATCGACAATCATCATCATGTTGAAATACTCCTGCACGATGGTCTGGGAGATATCGAGGATGTTGACGTCTTTCTCTGCCAAATAGGTGCAAACCTTGGCGATGATACCTTTGGTATCCTTGCCCACTACTGTAATAATCGTTCTGTTCATGTAATAAATTCTTTAAATGGAATGTTTAATGCTGCAAATTTACAACTATTTTGGGAGACTACCAAATATAAAATAAGAAAACTTGCAAAATGAGTGACATTTTGCAAGTTTCCCTATGATTCTTCTATTAATTGTGTATGTTTTGGGAATTATCATGCAGGTTTTCTGAACGGAAGCCTACTTGATTCCTCTTTCATTGAGTGCCTTGGTGTATTTCGCCGCATTCTGCTGGTGCTCCTGATAGGTGCGGGCGAAGTTGTGGGTACCGCTGAAATCTTCCTTGGCGCACATGTAGATGTACTCGTGCTTTACGTGGTTGAGCACGGCGTCGATGCCTGCCACCGACGGGATGCGGATAGGACCAGGAGGAAGTCCAGGGTTCTTGTACGTATTATACGGGCTCTTGATACTCAGCAGGTTGTTGTAGATGCGCTTCAGACCAAACTGCTTCCAGGCGAACTTGATGGTTGGGTCTGCCTGCAGCGGCATTCCTTCGGGATATTCGGCGTTGCGCAGCATCAGTCGGTTGTAATACATGCCGGCAATCATCGGCTTCTCGGCGTTGTTGGCGGTTTCCTCATCCACGATGCTCGCCAGGGTGATGACCTCTACCGGGGTGAGGTTCATCGCCTTCGCCTTCTGGGTGCGCTCGAAGTTCCAGAACTTGTTGCTCTCCTTCTTCATCCTATCCAGCAGTTTGCCGATGGATACGTTCCAGTAGATATCGTAGGTGTTGGGGATGAACATGCAGGCGATGGTGGCGGTGTCGTAGCCATACTTCTCACAGGTAGCCTCATCGGTGAGCGCCTTGCGGATTTCCAGGCTGTCGAGCATCAGTTTCTTGCTGAGTTCGGCTGAGAGCTTGTCGATGGTGCGCACAGAAGGCACGGTGAGGTTCATCGGTTCCTGGAGTCCGTTCTTCAGATGTCTCCACACCTTGAAGGCTCCGTCTCCGGGATGGATGGCGTAGCGGCCGGTGCGGATGTGGTCTGCGTAGCCCGAATGATGGGTGAGCGTACGGAACGCCTGCATCGGGATGCTCTTGGCGAAGGGTTCCACCTTATTATATACCGAGTCGATGTTATCGTCGGTGTCGATATACACATACTTGGTTTCGCTGCTTTTCGAGAACGCCGAGAAGCAGTAGAGATAACCTATGCAGGCAATGGCCGCCACGCAGCCGATGGCCCCATAGAGATAAAACTTAGAAACTGACTTTTTTTTCATTTTCATTTTTCCAATTTAAAAACTATTTCGGTGCAAAAGTACAGTAAAAATACCAAATAGCAAAGTGTTGGCAATTAAAATAGGTTAATTCCCGTTTTCTTTATCCGTGGTATGAAGTTTTTCATTATCTTTGCATGGTAAAAATGATAGATTTAATACGGAATGAAGATATGAAAATGAAATTTACGATAGCCTATAAGGCGGAGTGGGGTGAGTCGGTGCATGCTGACATCACCTTCTTCTCGCGCGACGGAAAGCGTGAGACGCTAGATCTTGCACTGAACACGGCAGACGGTTATCACTGGCTGGCGGAGACGCATGCCCGGCAGAACCGCCATCATCCTTACAATGCCATCGCCTATTATTATAAGGTGGTGGACGGCAAGGGTGCCCTGAGAAGAAGGGAGTCGGTGCGCTCGCCCCGTGCCTACACTTACGACGCCAACATGAACTATATTTTTTCTGACTTCTGGCTCGACGACGAGGTGGAACTGACGGGCGAGGTGTCTAACTATACGCAGCCTGCCCAGTGGAAGGGCGACGAGGTGGCAAGACTACCTATCTTCGAGCAGACCGTGATTTTCAAGGTTTCCGCTCCACGCCTGCATGAGAACGAGGCACTGGGACTGCTGGGCAACCATCCTACCCTGGGCGAATGGAACACCGACCATTATCTGCCGATGACCCATCTGAAGGGCGACGACTGGGTGCTCTCGGTGAACGTGATGGCGCTGGAATCGCCACTGGAATATAAATATGTGGTGGTGGATGCGGAGACGAAGGCCTTCAAGCGCTGGGAGTATGGCGAGAACCGGACCATGGGCACGGACTACGCCTACGGACAGGTGAAGGAGGAAAATTCCTACACCACGGGTGCGCCCGACGAGGTGCGCCTCTTTACCAACGATATGTGCGTGCTGCATGGCGGCGATTTCAGGGTAAAGAGAATGTCGCCTGATGCGCAGTTTAACTACGATACTTATATCTTCGATCTGGACGGCACGCTGCTCTCCACGCTGCAGGATTTGGCAGCGAGCTGCAACTACGCCCTGAAGAAGAACGGAATGCCCGAAAGAACCCTGGATGAGGTGCGCCGCTTTGTGGGCAACGGCGTGAAGCTGCTCATGATCCGTGCCGTGCCGGATGGCGAGAAGAACGAGAAGTTTGAGAAGGCGTATGCAGATTTCCGCCAGCATTACATGATGCATAATCTTGACACTACGGAGCCTTACAAGGGTGTGATGGAGATGCTGAGGGAACTGAAAGACAGGGGCAAGCAGATTGCCGTGGTGAGCAACAAGTTTTATGCGGCAACGCAGGCATTGTGCCGTCATTTCTTCGGCGACCTGGTAGAGGTGGCGATTGGCGAGCGTGAGGACATCAGGAAGAAACCGGCTCCAGATACCGTGAACGAAGCCTTGCGCCAGTTGCACGCCGATAGAGACGGGGCGGTTTACATAGGCGACAGCGACGTGGATGTAATGACGGCGAAGAACAGCGGAATGCCGTGCATCAGTGTGCTCTGGGGTTTCCGTGATTTGGATTTCCTCATCGCCCATGGTGCCCATATCTTCGTTTCATCACCCGGACAGATTGCGGGAATATAAACATTTCTGGAATATAAAAAGCACGTCCCTTTGTGGGGCGTGCTTGTTTTTATATTTCGTGTTCATCTATATACTTGATAATATCGTCCTTGTAGGATTCTGAGATAGGGATGGCCATCTTGCCATAGATAATCTTCATGCGTTCGATGGTGTCGAATAGGGTCATGTTGGCAAGATAGGAGCGGTGTACCCGCTTGAATATTTCCCGTGGCAGCTTGTCTTCCAGCTTTTTCAGGTTGCCCAGGGTCATGATGCACTCTCCGCCTTCCAGGTGGTACATGATGTAATCCTTCATGCTCTCGATGAACAGAATCTTCTCAAAGGGGATGCGCACATATTTATAATCGCTCTTCACGATGAGGAATCTGTCGCGCTTGATGGGATTATACTTGTCGTCCTGCATGTAGCTGTTGAATACCTTCTCGCAGGCGCCCATGAAGTCTTCCGAGGTAATGGGTTTCACCAGATAGTCGAAGGCGTTCACCTTGTAGGCCTCGATGGCGTACTCCTTGAAGGCGGTGGTGAAGATAATCTTAACGTTCTTAGGTACGACCTTGGCAAACTCCAGTCCGCTGATCTGCTGCATGTGGATGGCAAGGAAGAGAATATCCAGATGGTTGTGGCAGATACCGTCCACCGCATCGATGGGGCTGATATAGGCGCCAATGAGGTTGAGCGTCGGCGTATCGTCAACGTACTTCTTCAGGAGCTCCAAGGCTCCTGGGTCCTCGTCTATTATTGCACAATTCAAAATCATATATGTGTTTGATTTGCTGGGTTCGATAAATTTATTATTTTCTTAAAACGGCGTAATGGGCAGATTATTGTATTTTGATGTTGTTTTTTCTTGTGAAATATTATTTTTCTCCTTTTTACCTTAAATTTGTTTAATCTATTTGGCTGTTTGCCGAAAAACCGCTAACTTTGGGGATTGAATCGATAGATTATCGACTGAATATCGAATCATATCGACAGAATATCGAATAGTAAAGATTATAATCGGCATGAAATATAACAAGAAAGAATATAGATTTAACAAAAAAGAATATAGCATGATGCTCGCCCTGATGCTGGCTCTGTCGCCACTGGGCGCATCGGCACAGAAGATTTCGCTCGGCTCCTGCATCACCCGCGACGGTGGACAGTATAAGGGCGAGATGGTGAGTGGAAAGCCGCAGGGAAAGGGCACCACCGTCTATACCAACGGCGACACCTACGAAGGCTCCTACCTGAAGGGCAAGAGAAGCGGATATGGTGTCTATACTTTCTCGGATGGCGAACGCTACGAGGGACAGTGGCTGCAAGACCAGCAGCATGGTAAGGGAACCTATTATTTCCAGAACAATAATAAATATGTGGGACTCTGGTTCCGCGACTTCCAGCACGGACACGGCGTGATGTACTATTACAACGGAGATAAGTACGACGGCGACTGGTACAAGGACAAGCGACAGGGCAGAGGTACTTACACCTACTCGAACGGAGCGCAGTATAAAGGCCAGTGGATGAACGACATGAAGAACGGAAACGGATTCTTTGACTGGGGCGACGGAACCACTTACGACGGACAGTGGGTGGACAACCAGCGTTCGGGCAGGGGTACTTTCAAATATGCTGACGGCGACACCTACATCGGCGACTGGAAGGATGATATCCAGGACGGAAAGGGAATCTACAAGTTCCACAACGGCGACATCTACGAGGGCGACTATGCCCAGGGTGAACGTACGGGCGAAGGCATCTTCCGCTCCGCCAACGGTTCGAAATACACCGGACAGTTCCTGGACGGTCTGCGTTCGGGTCAGGGCACCTTTATCTGGAAGAACGGCGACATCTACGTGGGCGACTGGAAGAACGACCTGCAGAACGGCAGGGGCAAGTTGACCAAGAAGAACGGCGACATCTACGAGGGCGAGTTCAGAAAGGGTCATGTGGATGGAAACGTGGTGATTCACTACGCCAACGGCAACCGCTTCAAGGGTGTCTATCGCAATGGTAAGCGCGAGGGCTTCTGCATAGAGGAGACCAAGGAAGGCAAGCGCTTTGAGGGCAACTACAAGAAGGATGCCCGCGACGGCAGATTCGTGGAGAAAGACCGCAACGGCCAGGTAACGGCCAAGGGCGTTTATGAGAACGGAAAAAGATTTGAAGACTAATATAATATAGTAAAACTATGGTAATTGATACATTAGACAATTTGGAGAAATACGTTTCTCTTAATCCACTCTTCGCAGAAGTAGTGGAGTTTATCAAGGAGAATGATCTCGCTAAGTTGGAGACCGGCAAGCACCCTATCCAGGGCAGCGACCTCTTTGTGAACATCGCCGTGGCTCACGGCAAGACAGAGGAAGAGGCTACCATCGAGACTCATCGCCAGATGATCGACATCCAGATTCCGCTGAACACAGAGGAAACCTACGGCTACTCTCCAGTGAAGGATCTGCCAGAGGTGGAGTACAACGAGGCAAAGGATTGCACCCTGTATCCGGGAGTGAAGGCGCAGACACTGGTAACCTGCAAGCCAGGCCAGTTTGCCATCTTCTTCCCACAGGACGGTCATCAGCCATGCATCGGCAAGGGTGACATCCACAAGGCAATCTTCAAGGTAAAGGCTTAAAGCACCCTTCCCTGAAAAGCAACAAAGTACTAACCATCTAAAATCATGATATATGGCAACAGAAAAGAAAACTTCAGCTAAGAAGACAACAGCTAAGAAGACAACAGCCAAGAAGACCGCAGCCAAGGCTTGTGCCAAGAAGACTGCAGCCAAGAAGACAGTGATGGCTGCTGCACCAAAACATATAGGACTGGTAAAGAACGACCCATACCTGGCAGACTTTGAGTCAGCCATCGTAGGCCGTCATGAACATGCACTCTGGAAACTGGGCCAGCTTACCCGCAACGGCAAGATTACGCTCAGTGACTTCGCCAACGGATACGACTACTTCGGCCTGCACAAGACCGAGAAGGGATGGGTGTTCCGCGAGTGGGCACCTAATGCCACCGACATCTATCTGGTTGGTGACTTCAACAACTGGCAGGAGTCGCCTAAATATCGCGCCAAGCGCATCAAGGGCACAGGCAACTGGGAGCTCAAGATGCCGGAGAAGGCGATGAAGCACGGCGACCTCTTCAAGATGAAGGTGCACTGGGAAGGCGGAGAAGGCGAGCGAATCCCTGCATGGGCCAACCGTGTGGTTCAGGACGAGCAGACCAAGATTTTCTCTGCACAGGTGTGGAGCCCGGAACCTTACAAATGGAAGAAGAAGACCTTCAAGCCTTGCACCGCTCCGCTGCTCATCTACGAGTGCCACATCGGAATGGGACAGGATGCCGAGAAGGTGGGCACCTACACGGAATTCAAGGAAAACGTGTTGCCACGTATCATTGAGGACGGTTACAACTGCATCCAGATCATGGCTATCCAGGAGCATCCTTACTACGGCTCCTTCGGCTACCACGTGAGCAGCTTCTTCGCAGCAAGCAGCCGCTTCGGAACGCCTGAGGAACTGAAGGACCTCATCGATACGGCCCATCAGAACGGAATCGCAGTAATCATGGACATCGTGCACTCACACGCCGTGAAGAACGAGCTGGAGGGACTGGGCAATCTTGCCGGCGACCCTAACCAGTATTTCTATCCGGGCGAGAGACACGAGCATCCGGCTTGGGACAGCCTCTGCTTCGACTACGGTAAGGACGAGGTGATGCACTTCCTGCTGAGCAACTGCAAGTACTGGCTCAGCGAGTACCATTTTGACGGTTTCCGATTCGACGGCGTAACCTCCATGCTCTACTACAGCCACGGCCTGGGCGAGGCATTCTGCAACTACGGCGACTACTTCAACGGTCACGAAGACGACAATGCCATCTGCTATCTAATCCTTGCCAACTGCCTGATTCACGAGGTGAACAAGAATGCCATCACCATAGCCGAGGAGGTGAGCGGAATGCCGGGACTGGCTGCCAAGTTTGCCGACGGCGGCTACGGCTTCGACTACCGCATGGCGATGAACATTCCTGACTACTGGATCAAGACCATCAAGGAGCTGAAGGATGAAGACTGGAAGCCATCTAGCATCTTCTGGGAAATCAAGAACCGCCGTGCCGACGAGAAGACCATCTCTTACTGCGAGAGTCACGACCAAGCACTGGTGGGCGACAAGACCATCATCTTCCGCCTCATCGACGCCGACATGTACTGGCACTTCAAAAAGGGCGACGAGAACGATATGGTTCACCGCGGAATCGCCCTGCACAAGATGATCCGTCTGGCCACCGCATCAACCATCAACGGCGGCTACCTGAATTTCATGGGCAATGAGTTCGGCCACCCAGAGTGGATTGACTTCCCACGCGAGGGCAACGGATGGAGCTACAAGTACGCCCGCCGTCAGTGGAACCTGGTGGATAACCATGAGCTTTGCTATCATTATCTGGGCGACTTTGACAAGGAGATGCTCAAGACTATCAAGAGCGAGAAGAACTTTAACAAGACACCGGTGGTGGAAATCTGGCACAACGATGGCGACCAGGTGCTTGCCTACATGCGCGGCGACCTGCTCTTCGTGTTCAACTTCTCACCAACCCGTTCGTTTACCGACTATGGATTCCTCGTTCCAACGGGAGCCTACAGCGTGGTACTCGACACCGACAACAAGGCATTTGGCGGTAATGGTCTGAACGACGACGAGATGACCCACATCACCACCTATGACCCTGTGTATGTGAACGATCGCAAGGAATGGCTGAAGCTTTACTTGCCGGCACGTTCAGCACTGGTGCTCAAGAAAAATTAAATATTGATTTATGAGTAATAAAAGGAATAGCACGGCGAAGATGCGCTTCGCCTGTGCTATCATTTTTTTCGTTTTCAGTTATACTTACCTGGCTTGTTACCAGGCAGATATCTTGGCCGTGGCGCAGCACGTACTGTCGGATGGAAAAACCGACTATTTCTATACGCTTGCGCCGCTGCTGATTACCGCCGTATGCTTTCTGCTGCAGTTGGGAGCATACGCCGTAACCCGCGTGAAGCGCCGCTTCCACGGGTTGACTTATTTCCCTTCATTCCTGTTGCTGGCATTGATTACCGACGTTCCGAACGACATCGATGTTCATCATTCCCTGGGCTGGTGGTGGTTCTTCCTGCCATTCAGTCTGCTGGTGTGGGGCGGCGTGATGTGGGTGGAGCGCCAGCTGGAACCGCTTGAGCAGGAGCCTCATAGCTTCGGTTGGTTCTCGCGTTACTCCTGGCTCAACATCTGCCAGCTGCTCGTGATGACCATCGCCTTGCTCTTCATCTCGAACAACGACAGGCTCTTTCATGAGCGAATGAAGATGGAACATCTGATGAAAGAAAAACAGTATGAAAAGGCATTGGAGGTGGGCAGGAAATCGCTGCAGACAGACTCGTCGCTCACGATGCTCCGCATCGCCTGCCTCAACGAAACAGGCCAGTTGGGCAGCGACCTCTTCAACTATCTGCTGGTGGGTGGCAGCGAGGCGATGATGCCTAACGGCACCTCGGTGAAAGCCATGATGTGGAAGTATCCGGGCTGGATGAACAAGCCGTCGGCATGGATGGTGAAGCATCATCTGAAGTATAAGATTCCGGTGGACTACCAGCTCTGCGCCCTCTTGCTCGACCGCAAGATAGACGATTTCGTGAGACAGGTGGGCAAGTATTACAATATAGAATCGGGCAAGTTGCCTACCCATTACAAGGAGGCGCTGGTGCTCTATTGCCATCTGCGGAGTCATCCGATATTCGAATATCACGAAAACGTGATGGACGCCGACTATCAGGATTATCAGACCATGGAGGCGAAGTATGGCAATCCGGTGGAGCGCCAGGCAGCCCTGCGTGATACGTATGGCAACACCTACTGGTATTATTACCAGTATGGCAGCAAGTAATTTTGGAATTATATCGCATAAAAAGAATGAATGATGAAAAGGAAACTTAGTATATGGAAGCAGTTTTCGCTGCTGTTTCTGCTCATGATGTCGCCGATGGTGGTTCCTGCACAGAAGAAGGAGATTCAGACAGCCAAGGACCAGGTAAAGGCGGGCAAGAATCTAGATCAGGCCGTGGCGAGCATGAAGAAACTGCTCAACGATTCGGTGAACCGTACCAACAAGAAAATATGGACGGTTTATTTCGACGCCGTGCGCAAACAGTATGAGCAGGGTAACGAGAAGCTGTATCTGAAGCAGAAGTACGATACGGCGCAGCTCTTCAACTACACCCGCCAGCTCTTCGAGGTGGCGCTGCAGTTTGACTCTGTGGAGGCGGTGCCCGACAAGAAGGGCAGGAAGAACCTGGAGTTCCGCAAGGGACACAAGGATTATCTGGCTCATATCCGCTCGAATCTCTACAATGGCGGAATCTGGTTTCTCAACAAGCAGAAGTATCAGGATGCCTATAAGTTCTTCGACTGCTACATCGATTGTGCCGAACAGCCGATGTTCAAATCTTACAACTATATGGAGAAGGACAAGCATCTGCCTACAGCCGCCTACTATGCCGTGTATTCAGGCTACAAGATGAAGAACCCTAAGGCAACCCTGCATCATTCTTACATGGCGCTGAAGGATACGGTGCACTATAATTACATGTTGCAGTATCTGGCGGAGACTTATGCCCTGGAAAAGGACACGGCACGCTACGTGGCTTCGCTGAAGGAGGGATTCAAGCGTGTGCCTACCTTCCCGTTCTTCTTCCCGCGCCTGGTGGATCATTACGTGGATAACGCTCAGCTCGACTCGGCAATGGTGGTGGTAGATGAGGCGCTGACCGTAGTGCCCGACAGCGATTTGTATCTGGCTGCCAAATCAAACCTGCTCCTGGATCAGGGCAAGCTGAAGGAGTGCATCGAGGTGAGCCAGAAGGTAATCGACGTGAATCCGGAAATGCCGGAACCTTACTACAATGTGGGTATTTGCTATTTCAACCAGGCGGTGGAGCAGGACAAGAACTCGCAGAACTCACGACAGGTGAAGGCGCAGGTGGAGGCTGACTACAAGAAGGCGCTGCCTTATCTGGTGAAATATCGTGAACTGGAACCGAAGGAACAGGGCAAATGGGCCTTTCCGCTCTACACCATCTATCTGAACCTGAACATGGGCAAGGAATTTGATGAGATAGATAAGGTGATGAGACAGAGCAAATAGACTTGCAATAGTATAAATAGATTCGCGACAGAATAAATAGATTTGAATAAAAATATATGATTGATAGAATTTTAGATAAACTGGGCATTGAGCTCAACGAAATGCAGCAGGATGCGATGAATGCGATTCTGCACGGCAACCAGGATGTGGTGGTGCTCTCGCCAACGGGTAGCGGAAAGACGCTGGCTTATCTGCTGCCGGTTTCGCAGCTGGTGGATGCTGCCGATGATGAGCCGCAGGCCATCGTGGTAACTCCGGGACGAGAGCTGGCACTGCAGTCGGCTACCGTGCTCAAGAACATGGGCAGCGGACTGAGAGCCATGGCCTGTTACGGAGGTAGAGCTGCGATGGACGAACACCGCATGATGAAGCAGGTGCGTCCGCAGATCATCTTCGGAACTCCGGGCCGACTGAACGACCATCTTGACAAGGGCAACTTTTCGCCTTACCACATCAAATATCTCATCATCGATGAGTTTGACAAGTGTCTGGAGATGGGATTCCAGGACGAGATGAACCGACTCATCAAGAAGTTGCCGGGTCTGCGCCGTCACTTCCTGCTTTCTGCCACCGAGGCAGAGGAGATTCCTCGCTTCGTTCACATGGGCAGGGTAGATAAGATAGATTATCGCATGGACGAGGAACAGGTGCCTGACCGTGTACATATATATAAGGTGGAAAGTCCGGTGAAGGATAAGCTGGAGAGTCTGGGCTTGCTGCTCCGCAGTCTGGGCGACCAGAGCACCATCGTATTCCTCAATTATCGCGACAGTGTGGAGCGCACCAACAAGTATCTGGTGGAGCAGGGTTTCTCTACTTCGTTCTTCCATGGCGGACTGGAGCAGAAGGAGCGTGAAGCATCGCTCTACCGCTTCAGCAACGGCAGTGCCAATATCCTGGTGAGCACCGACCTGGCTTCGCGTGGTCTCGACATTCCAGACATCGACAACATCATCCACTATCATATTCCGGAGGGCGAGGATGGCTACATCCATCGTGTAGGTAGAACAGCCCGTTGGGAGGCGCACGGAAGAGCCTTCTTCCTGCTGGGTCCTGAGGAGCACATTCCGGAGTACGTGGATTCGGAGGTGGAGGACTATGAAGTGCCAGCCGCCGAGGAGTTGCCACAGCCTGCCAAGCCAAAGATGGCTACCTTATATATAGGTAAGGGCAAGAAGGACAAGATCAGCAAGGGCGACATTCTGGGCTTCCTCTGCAAGAAGGGCGGCCTGAACTCTTCCGAGATAGGAAAGATAGATGTGAACGACCGCTACGCCTATGCAGCCATTGCCCGCACCAAGCTGCGCAGCGTGCTGAACCAGGTGAAGGGCGAGAAAATCAAGGGTGTGAAGACCATTGTGGAAGAAGTGAGATAGATATTCTGACGAAATAATACATTTTTCGAAGAAGAAAGATAAATTTTCAGTAATCTGGAGCCTCATCTTGGAATCTGTCTGAGATGAGGCTTTTTAGGTTATAAATCGTAATTTTCGGCATAAATATACAGTATTTATGTCAAAACCACTGACAAAAAGAAAGATTTTTGCTCAAAACGCTAAAAATGTGCACGAAAATTTGGTAGTTTCAAATAAAATGTGTAATTTCGCAGGCGTAAATCCATCATAGCGGATTACTCGTAGTCTTATATGGGTGGATTGTGCATGTTTGTTTCCTGCTAACAGGATTCAGATACGTAAATCACTTAAAAAAATATATAACGATGAAGAAGTACAATTTTAACGCAGGTCCATCAATGCTTCCACGCGAAGTGATTGAGAACACAGCAAAGCAGATTTTGGATTTTAATGGTTCTGGTCTTTCATTGATGGAAATCAGCCACCGTGCTAAGGATTTCCAGCCAGTAGTTGATGAAGCTGTCTCCCTCTTCAAGGAGCTTCTTGACATTCCTGAGGGTTACTCCGTAATCTTCCTTGGTGGTGGTGCGTCCTTGCAGTTTATGCAGATTCCTGCCAACTTCCTCATCAAGAAGGCTGCCTACATCAATTCTGGTACTTGGGCCAAGAAGGCAATGAAAGAGGCGAAGCATTTTGGTGAGGTCGTGGAGATCGCATCATCGTCCGACGCCAACTACACTTTCTACCCACAGGTGCCTAACGTAGTGCCTGCTGACTGTGATTACTTGCACTTGACAAGCAACAATACGATATATGGTACTGAGCTTCGTGTAGATCCAGACGTGAACGTGCCATTGGTTTCAGATATGTCTTCAGACATCATGAGCCGCCCAGTGGATGTTTCCAAATATACAGCCATTTATGCCGGTGCTCAGAAGAACCTCTCTATGGCTGGTGTTACCGTGATTGTCGTGAAGGATGAGATGCTGGGCAAGGCTCCTCGTGAGATTCCTACCATGCTCGACTATCGCACCCACGTAGAGAAGGGCAGCATGTTCAATACGCCTCCTGTGGTTCCTATCTACACCCTGATGGAGAACCTGCGCTGGTTGAAGGCCAACGGTGGTGTGGAGGCTGCTGACAAACGTGCCCACGAGCGTGCCGAGGTGCTCTATGCTGAGATTGACCGCAATAAGCTCTTCAAGGGTACAGTGGAAGAGGCTTCACGCTCATTGATGAACATCTGCTTCGTGATGAACGATGAGTACAAGGAGTTGGAGAAGCCATTCCTCGATTTCGCTACAGAGCGTGGCATGGTAGGTATCAAGGGTCACCGCTCAGTAGGTGGTTTCCGTGCCAGCTGCTACAATGCACAGACCATGGAGGGTGTTCAGGCACTCGTCAAGGCCATGCAGGAGTTCGAAGCACAGCACTAATTGACAGTTAATAATTGACAATTAATAATTGATGGTTATCCTTAGTGATAATTGTTTCTTAAAGGATTCAAATATGAAAGTATTAGTTGCAACAGAAAAGCCATTCGCAGCGGCTGCTGTGGAAGGCATTAAGAAAGAAATAGAGGGAGCAGGCAACGAATTGGTGCTGCTCGAAAAATATACAGAGAAGGCTCAGCTTCTCGATGCAGTGAAGGATGTGGACGCGATGATTATCCGTTCTGACAAGGCTGATGCCGAGGTGCTCGACGCAGCCAAGAACCTGAAGATTATCGTTCGTGCAGGTGCAGGTTACGACAACATCGACCTGGCTGCTGCTACTGCTCACAACGTGGTGGCTGAGAATACTCCTGGTCAGAACTCCAACGCCGTTGCCGAGCTGGTATTCGGTCTGCTGGTTTTCACTGTTCGTAATTTCTACAACGGCAAGGCTGGTTCTGAGTTGAAGGGCAAGAAGTTGGGTATCCTGGCTTTCGGTAATGTAGGTCGCAACGTGGCTCGCATCGCCAAGGGTTTCGGCATGGAGGTAGCTGCCTACGATGCCTTCTGTCCAGCAGATGTCATTGAGGCTGCCGGTGTTCACGCCGTGAAGTCTCAGGATGAGTTGTTCCAGACTTGCGACATCGTTTCTCTTCATATCCCTGCTACTGCAGAGACCATCAAGAGCATCGACTACAAGACCGTGAACCAGTTGCCTAAGGGTGGTATTCTTATCAACACTGCCCGCAAGGAGGTAATCAATGAGCCAGAGCTCCTGAAACTTCTCGCAGAGCGTGAGGACTTGAAGTTCATCACCGACATCAAGCCAGATGCTGACGCCGACTTCGCCAAGTTTGAGGGTCGCTACTTCTCAACTCCTAAGAAGATGGGTGCGCAGACAGCCGAGGCTAACATCAATGCCGGTATTGCCGCAGCCAAGCAGATCAATGCGTTCTTTGCTGATGGCTGCACCAAGTTCCAGGTAAATAAATAAAATTTAGGATATAAGAGAGCTCATAGAGGGTGCTTTATATAAGTACTCTTTATGGGCTTTTTATCTTTTAAAAAGAGAAGGAAATCCTTGTCATCTTTTTGTTTAATTACTTTAGAAACATTCAAATATTAATTATAAAATAAAACATTATGGCTATAGTTAAACCATTTAAGGGCATTCGTCCCCCAAAAGATTTAGTAGAGCAAGTTGAGTCTCGTCCATACGATGTCCTCAATTCTGAGGAGGCACGCGCTGAGGCTGGCGACAACGAGAAAAGCCTTTATCATATTATTAAACCTGAAATCAACTTCGAGCCAGGTACTTCTGAGTATGATCCTCGCGTTTATGAAAGCGCAGCAGAGAACTTCAAAAAGTTCCAGGAAAACGGCTGGTTGAAGCAGGATGATAAGGAACAGTATTACATCTATGCACAGACCATGAATGGCAAGACCCAGTATGGTTTGGTGGTAGGTGCCTACGTGAATGATTACATGACGGGCGTCATCAAGAAGCATGAGCTCACCCGCCGTGACAAGGAAGAGGACCGCATGAAGCACGTTCGTGTGTGCAACGCCAACATTGAGCCTGTCTTCTTCGCTTATCCTGATAACGCCGTGCTCAATGAAATTCTGATGCGTTATGCGGCAACAGAACCTGAGTATGATTTCATCGCCCCAATCGATGGCTTCCGCCACCAGTTCTGGATTGTCAGCGATGATAAGGACATCGAGACCATCACTGCTGAATTTGCCAAGATGCCTAGCCTCTACATCGCCGACGGCCATCACCGCTCGGCTGCTGCAGCCTTGGTAGGCGCTGAGAAGGCGAAGCAGAATCCTAACCATACCGGCAAGGAGGAGTACAATTATTTCATGGCTGTATGCTTCCAGGCAAGCCAGTTGACCATCCTCGATTACAACCGTGTGGTGAAAGATTTGAATGGCTTGACTTCAGAAGAGTTCCTCGATGCATTGACCAAGAACTTCGAGGTAATCGAGATTGATGCGATTAATGTAAACGTATCTGGCGATGAGGAGGGAATCCCTTGCTACGAGAAGTTTGACATTGATGCAGCTATCGAGCAGTTTGGCTTGGATATTCTGAAGCCAGCCGCCCTGCATTCATTCCTCGTTTATCTGGACGGCAAGTGGTACGGTTTGTTTGCCAAGCCGGGAACCTATGATGATGAGGATCCGATAGGTGTGCTCGATGTAGATATTTCTTCCCGTCTGATTCTCGACGATATTCTGGGCATCAAGGACTTGCGTTCTGACAAGCGCATCGACTTCGTGGGCGGTCTTCGTGGCCTCGGCGAGTTGAAACGTCGTGTAGATAGTGGTGAGATGAAGATGGCACTGGCCCTTCATCCAGTTACCATGCAGCAGATTATGGACATTGCAGACAGTGGCAAGATTATGCCGCCAAAGGCAACCTGGTTTGAGCCTAAGTTGCGTAGCGGCTTGATTATTCACAAGTTAGATTAATGATTGACGAATTCAAGACCATATCAGATACAGTGGGCGAGGGATATTACACCGAGAAAAGGAGTAAGTTTCTCGCCTTTGCTCACCACGTTACTACAGTTGACGAGGTGAAGGAGATTGTTGCCGGATACCGTAAGAAATATTACGATGCCCGACATTGTTGTTATGCTTATATGCTGGGTCCGGAGCGCACAGAATTCCGTGCCAACGATGACGGCGAGCCTTCTTCTACGGCGGGCAAGCCTATCCTGGGCCAGATTACGAAAGCCGAATTGACGGATATTCTCATTGTGGTAATCCGTTATTTCGGAGGTGTGAAACTGGGTACCAGCGGTTTGATTGTAGCGTATCGTGAAGCTGCGATAGACGCCCTGGCGCATTGCGAGGAGGTGACGCAGCAGGTGGAGGAAATAGTGACCTACGATTTCACCTATCCGATGATGAATGATGTGATGAGGATTGTAAAAGAGATGAATCCCCGCATCGTGGATCAGACCTTTGATAATACGTGCACCATCAAGCTTTCGATAAGGAAGAGTGAGGCGGAGCAGTTGCGCACCCGCCTGAAAAAGCTTTCCTTTGAGTAAAGAAATAAGTGCTTTCTTTGCTGCGGATTGCAAATCCGCAGAGCAGAAAAAGGTTAGGACATTTTTTGTCGCCGGATTTCAAATCCGGCGGGACGCCTAGCGGACTTGAGTGCTTGGAAAATAACACCCCGCTAGGCGTTCCGGCGGATTTGAAATCCGCCGTTTAAAAAGGTTCGACCGCTTAATCGGGGATTTGTAATCCCCATCACCAGGCTTATACCTTCTCTTCCAGTTCCTTCTGCAATCGGAGGATTTCATCACGATACTGCGCAGCCTGCATGAAATCGAGGTCCTTGGCGGCTTGCTTCATCAGGGCGGTAGTGTTGGCGATGCTCTTCTCCAACTCCTCCCTGCTCATGCAGCGGACAATAGGGTCGGCAACCATCGTGGCACTATCCGGTTCGATGTAAACACGCTGCTGGGAACCATCGGCTCCCAGAACACTCTGAAAGCCTTGAGCACCCTTGGCTGCTTGAACACTCTGAAAACCTTGAGCACCCTTGATGCTCTTGATGGCGGCTGCTCCGGAAGCAGCTTCCTCCTCCTTACCCATAGGCAGGGCAGAGGTGATGGCCTTCTGAATCTGCTTCGGCGTAATTCCATGGTCGGCATTGTATTGCAACTGGATACTTCTTCGGCGAGCCGTCTCGTCGATGGTCTTCTGCATACTATCCGTAATCTTATCCGCATACATAATCACCTTTCCGTTCACGTTTCGGGCAGCACGGCCAGCCGTCTGGGTCAACGAACGGTGACTGCGCAGGAATCCTTCCTTGTCAGCATCGAGAATGGCTACCAGCGAAACCTCAGGCAGGTCGAGACCTTCACGAAGCAGGTTGACTCCCACCAGCACATCATAAACGCCGGCTCGCAAATCATTCATGATCTTCACTCGGTCGAGCGTAGCCACATCGCTGTGAATATACGCCGCCTTCACGTTATGGTTCAGCAGGAACTCGGTCAGCTCCTCCGCCATGCGCTTGGTCAGGGTGGTGATGAGCACACGCTCGTTTCTATGCGTTCTGGTCAGAATCTCATCGAGCAAATCATCAATCTGATTCTCGCTCGGACGAACCTCAATCTCCGGATCCAGCAAGCCCGTAGGACGGATGAGCTGTTCCACCACTACGCCCTCCGCCTCTCTCAGCTCGTAATCGGCTGGGGTAGCACTCACGTAGATGGCCTGGTGAATCAGACTGTGGAACTCCTCGAACTTCAGCGGACGGTTATCGAAGGCGGCTGGCAATCGGAAACCATATTCCACGAGGTTCTGCTTTCTCGCCCTGTCGCCGCCGTACATCGCTCCAATCTGCGGAATGCTCACGTGGCTCTCATCCACCACCAGGAGGAAATCCTTCGGGAAGAAGTCGAGCAGACAGTAAGGGCGTTCTCCCGGATGTCTGCCGTCGAAATATCGTGAATAGTTCTCAATGCCCGAGCAGTGGCCCAGTTCCTTGATCATCTCCATATCGTATTCCACACGCTCCTTGATGCGCTGCGCCTTGATTCCATCGCCTATGCTCTTGAAATAATCCTCCTGTTTCACCAGGTCATCCTGAATCATTCGGATGGCACTTTCCTGCTGCTCCTTCGTGGTGACGAAGAGGTTGGCAGGATAAATCTCGTAGATATCGAACGAGGCGAGACGGTGGTAGGTGAGGGAATCCACCTCCTCAATGCCGTCAATCTCATCATCCCACCAGGTTACGCGCAGCACATTGTCGCTGTAAGCCATGTAGATATCCACGGTTTCGCCCTTCACACGGAAGTTGCCACGCTGCAGGTCGATGTCGTTTCTCACGTAGAGCGCATCCACCAGTTTTCTGAGGAACTCGTTTCTGTCAATCCGCTGCCCCTTCTGAATCTTGATGATGTTCTCCTGCATCGCCACCGGTCCGCCCATACCGTAGATGCACGATACGGAAGAAACCACGATGACATCCTTTCTGCCCGAGAGCAGAGCCGATACGGCACCGAGACGGAGCTTGTCAATCTCGTCGTTGATGGCGAGGTCTTTCTCGATGTAGGTGTCGGTGGTAGGCAGATAGGCCTCCGGCTGATAGTAGTCGTAGTAGGACACGTAGTATTCCACGGCGTTCTCGGGGAAGAATCCCTTCATCTCCTGATAGAGCTGTGCGGCGAGCGTCTTGTTGTGACTCAATATCAGCGTAGGCTTTCCCACGTTGGCAATGACGTTGGCAACGGTGAAGGTTTTTCCCGAACCGGTAACGCCTAGGAGCACCTGTGCCGGTTCCCCCTGCTCAATGCCTTCGGTGAGCTGCCGGATAGCCTGCGGCTGGTCGCCCGTAGGCTTATATTGCGAAGTAATCTTGAAATCCATAATTTATCTTGAACTTAAACGTTTCACATCGAAAACAGTGCTTTTTCTCTTGAAAAGTTCTGTTTCAAGGTGCAAAAATACAAAAAAAAACGGCATTAATCGTTATAAAGATTAATTATTTGCGAAAAAATGTATTTTTTCTTTTGATAATTAGCTAATTATCCGTAACTTTGCATGCACAATTAGAAAAATATGAAGAAATCAGTAATAATTGCAGCTTGCACAGCACTGCTCATGACGGGTTGTGCGAACGAATATAACCAGGTGTACAAGGCCGCAACACCATCGTATAAGTACGAGTATGCCAAGCAATGTTTTGCTCAGGGCAAGTACTCTCGTGCCATTCCTCTGCTGCAGGATGTAGTGACCATGAAGAAGGGTTCTACCGAGGGCGAGGAGTGTCTCTATATGCTGGCGATGGCTGAGTATGGATTGAAGGACTACGAAACAGCATCTGAGTATTTCAAGAAGTATTATTCTTCTTATCCTAAGGGACAGTATGCCGAGAATGCGAAGTACTTCGTGGGCGAGAGTCTCTATCAGAATGCTCCGGAGCCACGTCTCGACCAGAGTACCACCTATACGGCAATCTCTGCCTTCCAGGAGTATCTCGACCTCTTCCCGGATGCCCGTCTTAAGGCACAGGCTACCCAGCGACTCTACTCCCTGCAGGACCTGCTGGTAGAGAAGGAGTACAAGAGTGCCAGCCTCTATTTCGGAATGGGAACCTATTTCGGCAACTGCACCGAGGGCGGCAACAACTATGAGGCTTGCATCGTTACAGCCCAGAACGCCTTGAAGGATTATCCTTACAGCAACAAGCGCGAGGAGTTTGCCACACTGATTATGAAGAGCAAGTACGAGCTTGCCAAGATGAGTGTGGAGAGCAAGCAGCTGGAGCGCTATCAGGATGCTGAGGATGAGTGCTACGGCTTCATCAATGAGTATCCGGACTCTAAGGAGCGTGCCACTGCCGAGAAGTATATCGAGAAATGCAAGGAATTCGAGAAGGCTCATCCGGAAGATACCCTCGAAAAACTGGCAGGACAGAACTAAGGCAAATCCCTTATGAAGGATAAGGGAACATCGGGAAAAGAATAAGGTAAAAACCACCTATATATAATAAGGTGGGAAACAAGATAAAAAAATATATAGTACTATAAATTATGGATTACAAGAAATCAAAAGCACCAGTTAACACAGTTACCCGTAACATCATGGACCTCTGTGATGATACGCATAACATTTACAAGAGTGTTGCCATCATCGCCAAGCGAGCTAACCAGATTTCGCTGGAGATTAAGCAGGACTTGAGCAAGAAACTCGCTGAGTTCGCTTCTTACAACGACTCATTGGAGGAGGTTTTCGAGAACCGTGAGCAGATTGAGATCTCTCGCTACTATGAGAAGTTGCCAAAGCCAACTTTGATTGCTACCGAGGAGTTTATCGAGAAGAGCATCTACTGGCGTGATCCTACCATGCCTGCTCATGCCCAGCAGGAGGAGCCTGCATTCTAAACGCCGGAATCATCAAAATTAGGTAAGTTATGATACAGCGTAAACAGAGCTTATTCTTGCTTTTGGCTGTCATTGCCTACGCCATCTGTTTGTTCCTTCCCATTGCCAGTGTAAGCGCTTCTGGCATGGGGGCAGACAGCATGATTTACAATTTGGGCGTGGTAAACGGCGATAGTGGAATCAGCATTTCATCTACCTGCCTGCCATTGTTCCTGCTGCTTGCAGTATCGGCAGTGATTTCGCTGGCAACGGTATTCCTCTTCAAGAACCGCAAGTTGCAGATGAACTTGTGCTCCATCGCTTCCCTGTTTACTGGACTCTGGTATGTTGACTATCTTCTGATGGTATTCAGCATCATTCCTGTTCCGGAGGTAGAGGGTGCCATGAACTACCAGTTTGCAGCCTGCCTTCCACTCGTAGCCCTCATCCTCGTGCTGATGGCAAGAAAGGGAGTGAGCGACGATGAGAAGTTGGTTAGAGCAGCCGACAGAATCCGATAGGTTTTTATCGGTCTGATAGCCTACGGCCATTCATCCGATAAAAAAGCTTAAAAATAAGCCAGATATTTGTTGGTACGGATAAAAGTTCGTACCTTTGCACCCGCTGTCACGAGATGGCAGCATAAAATTCAAACCTCATTAATAAATTAAATTAAAATTAAGATTTAAAAAATGGCAACAAAGATCAGATTGCAGCGCGGCGGTCGTAAGAACTATGCTTTCTATAGCATCGTAATCGCTGACGTTAGAGCACCACGTGATGGTAAATTTACTGAGAAGATTGGTACTTTCAACCCTAACACCAATCCTGCTACTGTAGATTTGAATTTCGAGCGTGCACTCTACTGGGTAGAGACAGGCGCACAGCCAACAGACACAGTTCGCAACATCCTCAAGAGCGAGGGCGTTTACTTGATGAAGCACCTCAAGGGTGGCGTTAAGAAGGGCGCATTCGACGATGCTGAGGCTCAGAAGCGTTTCGACGCTTGGAAGAATGGCAAGGACGCTAAGGCTTCTGCTGTTCGCGAGGGCGACGCTAAGGCTAAGAAGGAAGCTGCTGCTAAGGAGCTCGAGGCTGAGAAGAAGATGAACGAGGCAATCGCTAAGAAGGTAGCTGAGAAGAAGGCTGCCGCTGCTGCTGCTGCTGAGACAGAGGCTACAGAGGAGGCTCCAGCTGAGGCTTAATCTTCTACAGAAATCTTCTTCGGAGATTTTAAGGTATAAAGGTCGGATTCCCATTTCTGGGAGTCCGACCTTTTTCTGTTTTTCTGTTTTTTCTTCAGAACGTGATTCTTTTTCCTCCTTTCTTTTTTCTTCTTCCTCCTTTCTCTTTTCTTCTTTCTTTTTCCTTCTTTCTTTTTTCCCTCTTCTTTTCTTCCAATATATTTTCCTTATTCTTCACTTTCAAGCAATAAAATGGCGGGTATTACGTTTTTAGTATATGATAAAAGAGAAAAAAGACGATAGTTATTCGCATATATTAAAATATACAGGCATCTTTGGAGGTGTGCAGGGATTGAATATCCTGATGAGCATGGTGCGCAACAAACTGGTGGCCATCATTCTCGGTCCTGAGGGAATGGGATTGATTTCACTTTTCAATTCAAGCATCAAACTGGTGTCTGATTCTACTAACCTGGGTATCAGCATGAGTGCTGTGCGCGAGGTATCGGAGGCTTACGAACATGGTGATGAGGAAAAGCTCAATCACATCGTAAGTCTGGTACGCTTGTGGAGTTTTCTCACAGCCTTGTTGGGTATGCTGGTTTGCATCGTCTTCAGTCCGTTCTTAAACAGTTTCACTTTTTCCTGGGGCAATCATACGCATCATTTTGTATTGCTTTCTCCTACGGTTGCCATGATGGCAATAACCGGAGGTGAACTTGCCATTCTTAAAGGTACCCGCCGACTGAAATCGCTGGCGGTTATTTCTGTTTATGGTGTGGTTGCAGCCTTGCTCACTTCCATTCCTTTATTCTATATCTGGGGAGAGTCGGCTATCGTACCTTCCATCGTCTTGGTGGCTTTGTTGCAGATGTTGCTGACTATCTGTTATTCACTCCGTCTCTTTCCAGCCCGCCTCTCCATGTCGCCGTTGCGCGCCAAGTCGCTCTTTGGCGAAGGACTTGGTATGGTTCGCCTGGGCGTTGCCTTTATTTTGGCAGGAATCTTGGGCAGTGGTGCTGAGTTTGCGGTGCGTTCATATCTGAATTACACCAGTGGATTGGATATGGTGGGCTTCTACAATACTGGTTTTATGATGACCATGACCTATGCCGGAATGGTTTTTCAGGCGATGGAAACGGATTATTTCCCTCGACTGTCGGCAGTAGAGGGTACGGGTGCAGAACTCAATTCGGTAGTAAACAAGCAGATAGAGATTTCGTTGCTGCTGGTTTCACCATTACTTGCCGCCTTCATTTTAGGAAGTCCGTTGATTCTTCGCCTGCTTTTCAGTGCCAAGTTCCTGCCTGTAGTTGGAATGATGAAGATAGCTTTGATGGCGATGTATTTCCGTGCCATTACCCTTCCGATAGAGTACATCTCTTTATCTAAGGGCGATTCCAAGGCCTATCTTTCCCTGGAGGCATTGTATGATGTGATGCTCATCGCCCTTGTGATTTTGGGTTTTAAGCTTTGGGCTTTAGAGGGAACGGGTATTGCCTTGGTATTGCTCGGCCTCATCAATCTCATAGTGGTATTGAGTTTCATGCGTTATCGCTATCATTATAGTCCGTCGCACCCGGTGGTGGTCTATTTCATCGTACAGATACTGCTCGGTATTTTCACCTATTGGGCTTCTTGTCTCGAAAATCCTATCATAAGCTGGGGAATCGGTGGATTGGCTTGTCTGGGCAGTCTTGTCTTCTCGCTGAAGGTTCTGCATTCTAAGACCAAACTCTGGAACAGCCTGATGCTCAAAATTAAGAGTAAATTAAAGAAGAAAAAATGAAATTATACTGTAGAAGAAATAATTAAATTATATTGTAGAAGAGATAATGCAATAATACTGCTGCAGAAATAGGACAATCAAAACAGAGAATTAATATTTGAAGATAATATGGTGAAGATTTCAATCTTGATGGCGGTTTACAATACCGCCCAATATTTACCGCAATGTCTGGACTCCCTGCTGGCTCAGACGATGGAAGACTTTCAGGTAATCTGTGTGGATGATGCATCTACCGATGATTCCCTGCAAATACTGAAGTCATACGCCAGTCGCGATTCCCGTATCCAAGTGATTCCGCTTAAGGAAAATCATGGTCAGGCCTATGCTCGCAACAAGGGATTGGAGTGTGTAACAGGGACCTATACCTGTTTTCTGGATAGTGACGATTGGTTGGGGAATGATGCCTTGCAGCAGGTGGTTGATGCATTTGGGCAGGATGAGACCATAGACAGTGTGCTCTTCAGATGCCGGTATTATTATTCAGAGGATAGGATAGAGGAGCATTCAATGCCGGCTTTTGAGGCAAAGGACTGCCAACCGATTGCTTTGTCTGGGGAACAGGCATTCGAACTGAGTCTTACCTGGCAGATTCATGGTGTCTATGCGGTGAAGACCTCCATACATCAGAAATTTCCGTATGACGACTCAGCCCGTACTTACAGCGATGATAATACCACCCATCTTCATTATCTTGCTTCCCGCAAGGTGGTGGCATGTGGTGGTGAGTATTTCTATCGCCAGCATGCGACATCTGTAACTCATCAGATTTCCTCTCGTCGCTTCGATTATCTCAAGGCGAACGTCAGCATGATGGCGCACTTGCGTAGATTGAAGGTTTCTTCTCATCTGTTGAATGTTTATGAGAACGAACGCTGGAAGAATGTGGTTGGTGTTTATCTTTTCTATTGGCAGCATGCGCATGAGTTGCCGGATGCGGATAGGAGAGAAGGACTTCGTATCATCCGCGACTCTTGGAAGTCAATCGATTTCACGATGATATTTCCGGATAATAAGAACAAGTTGGGCTTTCTATCCTGCAGGAGTTCTTTGCTTCCTGAAGAAATCAGCTGGTGTCTCTTCCGTCTTCAGGCGAATCTCTATTTCTTATTGAAAAAACTCATGGGGAAGTTATAAGCATAAAAAAAGCCTTGGAATTCAAATTGAATCCCAAGGCTTTATTATTTAGTTATCTCAAAGAAATTACTTCTTGTTGATAGCGAGGTCGATAGCTACGGCGATAGCAACAGTAGCACCTACCATAGGGTTGTTACCCATACCGAGGAAGCCCATCATTTCTACGTGAGCAGGAACTGAAGAAGAACCTGCGAACTGAGCGTCTGAGTGCATAC
>USJX01000027.1 GCA_900555035.1 uncultured Prevotella sp.
CGGCAGTATCATCGTAGTTGGCACCACCAGAAACCAAAGCCAGGTGATAATAGTTTGGAATCTCAGAGTTACCCGATGTACCTGTACTTACAGCAAGCTGAGCAGAGCTGAGCCACTTTACATCCTTCAGCCAATCGGTAGATTTCACATTGTACATGAAACCGAGTGACCAGAAGGTACCCCAACGATGATCCTTACCAAAACGTGAAGAAGCATCGGTACGCAGAGAGAAGTCGGCGTAGTAAAGCTCCTTATAGTTGTACTCGCCACGCATGAAGAACGACAGGTAAGAGTAATCAGAAGATGAATCTGCCCAACGGCTGGCACGTGTACCAGAAGATACGTTGGTCAGGAGATCACTGGTCTGACCCTTGGAATATACCTGGAATCCCTCTGAATGATAGCTTACGGCCTCCTGACCCAACATCACGTTGAACGCATGGATATCGTTCAGACTGAAGCGATAGTTGGCGGTTGTAGTCTCTGTCAGGTTAATCGCGTCGCTGCTCTGACGTGCCGCAGTACCCTGACCATTATTGGAAGAGAGACTTGGGAATGACTGGAGGAAGGCTGTAGAGTGAGTGAAATCGGCACCAAACTGGGTACGGATAGTCAGATTCTCCATCGGATAAACCTCGGCATACATGGTAGAGAGCACCTTATACTTCTTGTTCTTGATAGGATTCTTGCCCATATAGACGATAGGGTTCTCACTGGTTCCAGCCCAGTTACCAGCTGCAAGCGAAGCCAGACTGCCATCCTTTGCGTATGGATTCCAGTAAGGCAACATGAAACGGCATGCAGAAATAGGAGTTACGGTAGTATAGCTACCATCATCAGCCTGCTGAGCCTCCTCGTAGGCAGCCATGGTGTTGGTACCTACCTTCAACCACTTACTAGCCTTGACATCTGCATTGGTGCGGATATTGTAACGGCGGAAGGTTGAGTTCTGAGCAATACCATCCTGGTCGTAGAAACCACCCGAAACATAATAATTCAAACGGTCGGTAGCACGGTTGATAGAGAGTTCATAGCTCTGGAGAGGAGCACGGTCGTTGAACACTTCATCCAACCAGTTGACATTCACCTTGGAAAGGAGGTTGTAATCCTTCCCGGCATCCAATCCAACTTCCTTTTCAAACAGAATACGCTCGTCGGTATTCATCATCTTCCAGTTGTTCTGAGCCAATTCAGAAAAGCCATACTGTGCGCGGAGCGTAATCTTCGCCTTGTCCATCGCCAAGCCTCGCTTCGATGTAATCACCACCACACCATTTGCCGCACGGGCACCATAAATAGAGGTAGAAGACGCATCTTTCAACACAGAGATACTTTCGATGTCATTAGGACTTAAAGTATTGAAATCGGAACTGGAGATAGGCACACCGTCCAGAATAAAGAGCGGAGACTTACCAGAGTTGATGGAGTTGGTTCCACGAATCTGGAAAGTGGCAGCCTTGCTTGGCTCACCCGAAGAGGCGATGACCTGCAAACCTGTACTCTGTCCCTGCAGAGCCTGGTCAAAACTGGCAGCAGGAACATTTTCAATTTTCTCAGCTTTCACTGCAGACACGGAACCCGCAATGGTTCCTTTCTTACGAACTCCATAAGCCACAACCACCACCTCATCCATCACTTTGGAATCGGAAGCTAAAGTAACATTCAGAGTTTTCGTCTGTGCATTGACAGAATGCTTCTGGGTTGCCATGCCGATATAGGAAATAACCAGCGTGGCCTTGGAAGCACCCTTCACCTCGATGGTGTAGTTACCGTCGATATCGGTAGCAACACCATTCGTTGTACCCTCCTGAAGGATTGTCGCACCAATCAGCGGTTCGTTGTCATCAGCAGACACGATTGTACCCTTGACGCTAAAGCTTTGCGCCAAGGCAGTTTGGATGGTCAATACAATCAGAGAGACAAGCAATAGGGAAATTCTTCTCATTCTTGTTTGTTTCAATTATTGTTTATAATGTTTATAATAAATATTACTTTTTTCTCGTTTGGTGTATCTAATTAATTAAAAACCGGCGCAAAATTACGAATATTTTCTTGTTTTGCCAAGATATTCCACGATTATTTATACTTTTAGCTGCATTTTTACGGAAAAACGAATAAATATGCATAAAAAAAAGCTCTTTTTGCTATTTTTCTGTCACAGTTCCTCGTTTGTTTCAAAATTAATCCGTACCTTTGTGCCCGAGAGATAAATTTGGTAACTTCCAGTCAAATATACTGCAAGTATCGAACTTTCAAACATTAACAATTAATAATCAAAAACAAAGAGTATGAGAAAGACTATACTTCTTGCAACTGCATTGTGCCTCGCTTCAAATGCCATGGCACAGAGTTATGGAAATCCACTTTCTGCTACGATAGGCAACAACACCTACCAGGCACCTAGCGAATCTTCTATTTATTGGCAATTCACTGCCGACCAGGACTACATCGCTACAATCAGTCAATTGGGTGACTGCGAAGTTCCTACAATTTCAGTAAAGGAACAGGGAGCTAGCAGTGCTACTGAAATTAGAGGTGTTACCGCTGCCGATTACGTAACCAAGATTTATGCTTTCGAAAAGGGAAAGACTTATTACTTCGCACTTGAGTCTGAAAAAGCCGGAGAGGTAGGCTTTAACCTTAAGCTGGACAAGACTGAGAACCTGGGTGCTGGTCTTAAAGCCACCAGTCCGTTGGAAATCAAATTGGGCGAGACTCAGTTTTTCGGAAATCCATGCTATGGAGCAGATTCCTGGGACGACACCAACATCTATACTACCTACAAGGCAGAAAAAGATGGCCAACTGCGCATCAAGACCGACCAGTATGTTAATTCCGCAACGGTGAACGGCACCAAGATTTCAAGCGAAATAGAAAATGGCAAAAAGGTGTTCAAGATTAATACGGAAGCCGGTAAGACCTATGCCATCAACTTCAGCATCGGCATTCCTTTCTTCATTGCTACATCAGAAGTTGTAGAAGTGAAGCAGGGCTCTATCGACATGCCATACGCATTGCAGGAAGGCGAGAATACCATTCCGGCAGAAGCAGGAAAGTATTACTTTACCTATACTCCTAGCAAGAAAGGCTATCTCAACCTGACTAGCAGCGACAAACTCACCGACGGACAGGTTACCATTTACAGAAACAAGGTGAATGCAGCCCAGGAGACAGCTGCTGCAGGACAATCGGAAAAGGGAAGCTACGATATACGCACAGAAATTATATCCACCTACTTCACCTATTATATAGTAGTAGATAAGAAGGTGGCTACTGATAAGGCAGAAACCCTTACCTGCCAGATGGAAGACTACCAGGCTGGCGAGACTCCAGAAACCGCCATCCCTGTTGAGGTAAGCGATGCCGCTTCTACCATCACCCTGCCAAAGGCAAAGGGCACCTATTACTATACCATCAAGGTTCCTGCCAACACCAATAAGCTCATTGTTGTAGAATCAACAACATCTTTGAGCAAGGGTTCTTCTGCCTACCTCAACACAAGCACAGGTAGCTGGGGCGCAGCTACAATGGAGAACGGCGTGATCAAGAAGGATGTCAGCAACTCTGCAGACAAGACTTACTTCCTTACCGTTACTTCTGATGAAGCATCACCACTCACATTCCGCATCTCATACGCAACTATCGAGAAGGGTGCCCTGATTACAAATCCGAAGGAGGCTGAAGCCGGTACCAACACCATCGATTTTGATGGCGTAGCATACTATACATACAAGGCTACCAAGAGTGGCAAGTTAGCCATCGAGGTAAAGGATGGAGTTACCGTTACCTTCCCTCTCTCTGCAACAGGTTATGGAGAGAACGATACCTACGTAAAGGGTAATGTATTCTTCATCCAGGCTACCAAGGACAAGGAATATCTCATTACGCTATCCGGTGTAAAAAAGGGTTCTACCTTCAATCTTAAAGAGACCAACTTCGAGGCTGGTGAACTTCGCAGCAACCCTATCGTGATGACAGAGGATACCTATACATTGGGCGAGGATACCAACAACCTCTGGCTGAAATACAAGGTTACCAAGACGGGCGTTATCGACTTCTCCAGCGATGTGCCTTTCAACGACAACTTCTTCCTGGGTATTGTCAAGAATGAGGCACGAGCTGCTGTAAGTATGGCTGATGACATGCAGGATGTTGATAACACAACAGCTGGCAAGCCAGAACGCGTGAAGCTATACCAGAGTACATTTGAGGTGAAGCAGGGCGACGTATTGTATATTCAGGTAGTGATGCCAGGCGACGTAAAGGGCAAGAAACTGACCCTTACACAACGTGAGGCAAAGGCTGGTGAAACCATCAGTAACCCTATCGTCCTGAAGCAGAACCAGACCATCGATGTATCGAAGGCTAGTCTCCAGAAGCCTATCTGGGTAAAGGCTACACTGGCTCAAGGCAAGAACTCATTCCTGGTTTCAGATGGCGTCATTACTCCTATCTGCAACTGCAGACTTACCAATGACGGTATCAGCTATGAAGGCGAGACCGTAGCATGGAGTGAAGACGGCAAGACATTCTCAACCTATTCATTCAGCGGAAACGAAGACTTCGTCTTCATGATTGGTTTTGCAGAAGGAATGGCTAAGCTGACATATGGCACAGAAATGACAGATGGCATTACCAGCATCGAGGCTATTCCAGACAGTAAGCCAAGCATCTATACACTGGATGGAACCAAGATTAACCAGATTACTGGCAATGGTGTTTACATCATCAAATCGAATGGTAAAACCAAGAAGGTAGTTATCAAGAAGTAAGCGCCTTTAAAATACAAATGCATAAAAGGCAATATATAAAATAAGGTAAATATATATAAAGGTAAATATATATAAAGGGCGAACAGCTGGTCTATGCTGTTCGCCCTTTCCTTTTGAAGGAATATTGATGATGCATTCTGGTTTCCTTTATTTCTGCTTCATATATTCCGTTGGCGTCATGCCGAATGCCTTATTGAAACATTTTGAGAAGTAGCTGCTGTTAGAGAAGCCCACGGTGTACATCACCTCGGATACGCTGAACTTGCCAGCCTTCAAAAGCATCGCCGCCTTGCGCAATCGCATATCACGGATATACTCTACAGGAGTCTGACCCGTGAGCGCCTTCACCTTTCGGTAAAGCTGCTTGTTGCCCATACCCATCTTCTCCTGAAGCATCGTTACGTTGAAGTTGGAATCTACCATATTCTCCTCTACCACCTTTGTTATCTGATCGAACAAACGCTTGTCTAATTCATCCAACTCAATTTCTGGTTTCGAAACATTCTCCTGGTCTGCGACAATCGCAGGAAGAGCATCCTTTCCGGAAATATCCACATCAAGCGTAGAACTTACCAACTGGCTCACCTCCTCGAAAGAGCGATGCGCTACGGCAGCCTTCAACTGCTCGGCAAGTTTGGCATAGAACTCCATACGTGCCTTCACCTGGTCCAAAATTTCAGCCTTCTGCCTCTCGGCTTCCTCCAGCTGCTTCTTCACAAAGTGAGAATTGATAATCCATGAGATGAAGACAATCAGCAACGTGAGATAGAACACCTTGCACCAAATGGTGAGATACCAAGGCGGAAGCACTGAGATATCGAGCGCATAAACCTCGTCTCCGATATTGCCCTCGCCATCCAACACATGAACGGTGAGATGATAATCACCATACGACAAACCATTATAAGAGATGTCGAGATTGCCCTTATCCAAATAGTGCCACTCGTGATCGCTGCCTTCCAGACGATAAGCATAAACGGCTGTAGGATGATCGGCAAAAGGAAGGTCGGTGAGCTGAAGGGTAAAGCTATTTTCATCACTCTTCAATACCAAAGTCTTCAAGCCTACCGGCGAAATTCCCGGAGTTCCCTTGATGCTTTCATCAAGCAAGGCATCCTGTGTCTGTCGGCCATTCACCACGATACCAGCCAAGAGCAGTTGTGCCTTTTCATCCATCGGCATATTTAGGTCGGTACGGATAGACACGAAGCCATCGTTGCCACCCATCACCACCTCGTGGTTCAGTTTGGAATAATAGATATTGGTTGGAGTCACCATCGGGATGATGAATCGGAAACTGTTGTTCTTAGGATCCAGCACACAACAGGTGTTGCCGGAAGCTACCCAGATTTTTCCCTCTACATCACACATGGAAACCACTTTGTCGCCAATTTTCCATTCCTTGCTATCCACATCCTTGCCTCTCGTAGGCAGGTTGACCATGTAGCACTTAACACTGGCATTATATCCTACCCACACATTGCCATTGTCGGAAGCCATAAGATAATTAATTGGCGCATTGTCCCCCACATGGGTCACACGCATGGTATAAGGGTCGATGCGGTCGAGATGGTTATAGGAAGATGCCCAAATCATTCCCTTGCCATCGAGTACCATCTGTCCTACATGCAAGCCAGAAAGGGCATTCTGTCCCTTGTCTGAGAAATGATAATCAGCCACGCAGGTTGCCGTACCCGAAGAAGCATGGGCAATGGCTGCCATCAGACGCGGCTTCTCTATCACGAAGATACCACCCTGATAGGAAGCCATCCAGATTCTACCCTTCTTATCCTGAAGGATATCGTAAGCCCAGGCTGTGGAATATTTGCCGGTCTTATCATAGGCGATGAAATTGAGCAACTGTCTGGTAGCTCTGTTATAAAGGTTGATGCCGTGGTCTGTACAGATCCAAACATCTCCATCCCGATCTTCATAAATCTTGCGCACACGGTTGTGTGCCAAAGGAGCCGAAGGATTGTTCTGCTTATACCATACTACATTCTGATATTCGGATACGGCACCCTGCGCACGGACACCCTCGGAATAACGAATCAATCCGTTGGTACCGCCCATCCACCATTCGCCATTGCGGGTCTGGAGGATGGCATGCAGAAAGTTACCCTCTCCCGAAAAAGTAATCTTATCGAGCGAAGTGAAACGATAGAAGGTATGGGTAGATAAACGGGACAATCCGTTATCAGTACCTATCCACACATTCTGCCACTTATCTACATAGCAAGCCCACACGATATTATTGGGAATGGTAGCTGCATTGCGTGAATCATGAACGAAATGCTCCAGACTGCTGTTCATCGCCATGCGATAAAGACCATTATCGGTACCTATATAAAGGTTGCCATCCTTGTCTTCATCCAGACATTTCACGGAGTTTCCGTTCAAAGCCTCAATCCTTGAGAAGTTCTGTAAGCTGCGGTCAGCGCAATACAAGGCGCCCTCGGTACCTATCCAATAGCAATGACGAATGGCATCGTATGCCAAGGCATTGACCAGAGGCTGTGCGCCGGGAGTAAGCAGAATAGGACGATTGTTGAGTCGGAGTCCTAAGAGGGAACCCACGAGAAGTCCCTTCTGGGTATGCAAGATGGCATACACGTCTGGTCCGAAGGCATCCTTTCTGCCCTTCATATCAAGCACGCGCAGTTCCTTCTGCATTTTCTTTCTACTTTCATCTCCATAAGCCTCTACGGCCGGGGTAGAAACATAGGTTTCCTCCTTTGCATCAAACTGCAGAATACCATTGGCCGTAGCCATATAAAGCATGCTGCCCTCGAAACCGAGCGCATTGACACGTACATGATTAAATGTATGAGGAGTAAAATGGCGATAATCATGATAACCATCATAGCTATAGAGACCATTATCGGTGCCAAGCCAAATCATGCCGTTGGCATCTTGGGTTATGGCGCTAACAGTCTGAGCGCCACTAAGGGTGGTGTTGACGAATCGCTGCGCATGGAGCGCTATGGTTACAATGAGCATAACTATCGTCATACTCATTCGGCTTGTAGTTGTAGTTGTTTTATTCATGGTTGCAAAATTACACATTATTCATGATAATGCCAAACTTTCTATAAGAAAAAATACAAATAAACCTGGAGGAAAAGTTTTCTAGTCTAATAAAAAGTTCCGTTCAAAGCTTTTGAACGTATGTTCAAAGCCTTTGAATGTATGTTCAAAGCTTTTGAACACACATTCAACGTCGCTGAACGAAGAATTCTCCTAGGAGTAAGAACTTCTACTCCTAGGGGAATCCATATTTATCATTAGTAAGTCTGCTTTATATTGCCTGCAGCGTAAGCGACTTTTCCATATTGCGCTTGCCATCCTTTACGGTGAGGATGATGTCGCCCTTCTGTGCCTTGCTCTGAACAACAATAACGAGTTTGCCAGAGAAGAGTCGCATGTGTGGCTGGGTGAATGGTTCGAGCGATGTGGCATCGCCATTGCATGCAGCCTTGAAGGTTCCGGCGCCCTTTACCTCGAAGGTCAATTCATCATCGGCGAGCGGGCACTCGTTGCCGTCCTTGTCCAGGAGGCTCACGGTGATGAAGGCAAGGTCGTTGCCATCGGCATTCAGCAGCACATTGTGTTCATCAGTGCAGCCTTCTACCATGCAGGCGATAGGCTCATGGTCTGGAGTCTCCACGCTGAACTTCATCTGCGCAGGTTCTCCGGCTGTACGCTTCACGTCTTCACCTACCTTGTCGCCATACTGATTGTAGGTAACCACGCGAATCTCGCCTGGTTCATACTTCACATTGTTCCAGCGGAGGCGATAGCGGTCCAATCGGCTTGACTTATCCTTGCGAACTCTGCCCTGGCTCTTGCCGTTTATGAAAAGCTCGCCTTCCACACCATCGGTGTAGCAATATACAGGGGTAACCTGTCCTTCCCTGCCCTTCCAGTTCCAGTGAGGAAGAAGATGGGTGGTGTGCTGATGCTCGTTCCAGCGGGCACGATACATATAATACCTATCCTTTGGAAGTCCGGCAAGGTCGCAGATACCAAAGTAACTGCTACGGCTTGGCCAGTAGGTATCGTATGGAGTCGGCTCGCCCAGATAGTCATAGCCCGTCCACACGAATTCTCCGATTACCCAACTGTAGTCATCCTGCATCTTCCAGTCATCATCCGGAAGATTACTCCAGGAGCAATACTCCGTGTCATAGCTGGAGCACTGACCATCGGCGTATGGATTGTTGTTGCTGGCACGCACCTGAACCGGGAACTTATACACGCCACGGGAGCTGACGGTAGATGCTGTCTCTGAACCCAGGAGGAACCCCTGAGGCAACTGCTCGATATTCTTATAATATTTATGTACGCGATAGTTGAAGCCCGGAACGTCCATCACCTGGGCAAATCCACTCTTCAGAGCAGCCTCAGCCTTGTCCATACCCTGGGTAACTGGGCGGGAAGGATCATACCGATGACAGATATCCTGCAGATACTTGGCTATCTCCATACCCTCCTTGCTCCATTGCTCAGGAATCTCGTTACCGATACTCCACATAATGATGCTAGGATGGTTGCGATGGTGCTTCACCAGATTGGTCATATCCCTGTCGCTCCACTCCTTGAAGAACTTGGCGTAGCCATTCTTGCACTTAGGATAAATCCACATATCGAAGCTCTCAGCCATTACCATCATACCGAGTGAGTCGCAGATTTCCATCTGCATGGTAGAAGGCATGTTGTGGGCTGTACGGATGGCATCGCAACCCATCTCCTTCATCGTCTTGATCTGGCGGATGAGAGCAGCTTTGTTCTCTGCAGCTCCCAACGGACCGAGGTCGTGGTGCAGACAGACGCCCTTGATTTTCCGGGTAATGCCATTGAGCTGGAAACCATTATTCTTGGATACCGAGATGGTACGAATACCGGTCTTCAAGGTCTGGACATCAGCCACCTTCTTGCCTTCATATCGGGTTAACTTCACCTGATAGAGATAAGGAGATTCCGGAGACCAGAGCTGAGGATTCGCCACCTTCAGAGTAGTCTTGATTTCCGGGGTTGCGCCCTTAATGGTCTGCTCGGCTACCTTGGAGCCAGCCTCATCAAGCAAGGCGATGACCGTCTTGCCCGACTTACCAATCTTTCCTTCCAGCAGGGCGTTCACCTCTACTTCGGCTTCCTGCTTATCAACTTTCAGGGTACGGACGAAGGTATCCCAGGTAGAGAAGTTCTCTTTGCCGTAAAGTTCCACTGAAACCGGACGGTAAAGACCGCCGCCTGGATACCATCGGCTGCTTTCCTCTACATTATTAAGATGTACCTCTATCAAATTACTTTTGCCAAACTGGATGAAAGGAGTAATATCGATGCGGAAGGCATTATAGCCGTAAGCCCACTTGCCAGCCTCCTTGCCATTCACGCAAACCACCGGCTGGCTCATGGCACCATCGAAAACCAGAACGGCACGCTTGTAGCCCTTAGGAGCCGTCCACTTCATTTGATACATACCCTCGCCTATCCAAGGCAGCGCACCCGAGCGGCCCGACTTCTCTGTCTTTTCCTTTTCACCATTCTGCTCGATGGCCACCATCTGTAAGTCCCACTTCTTATCAAAAGGACCCGAGATAGCCCAATCGTGAGGCACGGAGACCTGAGACCATGAATTGCCATCGCGGGAGAAATCCCACGACGGCAAATTTATTACTTTTCGGCTCTGCGCCTGGCACATAGTAGATAGTGCCAGGGCGAGAGTCATGAAAGTTATGCTTTTCTTAATCATATTTCTTCTTTAATGTTCTTATTTATATGCATCGAATACTGCAGTTGGCTTACCGGAGTTATCAAAAGCTCCCTTGGTATAAGCATTCCAACCCAAACTACTATAGTTGGCAGGCTTCCAATTGTTGTAAACCTCAGGTTCCCAATAGAAGATACCTTCGCAGGTAGAAATAGCCTTGCAGCCATCCACCATCTTCTTCATCATTGGCGCAGCCTGATCGGAACCCCACCACATACCAATCTCAGAAACGATGACGTCCTTACCATACTTGGAAGAAAGAGTCTGGATGTTAGCGAGACAGCTCTCTGCATAACTCTTCCAGTTGTTGTCTTCAGGATAAAGAGACAATCCGATAACATCCCATTTACCACCATTGTTCTTCAGCTGGTCGTATAGCCAGGTAAGTCCACCAAGGTCTTCACCCTTATCTACATGCACCACCACCTTAGCCTCTGGATAAACAGCCTTTACAGCATCATATCCGGCATTGATGTAAGCGGCAAAATTAGCTGCGTTTTTAGAGGCACGGCCAGTTACAGCCTTGGGCTCATCGCCTTCAGCATCATTCCAGAGCATTCCATCTCGGGTTTCATTGCCCACCTGCACCCACTCTACATTGGTTACACCTTGAGCCTTGAGGGCATTCAGGACATCAGAAGTATGGTCTGCCACAGCCTTCTTCATCTCTGAGAAAGAAAAATTCTTCCAGGCAGCAGGAACGGTTTGGCTGCTAGGGTCAGCCCAGGTATCAGAATAATGGAAATCTATCATCAGGCGGAAGCCGAGCTGCTGCGCACGCCATGCCTTAGCTATAACATCATTCTTACCACACCATCCACCATCAGGATTTACCCACACACGGAGACGGATGGCATTGGTACCGAGGTCACGGAGAAGTGACATACACTCCTGCGCCTTTCCTGCCTGGGTATAAAACTTCACGCCGTCCTGCTCCATCTCGGTGAGCCAACTAACATCGGCTCCCTTGGCGAAGCCGCTCATATCGTATGTCTTCTCCTTTTCGGGAGTAGCATTATCTTCATTGCTGCAACTTGTGCCCGTGATAGAGAACAAAAGTGCTGAAGCCAGCAATATGGCTTTTCCTAAAATATTCTTCATTGTTCTTTGAGTTTATAGCTATCTTTACTTTATCCTAAAAACGCTTTTACGTATCAGATATTGCAAAGATAGCTGAATTATTTATTCATACTTACAGGTCATGGCGTTGATGTCGGCAGTAACAGTAACCTCGCCGCCAGTTACATCGTCCTTGAACCAAATGTCCCAACAATCACTAGCTGTAGACAATTTAAAGAGGTCGCTTGTGACAACGATTTGTTTCGGTTGCAAAAGTAGGAAATAGAATGCAAAGTGCTAGACAGAAACTTGACAAATGAAAAGAAAAAACGGACAAGAAGACGGAATATATCCGCTTTTGTCCGTTTTGTTATATTATAATGGAGGAAAAACTATTCTGCCGCAGGAACAAGCTTGATGGCGAAGAGATTTACCGACTTGTCTTTTGTTATCTCATGGGTGCCTGCTTCCAGGGTTGTGGTGTAAGAGCTTCCAGTTGCCTTGATCTTTGTGCCTGCAATCTTCATGGATGCCGTCTCGCTATCCGCGAAATAGAAGGTAGCTGTTACCTTCTTATCAAGAACGAGCTTGATGCTGGTTGAAGATTCCATCTTCACGCATGTAGTATAGGCTGTGCCATCGATGGTAGCAGCACCCTTGCTTGTTGAGTAAGAACCGTTCACGGTTACGATGCTGCTGGAAGGAGTCTTACCAGCAAAGGTTACCAAGACGGTGCCTTCTACAGAAGGAGTCTCTGAAGTCTCAGGCTTGGATGGGGTATCTGGAGTCTCTGGAGTGGATGGTTCTGTAGTCTCGCCGCCCGTAGAACCGCCTTCGCTTGAAGAACCTTCTACACCGAATACCTTTACCACACCCGACTTGTAAGCATCGAGCAAGCTTGCCAATGCTGGCAATGGCTGCTGATGACCATTGGTTACTATGGTCTCATCAGGAATATCGAAGTTGATGTCGCCATGATTCAATCGGCCAGCACCATAGAAGCCTTCTACGATAGCCGGCACATCTGCAGCGTTATCGGCTGAATGTGCATACATCAAGCTTGAGTTGGTATCGAAGTTATTGTAAGAAGTACCACCCACCAATGTTTTTACGCTGGCTGGCACCTGATCGGATGCCTTGGCTACATCGTAGGCATCGAAGCTGGTATTGTTAGATGCATAGGTAACATAACTGAAACCACTTGGCTTGTTGGCAAACACATTGCCATACGCCTTAATCATACCACCATTCTCGCCAGAGAAGGTTCCTTTTGAACCCTTGGCATCGGTACCCTGCAGAGAACTCATGATAGGGCGCTTCACGGCATCGAAGTAGTTTGACTCCATGAAAATGTTGGAACCCATGGTGGCACCTACGCCATATACATCACAATGCTGATAGTAGTTGTTGTACATGTGAACAGTCATGGTACGCACACGAGCATGACGGGAATCGGAATGATCGAACCAGTTGTGGTGATAGGTAATCCAGTTTTCACCGGTCTCGCTCTTCATGCCACACATAGACGACTTACCATTATCCCAGAAATGGTTGTAAGCCACGGTCACATACTTAGAGTTGCCCTTGATATCTACGGTACCATCTCCCTTTGCCTGGTCGGCAGCACTACCCTTTCTGCCATAGAACAGATCCAGGTGGTGAATCCAGATGTTTGAATTCTCTGTATCGAGCGACATGGCATCGTCGAGACAACGCATGATGGCGAAGTTACGGAACTCCACGCTCTTGGCACTTCTTACCAGGAAGCCGAAGCCATAAATGGTAGCATCATCACCCACACCCTCGAAGGTCATGTTCATGGTAGAATAGCCGGTCTTACCCTTAATCTGCAGACCCTCGGCAGAGCTTGAGATACCATCCAGGTCAGCCAGACTCACCTTACCGATGATGCGGAAAGCAATAGGGGTGGTATCATATCCCTTCTGGTAAGCATCAATGATAGCCTGCAAACCTGTCACGGTTTGCTTCTTGTTCTTATCTCCGGTGATGACTTCTGTAGAAACAGTCTTGGCTGTACTTGCAGTGATATAGAGCACCTTGGCATCCGACTTTAATGTACCATCATTGTTGTAAGCACCAATTCCCTTGAAATTGAAATGAGCGAAGCCCTCACGGTTGTAGTGCTTCACCACGAGATTGGAAACCGTATTGGCACCTGCCATTTCCTTACCGGCAGCATCCACAGGAACCACCTTTACCGAATAGGAACCCGCCTTCAAGCCAAGCACATCGGCACGGATATAAGAAGCATACTGACGGATGAGCTGCGCATCAATCTTCTTGCCCTCTACATATACATGATAGGAAGAAGCTCCCTCGAAAGGCACCCATTTCAGATATGCCGACTCCAGCCAAGCCTTCACCTCCGTAATCTTCACAACGCCGGCAGGGTTCTCCACGCCTACGTTCTCACCCTGCTCCACTCTCTTGGCAAAGTTGATTTCTCTGACAGATGCATCATACACATCGTTATCGCTTCCATCCTTAGGAGCGATGATGGTCTTGTTACCCTCAAACTTCACGCTTGCCAAATCGGCGGTATTGTAATACTTCACATCGCCCGAATTGGTGGTAACAAACATCTGATTTACCTTACTGTCACGAGCCACGGCATGATTCACCTTATCTGTTGCTGACTGAGCAACCGTAGCACCTGCACCCCCCAGGAGGAGCGCCAAAGAGAATACCATTTTCTTCATGTTCTGTTCCTCCTTACCTTATTTAATAATTACTTTCTTACCATTTACGATATAAACGCCCTTAGACAATCCCTCTACAGAATTGCCTACCAGCTGACCATTGAGGTTATAAACCTTACCCTGCAACGCTTCCTTGAGCTGCTCCACCTGGCCGATGCCTGTAGATTCACCATAAACGAAAGAAAGGGATACAAGCGACATATCCATCATATCCGATGTATTGTCTGTATAATTAAGTGTTACGTTATCACCCTCGAAGGTGATTTCCGTAATGGTTTTGTCTATAACCTGACCATCAACCTTTACGGTTTGCCTGTTATCTGCATACACTGCGGTAGTCAGCATACAAGCCAATAGGAATAAATACTTCTTCATTATCTGATATGCTTATTAGATTACATAATATTGTAGATGATTGTTTTGTTTACGATGCAAAGATAAACAAATATCTTATAGATTGCGGCATACTATGACAACTTTTAAACGTAAACGTTTACGGGTAAAAACAAACAAAAAGCCGAACTTCATTTCTGAAATTCGGCTTTTTGAAGTGGTACCACCAGGAATCGAACCGGGGACACAAGGATTTTCAGTCCTTTGCTCTACCAACTGAGCTATGGCACCATACCTTAACAAATGGTTGATTTCTCATTTGCGGGTGCAAAGGTAATACAAATATTTCACTCCTGCAAATTTTTTCATAGATTTCTTTCGCAAAAAAGCAAAAAAGTCCGTTTTTATTTTGTTTTCTACCAAAAATAGTGTAACTTTGCAACGCATTAGCAACAAAAATCGGGATTTAGCGCAGTTGGTAGCGCACGTCGTTCGGGACGATGAGGTCGCTGGTTCGAGTCCAGTAATCCCGACTATTCACCAAAAAGCGGAACTTATGAACATAAAAGACCTATTTTATCTCCAGAAGAATGACCGACAAGCCCTTTTCGCCTTGCTAGCCATTCTCATCGTATGCCTTACTCTCGTGGTCGTCATCGGAAGTTCTGATGACGGAAAAGAAGCCAATCAGGTTCTCGTCCAACAAGCCACCTCCAAACATCCCGTTTATTATCAAAACGAAGGAAAAGTGCATGAACTCTTTCCCTTCGACCCTAATACGGCAGACTCTACTTGCTTCAAGCGCCTGGGTTTGGGAAGTTGGCAAATTAGAAGCATCTATCGTTTTCGGGAGAAAGGAGGAATCTTCTCCCGCCCATCCGACTTCGCCCGGGTTTATGGCATTACCAAGAAAACCTATGAAGCCCTACTCCCCTTCATCCGAATTGCAGATGATTTCAAGCAGGCTTCCGAGTTTTACGGGAATGAAAGATACGAGCGAGGCAGAAGGCGATATACACCTTATTATAATAATAGGGTGAACTATGGAAAGAATGACGATGCATCGGAAAGTCAAAAGCCGGATAGAAAAGCTTCGAATGCCCCTGACCAGGAAACCAAGGTTTATAGCTATCCGCATAAACTAAAGGCGGGTGAGCACATCGCCATCAACCGGGCCGACACCACGGAACTGATGAAGATTCCAGGCATTGGCAGTTACTACGCCCGTACTATCGTTAAATACAGAGATAAACTAGGCGGTTTTGCCTCTGCTGAACAACTCGCAGAAATCGAAGGATTCCCGGAATCTGCCATCGCCTTCATCCAGATTGATGCCGACAACATCCACCGGCTCAACATCAACAAGCTTACACTCAACCAGCTTCGCAATCATCCCTATCTCAACTTCTACCAAGCCAAGGAAATCTGTGATTACCGAAGACAAAGAGGTCCCATCAAAAGCCTGAATGAACTGAAACTCCTGAAGGATTTTCCACCAGATGAAATAGAAAGGCTCAAGCCCTACATCTGTTTCTGAAGGAAAAATAAGATTATAGAAAAAGGTAAACTTAAGATAAAAGCAAGATTAAAGATAAAAAGACGAGCTAAAGATAAAAGCCAAATGCTTAATCCCTGCGGGTAATAAGCATTTGGCTTTTATGATTCTATATACTCTAGATTACTCCAAACTGATGGAGAAAGATAAGGAGGATGCAGATAGGGCTGACGAAACGGATCATAAAGAGGAAGACAGGGAATAACCTGCCACTCACCGTACCCCAGTTGGTAAACTCATCACGCACAATCTTCTTCGGAACATACCAGCCCAGGAAGAGACAGGTGACAATGGATGCCAGCGGCATCAGCAGCTGCGCCGTGAGGTTATCACAATTCGTAAGGAAATCCTTGCCGAAGAAGCCCAATCCCGGAACTGCTCCCTGGGAAAGAGAACAGAACACGGCTATGATACTGCAGGTGACGGTCTCTATCCACGCACCCTTGGAACGGGTTATCTTGCGTTCCTCATAAATCATCGCCGTACCAATCTCGTGCATGGAGATTGTAGAGGTCAATGCCGCCAAAACCAACAGAGCATAGAACAATACCGAAATGATATAACTTGCCACCGGCATATCACCGAATGCCTGCTGGAACACATTAGGCAAAGTGATGAAGATAAGCGACGGACCGCTATCCGGCTGCACACCCACCGAGAAAGCAGCCGGGAAAATCATCAATCCGGCCAATACAGCAATCACGGTATCTATCACCACAATCTGACTGGCAGATTTCAGGAGATTAGTCTGGCGACTGAAGTAAGATGCGTATGTACACAGACAGGCTGTTCCCAAACTCAGAGAGAAGAATGCCTGTCCCAAAGCTTCGAGCAGCACGTTCTCATCCACCTTAGAGAAATCAGGATGGAAGAGGAACTGCACACCCTTCATCGCTCCCGGCAAAGAGCAGGAGGCAATGACGATGACGATAAGCAGGATGAAAAGCAGCGGCATCAGTATCTTGGATGCCTTCTCGATTCCATTGCGGACACCTCTTACCACCACCGCATGGGTAAGCAGGATGAAGCCCACCGCCCATAAGGTAGGACGAATAGGATCGGAGGAGAAGGTCTGGAAGTAGGTCTTCACATACTCCGGGTCGCCATGAACGCCACCCATGATGCTGGCATACAGATATTGCAGACACCAGCCTGCCACTACGGCATAGAAACCCAGGATAATCATGGAGGTGATGACACCCACCAGTCCCACAGTTCCCCAAGCCTTATGCTTACCCAGGTTGCTATAAGCTCGTGCTGCATTGGAAGCCGAATGGCGACCAATGATAAACTCACTCATCATGCCAGGCAAACCCAGCAGGATGATACACACCAGGTAGATGAGGATGAAGGCGGCACCTCCATTCTGACCTGCCATATAAGGAAAGCGCCAAACATTTCCCAAACCTACTGCAGAACCTGCCGTGGCGAGAATGACGCCCAATTTACTTCCGAAATTTCCTCTACTCTCCATAGTTTCTTATATTTTTATGCATTTGCCCTTACAGGGCGCATGACTAATTGACATTGATTCCCAGGGCACCGTCCTGGGCGAAATGCTTATCCGAACACTCCAAACTGGTTTAGGAATACCAGGAAGATGAGGACAGGGCAAACAAACCTGATCAGGAAGAGATAGACATGGAATACCTGTCCCTTCAAGGTTCCCCAGTTAGTAAACTCATCCTGCACCACCTTCTTCGGAACATACCAGCCCAGGAACAAACAGGTGAGAAGACCTGCCGTAGGAAGGAACAACTGTCCCGTTACGAAGTCGAACCAATCGAACAAAGTCTTGCCGCCGAACGACAGTTTATCCGTAGCTCCCAAAGAGAGTGAACAGAATGCACCGATGATGGCACAAGATACCGTCACAATCATGGCACCCTTCTTTCTGTCAATCTTCAACTCCTCATAGAAGAAAGAAGTATTCACCTCGTGGAGCGACATCAGCGATGTCAACGCAGCCACAGAAAGAAGCACGTAGAACATCAGCGAGATAATCCATCCCAATACCGGCATCGATGCAAACGCCTCGTTGAAGACATTCGGCAAGGTGATGAAGATAAGCGACGGACCACTATCCGGAGAGATACCCACCGAGAAAGCTGCAGGGAAAATCATCAATCCTGCCAATACCGCCACAATCAAGTCGATGGCAGAAATCTGAATCGCCGATTTCAGGAGATTGGTCTGTCGGCTGAAATAAGATGCATACGTACAGATACAACCCATACCAATGCTCATGGAATAGAACGACTGTCCCAAAGCATTGAGGAATACATTCCTATCCACCTTTCCGAAATCAGGTTTCAGCAGGAACTCGATACCCTTTCCCGCATCCGGCAACAGACAGGAAGACACCACGATAATGAGAAGCAGGATGAACAGAAGCGGCATCATCACCTTGGATGCCTTCTCGATTCCTCCGCGTACACCATGGATAATCACAAAGTGACAAATCAGGAAGATTGCCACCGTCCACATCACCGGACGGATAGGATCGGCAGAAAACTCCTTGAAGTAATTAGCCACGAAGGTTGGGTCGCCATGCAGTTCGCCCATGATGCTGGCATATACATACTGCAGGCACCAGCCCGAAACCACCGCATAGTAACCGGTAATCAGGAAGCCCGTGAGCACCTCCAGGTAGCCTACCCACTTCCAAGCCGTTCCATTGGCGAGCTTGGTATAGGCACGTGCCGTATTGGAAGCACCATGACGACCGATGATAAACTCCGAAATCATACAAGGGATACCCAACAGGAGTACGCATCCGATGTAAACCAAGATAAAGGCTGCGCCACCTTCCTGACCAGCCATATAAGGGAAGCGCCATACGTTACCTAAACCTACGGCGCCACCTGCAGTAGCAAGTATCATTCCTATCTTGCTACCAAAACTACCTCTATTTAATTCTGCCATTTTCTATTTCTTTCTTACTAATTTCATTAACTTTTCGTATAACATTCTGCAAAATTATAAAATATTTCTGAAATAATAGAAATATCTGAAAGCAAAATCATAAAATTAGTAATATTTATGCATTCCAGCATGTTTTTTCGCATAAAAAAGGCAGTTTATTCACTTTTTCTATCGATATTCCTCAGGCAAGGTATCACGCCACTGCGAGAAAGGATTACCCAAAAGATGAGAATTATAGAAGCGCTTGTCGCCCGTTACCTCCATACCGATGAAGTCGGGTTTCTCATAGGCTTCGCTCTCGCTTTCCAGTTCCACCTCAGCCATCACCAAACCTTCATTGTCGCCATAAAACTCATCCACCTCAAAGGTATGATTGCCACTTTTCACCAGATAGCGGCGCTTATCGATAACGCCACCCTGGCAAAGCTGCAGCAGATGCTGCGCCTCGTCTAGCGTAATCTCCTTCTCAAACTCATAGCGTGTCATTCCGCCATTCACCGACTTGCCCTTAATGGTAAGGTAAGCCTTCTCGTCCCGTGTGCGCACGCGCACCGTAGCCCCCTCGGCAGGAATATAGCCCTGCTGGATATGGCTAGAAGAAAAGGCGGCGCTCTTGTAAGCGTCGCCCTTCTTGACGAGGAATTTTCTTTCTATTTCTAATCCACTCATTTCTTATTTCCTATTTATGCGATAGAAGCTGCATAGATGGCAAAGAGAACGCCCAGGGCTATCAATACGCCAAAAATCCACTTCACTACTTTCTCACCTTTTACGGCTTGCTTCTTCTGATAAGCCTCATGCTTGGCTTTTCTTAAATCTTTATTTCCACTCATAGTTATATTATTTTTAGGTTGCTAATTGTCTATTCCTCATTTTCCGATGGGAATTCCATGAGATAAGCCTTGATGAAGTCGTCTATCTTGCCATCCATCACGCCATCCACATCCGATGTCTGATAGTTGGTACGATGGTCTTTCACGCGGCGGTCGTCGAAGACGTAACTTCTTATCTGGCTTCCCCACTCTATCTTCTTTTTGCCAGCCTCTATCTTAGCCTTGGCTTCCAGGCGCTTCTTCATGGCGCGGTCGTAGAGTTGACTCTTCAAGAGCAACAATGCCTTGGCACGGTTCTTTGGCTGGTCGCGGGTCTCGGTGTTCTCGATGAGGATTTCCTCTTCCTCACCCGTATCAGGATCTGTGTACCAATAGCGGAGGCGTACTCCCGACTCCACTTTGTTCACATTCTGACCACCGGCACCACTCGAACGGAAGGTATCCCACGAGAGTTTGGCTGGATCTACATACACCTCGATGGTTTCATCCACCAATGGGGTGACGAAGACGCTGGCAAAACTGGTCATTCGCTTGCCCTGGGCATTGAAAGGCGACACACGCACCAGACGGTGAACGCCATTCTCGCTCTTCAGATAGCCATAGGCGTACTCGCCGCCCTCGATGGTCATGGTCACGCTCTTGATACCAGCCTCATCGCCTTCCTGCATATCGGTGATAGTTACCTTATAGCCATGAGCCTCAGCCCAGCGCATGTACATACGCATCAGCATCTGTGCCCAATCCTGGCTCTCGGTGCCACCGGCACCCGAGTTAATCTTCAGCACGCAGTCCATCGGATCTTCCTTCTGGCGCAGCATGTTCTTCAGTTCCAGGTCTTCTATGGCCTTGATGGCCTTGGCATAGTCGGCATCCACCTCCTCCTCGGTCACCATCTCATCTTTATAGAAATCGAAGGCAAGCTTCAGCTCATCGGCATAAAGACGCACGGTCTTGTAGCCATCGAGCCATTTCTGTATGCCCTTCACCTTCTTCATCTGCTCCTGTGCATACTTCGGGTCTTCCCAGAAGTCAGGAGCCTGGGTGCGGAGCTGCTCCTCTTCAAATTCTACTTTCTTCTGGTCTATATTCAGATAGCGATGCAGAGCGTCGGCTCTGTCCATCACATCCTTCAATTGGTCAGCTGTAATCATTAACTTTGAACTTTGATTTTTGAACTTTGAACTTTATGATTACTCCTCATACATCTTGTCAATCTCCGCCTTGTAGTTCTTGTTGATGATAGGGCGGCGAATCTTCAAGGTGTTGGTCAGCTCGCCCGACTCCATAGAGAAGTGGTGAGCCAGGAGAGTGATACGCTTAATCTGCTCATAATAAGCCAGGTGCTGCTGAAGAATCTTGATGCGGTCCATCAGCATTTTCTGCACCTTCTCGTTGGCACACAGGTCCTCACGACAGGTGAAGGCGATGTGATGCTCACGCGCCCAATCCTCTACGAGGCGGAACTCAGGAACAACGAGGGCTGATACGAACTTGCGCTGGTCGGCGATAACGGCAACCTGGTCGATGAACTTATCTACCAGGAGCAACGACTCTACCTGCTGCGGAGCGATGTACTTACCATTGGATGTCTTGAACAGGTCCTTGATACGCTCTGTCAGATAAAGTTCGCCATCCTTCATGTAGCCGGCATCTCCCGTATGGAAGAATCCATCCTTATCGAATGCCTTCGCATTGGTGGTATCGCGATGATAATATCCAGGTGTGATGGTAGGACCCTTGAGAAGAATCTCGTTATCCTCACCTATTTTAATCTGAATGCTGGAGATAGGACGACCTACAGAACCCAGACTGTGCTTCTTGTCGAGATGATCACAAGATACGGTGGCGAGACTCTCGGTCAGACCGTAGCCCACAACCATATTGATACCCACGGAGTGTACAAACTCCTCTACTTCAGGACTTACATAAGCACCTGCTGTAGGGAAGATATTAGGATTATCCAACCCCAACTGCTTGCGCACGATGCTCAGGATAGTCTTGTTGATAATCTTATATTCCAGCTCCAGAGCCAGAGGAGGACGCTTACCGTTGGCGATATAATCAATGTTACGCTTCTTTCCCACAGCCAAAGCATGATAGAAGAGTTTCTTCTGGAGAGGACCGGCATCGTCCATCTTAGCCTTCACGGCGATATAAACCTTCTCCCAGAAACGAGGCACACTACTCATACAGGTAGGATGCATCTCACGCATACTCTCCTGAATTTCATGAGGATAGGTATTGATGATGAGCTGGGCACCCTCACTCAAGCAGAGATAGGCCCATCCACGCTCAAAGATATGGGTGAATGGAAGGAAATTGATGACACGATCCTTTTCGGTAACAGGAATGCACTCATTGTTTGCCTTCAAAGCAGCTTCATACTGACTGTATTTCAGCATCACGCCCTTACTATCACCCGTTGTACCACTGGTATAGAGGATATTAGCCAAGTCATCCATACTTGCTTGCTTGTAGAGTTCCTCCACTTCAGTCTGGCGAGGAAGATTCTCACCCAGCTTCAGGAAGTCCTTGAAATAGAGGGCAGCAGGGTCATGTGTACTGATGCGCACGCTGGAATCGAAGATGATGATACGCTCCAGGGATGGACAGAGGGCAAAGATACGGTGAGCCTTGTCATACTGCTCCTGTTCGCCTACAAAGAGGAAGCGAATCTGCGCATCGTTGATCATATATTGAATCTGCTGCTCGCTGCTGTTGGCATAGAAAGGTACAGAGGTAACTCTGATACCATACGCACCGAAGTCGGTGTACAGGTAATGTACACAGTTCTGCGAGAAGACAGCGATTTTGTCGAGTGGTTTAGCCCCAAGATTGAGAAGGGCGTTGCTCACTTGTTTCACTCTCAACGAGAAAAGGTTAAACGAAACCGATTGCCACTGGTCACTACCAAACTTTCTGAAAGTAAGCGCAGGCTTCTCTCCCCACTTCTTAGCGAGGTCATGAACCAGGACTGAAAGATGACTATTAATCTGCATAAGCTAATATTTATAAATATGTGTGCAAAGATAATAGAATTTGTTAAGAACACAAAATAAAAAGATATTTTTTCCACATTATCTGCTCTTTTTTTCGTATCTTTGCCCCCAAAATTATTAAAAAGAGAGATTATGATGCTACAAGAAGAATATGTTAGCGATGCCGTGGAACTGCTGAAAAAGCTCATCGCCACCCCATCGGTAAGCAGAAACGAAAAGGATGCTGCCGACATCATGGAGCAGACCATCCGCAGTTATGGCTTTGAGCCTCAGCGTGAGGCAAACAACATCTGGATTATCGACCCTCATTACGATGAGAGCCGACCTACCCTGTTGCTCAATGCCCACATCGATACCGTGAAGCCAGTGGCTTCGTGGACACGCGACCCGTTTTCACCGGATGTTGAAGATGGCGTACTTTACGGCTTGGGCAGCAACGATTGCGGTGGCGGTCTCTGTTCGCTTCTTCAGATTTTCAGAATGCTGACAGAAAAGCCTCAGCATTATAACCTTATTTATCTAGCATCCGCCGAAGAAGAGGTGTCGGGTAAGGATGGCATCACCCGTGCCCTGCCATTACTTCCACATATCGACTTAGCCATCGTGGGCGAACCTACCGGTATGAACCCTGCCGTAGCAGAAAAGGGATTGATGGTGCTGGATGTGATAGCTCATGGCAAGAGCGGACATGCGGCAAGAAACGAAGGAGTAAACGCTATCTACGAGGCGCTGGATGACATGCGCTGGATTCGTGACTACAAGTTCGAAAAAGTGAGCGAGTTCCTTGGACCAACCAAGATGACGCTCACCGTGATGAATGCCGGAACCCAGCACAATGTGATTCCGGATAAGTGCACGATGCTCGTGGATATCCGCACCAACGAGTTCTACGACAACGAGGAAGTCTTCGAGTTCATCCGCCAGCATCTCAAGAGCGAGGTGAAGGCGCATAGCTTCCGTCTGAAATCATCACGCATCGACCCCGAGCATCCTCTTATTAAGAAATGTGTAGTCATGGGCATGAAGCCATTCGGCAGTCCTACCCTCAGCGACCAGGCATTGATGCATTTCCCATCCTTCAAACTGGGTCCGGGCGAATCATCCCGTTCCCACTCTGCCAACGAGTTTATCCGCATCAGCGAAATCCGCGATGCCATTACAAAATACGAAACCCTCTTAGATGGCGCTGCCATCTAAGAGGGTTTTCCTTATCAATAAACCATTTAACCTTCTATCTTCCCAACCAAGCCTCTGGGTTGAGCTTGGCTGTCTCCTTGCGAAGCTGGAACTGGAGGATGTTGTCGGAACCCACGGCACCCAATGCTTGGCGGGTACTTACCTTCTGTCCCTTATGAACGCTTACCGATTTCAGGTTGCAATATACCGAGATGTAGGCACCATGACGAACCAATACGTTCCACATGCCACCATATCCGAATACGGCACTCACCTCACCATCGTAGATGCTGCGAGCCACACAACCCGGCTTGCCCTGAATGTTGATACCCTTGTTATCAAGCCTAACACCCTTCAAGCCCTGCACGTTATACTGACCGAAATGGCTCACGATGCGATAACCTCCACTGATAGGCATCGGCAGACGACCACGGTTTGCCTCAAAGCCACCACTCAGCATGCGGTCCACCGAACTCAGGGTAGATGCTTCCTGCGCCTCCTTCTTGGCAGCAGCAATCTCACGCGCCTGGCGCTCCTCATCCGCTTTCGCCTTCAGCTCGGCAGCCCTGCGGTCAGCTTCAGCCTTTCTTGCAGCCTGTTCGGCAGCAGCTTCACGAGCCGCCTGTTCTGCGGCAGCACGCTGGGCAGCCTCGGCAGCAGCACGAGCCTTAGCCTGCGCCTTGGCTTTCGCCTTCGCCTCTGCCTGGGCAGCAGCTTCTTCCTGTGCTTTCCTTGCAGCTTCGGCAGCAGCACGAGCCTCCTCGGCAGCCTTTCTTCTTGCCGCCTCAGCAGCAGCCTCACGAGCTTTCGCCTCAGCTATTCTGCGGGCATTCTCTCTTGCGGCAGCCTCGGCAGCAGCCTTCTTGCGGGCCAATTCCTCAGCACGCTTCTTGGCTGCAGCGGCAGCAGCAGCCTTGCGCTTAGCTTCGGCAGCAGCACGGGCACGAGCCTTTGCCACTTCCTGCTGAATCAGACGGTCAATCTGCGCATTGATGGCCGCATCCTTCTGGCGCTGGTCGGCAATCACAGCCTGAATGGTCTTCTGCTGTTTCTGCAAGCCCTGCACCATCTCCTTCTGCTGCGTCTGCTTACCTTCCAATGCCGTCTTCTCCTGCTTGCCCTTATATAATAAGGTGTTCTTATGCCCCTTTACGTTCTCCAACTGGCGATGCTTCTCGTTCACCTGCTTCTGCTTTGCCTGGATGGCCTGTCCCTGTACCTTCTGATAGGAAGAATACTGGCGGATGAACGAAAGGCGGCGATACATCTGAGTCAGGTTCTTGGCACTGAAGATAAACATCAGTTTATCCTGCACCGTATGGTGCCTGCTCATATAGCGCATAGAGCGGATATACTTGTTCTTTCTGTCCTGCAACTGCTGCTGAAGAGTCTTCAACTGCGCCTGCAGAATGCCGATGTTTCCGTTGATATGGTGGATATCCTTCTGGATTCCATCAATCTTCTTCTGGCTCTGGTCTATTTCGCCGTTCAGAGCCATCAGGTCTTCCAGTCGCTTCTTCACGTCGGCCTGGTTTTTGCGCAGGGCTTGTTCCTGCTCCCTGATTCTCTTCTGGATACTGGCACGCTGTCCCTGCAATCCCCTGATGTTGGCATTGCTGTAGGTGGCAGCTCTTCGCTCCGCCTTCGTTGGTGCCTTGGTAGAAACCCGCACATGCTGCTTGCCCCTTCGGGCAGGTGCCTTAGCAGCCGGCTTTTTTCTGTTGTGCTGTTTGTTTGAGGCAACGGCAGTCTTCTTCGCAGGTTTCTTCTGCACATGATGCTGTGCAAAAGGCGCCAGCGAGAACGTCATTGCCAATATGAATAATATGATTCGCTTCATGATGAATAGGAATGATTTCTATGTTTATTTCCAGCAATCATGCGATTACATGCTCATGAGTTTGCCAAGTACATCTTTAGGTGATACCTGCTTGTACTTACCCGATACCTCGGTCTGCGCATCCCACTTGTCATCGGTCTTCACGCTCTTCATCTCGATGTTGAGCTTTGCCTCCTGCACCTTGTTGTTCAGGATGGTGGTAAGCGTCATGCGCTGGGTGGCAGGAAACATCTTCACGCCCACACTCTTGAAGTCGCTATACTTCAGGTTGAGTCTCGAATCTCCGATGCCCTTATTCTTGTAGGTAACGTTGGCTTCGGTGATTCTGCCATTGTTACGATTGGTCTTCCACTGGTAGTTCATATTGCCATATCTGATGGCAACAGGCACATTATCGCCGGTTTCATCGAGATTTGCCGAGAACTTTTTCAAGTCAGAATCCGACACTTTCTTTACGCCAGGCACGAGCAACTGGTTCCAGAAGAGTGCCTGGAGCGAATAGAAGTTGATGCCCTGCTTCTGCAGGAAATCCACCTGCGTATAGTCTGCCTTGATGTATTCCTTGTGCATGCGGTCAACAATGAGCACATAGCTAGGCGTAAACTCCAATCTGCCTACCTCGGAACCCAAGATAGGGATAAAGAGCTGAATGCGGATTACCTCGTCCTTGCGCATGCTCAACTTGCCAGGCACGGTGATATCCTTGTTTCCCGCCTGCAGATTGAACGTCATATTACCCACGATGTTCTTGGCGTACACCTGGTTGTCGGCCACCTTCTGCACATAAGCCAAATTTCTGATTGCAGCCGCCTTCTCTGCATCCGCAGCCTTGGTCTCGGTCTTCTTGTTCTGGGCATTCACCTTGCCCGTTCCTTCCATCTTCTTGGTAGAGCCGCAAGAAGCCATCAGCAGAAGAGCCACGGCAGCCACTGCCATCTTCAAATTGTTCATCACTTTCATTTTCTTCTTATCCTTTCTTATTTCTTTCTACCTCTTTTTGTTTTTCTGCCCGTAGCCTTGCCGGTGGTTTTCTGCTTCTTCACCTCGGCTACAGCCGGATTCATCCTTTTCTGGAATTCTTCTTCAGAGATATATTGTTTGTTCTTTATTTTCCAATCAAGCGTAGGCGATGGATAATCGTCGGTCTTGGCTTTTTTCCAATATTCCACGGCTTCATCGGTAATTCCGTTCATGGCGTAAATATCGCCCGCATGTTCCAGAACGGCACTGTTATTCTCGGTGGAATCGCGGTTTTTCAATGCTGCGTCTATATAAGTCTTGGCATCTGCATAGCGTTCCTGCATAAACAGGATCCAAGCATAGGTGTCAAGATATGTGCCGTTGTTCGGTTCTGCCTTGATGGTCTTGTAGCTCATCGATTCCGCCTTGTGCAGGTCCTTGCCCTGCTCGCTCAGATAATAGGCGTAGTTGTTCAGCGCCATCACGTTGTCGTCCTTCCATTGCAGGCAGGAATCGTAGGCAGCCATCGACTCCTCCGTTCTGCCTTTCTTATACAGAATGTCGCCCATCACGGCATAGAGATCGGAAACCAAATCCTTATTCGACTGCTCGTTAACCTGAGCCACTCCCAGTCTGAACTCGTTGAGTGCATGGTCTTCGTCGTCCTTCTGATAATACGCCATTCCACCGAAGTAATAGAACACCATTTCCTCGGGGTTATACTGATGGGCAGCGTGCGACTGCTCGATGACTTCGCCATATTTACGCTGGTTCCAGAGATTCTGGATAAGCTGCAGACGGGCGCTTACATTATCCGGTGCAATGCTGAGCACCTTCTGGAATGCCGCATTCACCGTGTCGGTAGGCATATTCTTCAGGCTCATATAGGCAGCTCGCAACTCGGCTACCTCTGATGAAGGTGCCGGCTGGTTGAGCACTCTGTCGAAAAGGGCGAGTACCTTGGTAGAATCGCCACCCTCACTCTCGTTGGTCTGGATATAGGAACGGAACATCATAATCTTGGTTTCGGTATCCGTCTTCTTACCCATCAATATCTTGTCGAGCATCTGGTGCGCCTGGTCCTCCTGCTTGGTAGCATTATAGTAGTCGTAGAGCGACATCTGGGCGTAGGCATTATCAGGCTCTTCCTTCAGGGCATCGGTAAAATACCTGAATGCCTCCTTCTGCCGGTTGTGCTGCATCAGCCAATTGCCGAGCATCGTCTTATACACCATATCTAGTGGATGCTGTTCCGAGAGCGTCTTCAGTTCATTATAAGCCGCCTTCGGGTCGTTCATCATCTCGTAGATGCGCATCTTGGTCAGGGTAAGCTGTTCGCTCTCGCCTTCCTCCGTCTCCAGTCTGCCCACGGTGTTGAGCATCATGCGGTAGTTTTTCTGCTGCTGGTAGAGCTGCGCCAGGATGCGGAGGGCATCGGTGTTGTTGTGGTTCTTGGCATAGAGTGCCTCGTAGGAACCGATGGCCTTGTCGTATTGTCCCATACCTATATAGTATTGGGCAAGGCGCTCCACGTAGGTCAGGTTGTCGGGATTCAGGGCGATGGCCTTGTTCATGCACTCCAGCGCCAGGGAATCCTCCTTCAACTGGGTATAATAGAGCGACTGGTAGAAATATACCTCAGCCGCACGAGGGTCTATCTTCCGGGCATGCTCGAAGAGATCGAAGGCAGCAGTTAGGTTACCCGCCGCATGCTGTCGTGCCGCCTCGGTAAAGAAGTATTCAAATCGCTTGCGGTCGTTGGGTGAAAGCGAATCCACCCAAACAGTCTGCTGCTTCGCTGGCTGCACCTTTTTCTTACGGGCCAACGAAGGCAAGGCCATCACGCCTACCAGCGCCACAGCCACCCAGAAGCCCTTATTTCCATAAATTCTCTTCACGATATCTTTCCCTTTCGCTTTCTCTATTTTTTAATGTTCTGTTCTGATGTTATTTCACTCCGGTATGTCCGTATCCACCGGCGCCACGCTCGGTTTCATCCAGCTCTTCCACCTCGATGAAATCGCACTGTTCGTGCTTGGCAAGCACCATCTGGGCGATGCGCTCCCCATCGTTGATGACAAAGTCTTCCTGCGAGAAGTTGATGAGCAGCACCATGATTTCGCCGCGATAGTCGGCATCAATGGTGCCCGGCGTGTTGAGCACGGTGATGCCATGCTTCAGGGCAAGACCGCTGCGTGGACGTATCTGTGCCTCGTATCCCACTGGCAGAGCCATGAAAAGACCCGTAGGAACCAGTCGGCGCTCCATAGGATGGAGCACGATGGCTTCGTCAATGTTAGCACGCAAGTCCATGCCCGCACTCTGAGGTGTGGCAAACGCAGGGAGAGGCTGATGCCCCTTATTGATAATCTTTACTTTCAGCATAATTCTAGAATTTTCTGCAAAAATACTGCTTTTTAGGCGAATAATCGCATTTTATAAGTGAAAATGATATAATTTATTGTTTTTTATTTTGATTTATGCGCACTTTCATGTATTTTTGCGCATCAGAAATGAAAGGATAGTAAGAATCACTTATATAACAGATGGATTATGGAATGGAAACAACTCATATCAAACAAGCGCTTCGGACAGGAGCATAAGCATGCCGAACGCCACGACGATCGCTCTGAATTCAAGCGCGATTACGACCGTCTTATCTTTTCATCGGCATTCCGCCGCCTGCAGAACAAGACGCAGGTATTCCCGCTGCCGGGCAGCATCTTCGTACACAACCGACTCACCCACAGCCTGGAAGTATCGAGCGTGGGCATGTCGCTGGGCAACGACATCTCCCGCCGCATCATCCAGAAGCGTCCGGAGCTGAAGGATACCCTCTTCGAAGAGATAGGAACCATCGTGAGCGCAGCCTGTCTGGCACACGACTTGGGCAATCCTCCCTTCGGCCATTCCGGCGAGAAAGCCATCCAGACTTTCTTCAGCGAAGGAGCAGGCCAGAGCCTGAAATCGGCGGTTTCATCGCAGTTTTGGGATGATATCACCCATTACGAGGGTAATGCCAACGGCTTCAGAATCCTGACGCACCGCTTCAAGGGCCGTCGCCAGGGTGGTTTTGTGATGACTTATCCGATGCTTGCCGCCATCGTGAAATATCCTTTTGCCAGCAGTCTGGCTGGCGACCACGGTAAATTCGGCTTTTTTACATCCGAAGCGGCTACTTACCAGAAAGTTGCCGATGAATTGGGCATCCGCCGCCTGTCTGCCGAAGGCGAACCGCTGAGGTACGCCCGCCACCCGCTGGTGTATATGGTAGAGGCAGCTGATGACATCTGTTATGAGATTATGGACATCGAGGATTCGCACAAGCTGAAGATTCTTTCCTTCGATGAAACCGCCGATTTATTGCTCGGCTTCTTCGATGAAACCACGAAAAAGAAGATTCGCCAGCGCATCATCGACGAGGAACTGACCGATGAAAACGAGCAGGTGGTATATATGAGAGCCTGCGTGATAGGCAAACTGGAGAACGAATGCGTAAAGGCATTCCTCGACCACGAGGAAGAGATTCTTGCCGGCACCTTCGAGGGAGCCCTCATCGACCACATCTCGGAGCACGAGCGCAATGCCTACATCACCTGTACCCAGGTTTCGAGAAAGAAGATTTATGCCAGCAAGCCCGTTCTCGACATCGAGCTTTCGGGTTACAAGATCATGGCTACGCTGATGGAGGTATTCATCGATGCCGCCGTCAACCCGTCCCGTTTCTACTCCAAGCAGCTTCTGCGCCGGGTAAGCAGCCAGTACGACATCGAGAACGAGAGTCTGGAAGAACGTCTCATGGCAGTATTGGATTACATCAGCGGCATGACGGATATCTATGCCTTAGATATTTATCAGAAGATCAACGGAATAAGTCTGCCGATAGTATAGAAACAAAGCTGGCATACGGGCTTTAGAGCTTTATGTTAAAAAAACTAACTCATAGTTTTATGGTTGCTAACTCATAGTTTTAAGTATGCCAACTCATCGTATCGGAGTAGAAACCCCATGTTTTTCCCTGAAGAAACAGATAAACATCTGCTCTGAACCGCCACTGCTTACATCAAAATTCAGCGGAAACAGGCATTTTTCAAACTAAAAAAATAACACGGACAAATTGAATTTGTCCGGACAAATTGTCCGAAGGCTTATAAACCATTAATAATTAGCGATTTGCAAGCGTCCGGACAAAAGAGCCGGACAAATTGAATTTGTCCGTGTTATTTTTTTCTTCTTATTATAAGAACACCCCATATAATGGCATGTTGGTGATATTAGCCTGCTGGCGATAAGGCAACATGGAATAACGAATAGCTGAAATATCAGGATGATCCATCAGATAATGATGAAGCGAGGTAGCCTTAACGCTTGTACCTCCTTTTACCTCAATAGGCAACAAGGCACCATCACGCTGAATCAGGAAATCCATTTCCATACGAGAGGTATCAGAACTGTAATAATAGATATGCTTTAACCCGGATGCAAGCAACTGCTGCAACACATACTGTTCCGTGAAAGCCCCTTTATATTCCGTAAATATCGTATCACCCAAAAGAACCTCCTTGGCAGGCGTATCAGCCATGGCACCCATCAACCCGCAATCGCATAAATAGAGTTTAAACGCTGATAAATCTTCATAAAATTTCAGAGGTAACTCCGGCTTTGACACCTTTGTTATCTTATACACCAGTCCAGCATCCACCAGCCACTGGATGGCAAGCTCAAATTCCTTGGCCCTGCCGCCCTTCTTCAATACGCCATAGACAAACTTTTTGTTCTCCTTCGACAACTGCCCCAGAATAGACTGCCAAACCATATCGATTCGGGGTACTTCCTGTGACGGAGCATGCTTGGAGAAATCACTGGCATAGTTGGAAAGAATCTCGTTCTGCAGACTGCGCACCTGATTGAGCAACTTGTTTTCAACAAAAGCCTTTACCACTTCGGGCATACCACCTACATAATAATATTGTCGCAGCAAGTCCTTCAGTTTTTCATGAAAAGCATTCATCAGTTCATAATCATGGCTGTGCATCAGCTTCAGCAACTGCTCCTCGCCCATCGCCATGAGAAACTCCTCAAAATCCATCGGAAAGAGGCGTAAAGTCTGCACCTTTCCTACAGGAAACGAGACCCCTGCATGCAAAGCTACTCCCAGCAGAGAACCGGCCACTGCAATATGATATTGCGGAGCATCTTCACAGAAATATTTCAAAGCCTCTAAAGCCTGAGGAAATGCCTGCACTTCATCCAGGAAAATAAGTGTTTTACCAGGGATAATATCTACCCCTGTCAAGGCACTTAAGCCCTGAATGATTCTGGCTACATCAAAATCACCCGAATAGATGGCCTGCAGGTTTACGTTCCTATCGCAACTTACATAAGCCAGACTATCAAATTCCTGCTTACCGAATGCCTTAAGTACATAAGTCTTTCCACACTGTCTTACGCCATTAAGGAGCAATGGCTTGTGATGCTCCTGATTCTTCCATTCCAGAAGCTGTTCATATACCTTTCTCTTCATACCTTTACACTTTTAGACACATGAAAGTGCCAGATTAATACACTTTTCAACACATGAAACCATGCTACCAGCACACTTTCTGACACATAAATCCTGCGCAAAGATACACTTTTCGACACATAACACCAAAATTCCGCTGCCATTTCCAATATTCATTAAGATAATTTAACCTTGCGAACTAATTTGCAGAGGTCGCGACCTCTACAGGAAAATGCAAAATTGCAAAATCTACTTCACACTACACGATTTTGTTATAACTACCTATTAAACAGTAGTTTAAATAAGTGCAATACCCTCTCTACCACTACACGAATACTACACCACACTACACTCAGAGGGCCAAACAATATTATTCGATGTAAAATGGCTTTCAAAACAAGCCAAGCAAAAAAGTGTAGTGTGGTGTAGTGTGGAAGCAGACACTACACGCCATATAACGCCCTGAAGTTCAACCATTTTAGCTATACTTAGTGTAGTGTGAAGTAGTTTTTGCATTTTCTGCATCTAGGATTCCAGGCTGCAGAGCCACGTTGCTTCAGAGATTATCTGCTGCCCCATCCGGATATAGCTAAACAGATATTCATCAGAAAGCAGCTAAGTATCAAAGCAAAAAATGCCTGGTTATGGCAAGATATTGCCCTGAAAGAGGGCAACTTTTTGCCATAACCAGGCATTAATCGCCGGGTCGCCATAAATATTCGCAAATGGTTCATGAACCACCTGCGAAAGCTCAGTTATTCCAAACGTCTCAGCATAACACAAAGCTAAAATCCCATGCCCTTATTGCTTTCCGGCAATAAGGACATGGGATTTTTGCTGTTGTTTTATTATTCTTTTTCCTTATAGAAAATTTTGTTGGCACCACTGGTTATCTTCAGCGCCTCAGGATGCTCCTTTATGAAACTATTGATGTGGCGAACACGCTTCTCTTCAAGAATCTCATCCACGGCTATGAGAATACCCGTCTCCTCTACATCACCGAAACCATAGTTGATGGCGGTGCCGAAAAGCTTCATGGTAGGACTCAGATTCATATACGCATTCACCAACGGAGGAATGTTGAAGCCCAACTCTCTGATTTCACGATTCAGAATGCGATAATCAGCTCGGAAATCTTCCTCGGTGAAAATCTTCTCCATCTCGCTCTCAGGAGTCTCCAACTTCAATGGCTTCATCGGAATCACCAGGTTCTCCTTGTCATCAAAATGCTTCTTGAGGAAGTAGAGAATCATGTCGCGACCACGACGGATGTAAGATGGATACATCGTCATCTTGCCAAAGAAATACTTCACCTCAGGATAAAGCACAGTCAGGGCACCCAAGCCATCCCAGAGATTATCCAGGGCAAAGATGCTCTTGCTGTTCTTGCGAACATTCTGATACTCAATAGAAACGAACGAACGGCCCAACTCCACGGTGTAGGGCATGTATTCCTTCAGGAACTTATCGGAGAAATGGAACATGTGGCTGGTGGCGAGCTTTGGCTGGCCCTTCTCGTCGAGCTGCCAATCCTTGCCCAGCAGATAACGGTAACCACCGATAATCTCGCTGGCCTCCGGATTCCAGACGATGAGCTGCTTATAGCAGTTGTCTCCAAAGTCGAATTCGTCAAGATCCATCGATTTCCCGGTTCCACCGCCAGCCTCACGGAAAGCGATTTCACGAAGGCGCCCAATCTCCTTCAACACATTTGGCGAGTCATTTGCCGTAACGATGTAAATCTCGTTATGGCTCTTATTGGTCATGCGAAGCTGCTTGTCGGGAGTCAACTCGCTCTTCAGCAGCTCGTGGTCAATCGGTTGGATGATTTCTTCTTCCATACTACTCTATCTCTATATAAAAACTATATTCTATAAATTAATACTGCGTTAAATTAATATTTAATCGTCTGTAAATCAATAACTTATATTAAGA
>USJX01000028.1 GCA_900555035.1 uncultured Prevotella sp.
ATGTAACATAGAGACTCTTGCCGCCGATACCAGGACAGATAACCTCCTGATAGTTGTAAGGCTTCAGGAGCGAACGGAGCAACTCCTGCAAGCGGAGGCGGAGCTGTGTACCCTTTGGCAACCAGATAGGAAGGCCCTTACCTACACGCTCAGAGAACATGAAGAGTTCCATCTCCTTACCAATCTTACGGTGGTCGCGCTTCTTAGCCTCTTCGAGGACAACCAGGTACTCATCGAGCATCTTCTTCTTAGGGAAGCTGATACCGTAGATACGAGTCATCTGCTCGCGCTTGGCATCGCCACGCCAGAAGGCACCTGCTACGCTTGTAATCTTCACTGCCTTGATAAGGCCAGTGTTCATCAAGTGAGGACCACGGCAAAGGTCGGTGAAGTTGCCCTGGGTATATGTGGTGATGGTACCATCCTCCAAGTCCTGCTCAATGTGCTCGCACTTGTAGTTCTGACCATCGGCCTTGAACTCAGCGAGTGCATCAGCCTTAGCCACCTCCTTGCGAACCACTGGCTCGTTCTTCTTGGCGAGTTCCATCATCTTAGCCTCAATCTTGGCGAAATCATTCTCTGAGATCACCTGACCCTCGGCTGGCATTACGTCGTAGAAGAAACCGCTCTCTACGGCTGGACCGAAGCCGAACTGAATACCTGGATAAAGCTCCTGCAGAGCTTCAGCCAACAAGTGGGCAGATGTATGCCAGAATGTGTGCTTACCCTGCTCATCCTCAAACTTGTAGAGTTCTACGTTAGCATCCTCATTGATAGGACGGTTCAACTCTACTGTCTCACCATTAACACCGCAAGATACAACGTTGCGAGCGAGAGCCGGTGAGATGCTCTCGGCGATTTGTAAGCCAGTCACGCCCTGTTCATACTCGCGAACAGATCCGTCTGGGAATGTGATTTTTACCATAACAACTTAGTATTTTTATTAAATCAGCTGCAAAAGTACTATTTCTTTTTGTAACGAGCGAATATTTTCGCATAAAAAATGCATTTATTTTCAAAACTTCACTGATTGGCGACACTTTTGGGATTACACCTTATTATATATATATAGGATTTCTGGAAAAACGCAGGATTGGAAGGAACCGGCAGGTTTTCCTATCGAATGATAACAAAATGTTAAAACATGGCATATTTTTCGGGGAAACACTTGGTCGTATCGAATATTTTCTGTATATTTGCACTCGATTAAGTGACAAAAAGTAAATATTGATAAATAAAATGGCAACACCCAAGATTCTCATCATCTATACAGGAGGTACCATCGGTATGGGAAAGGATCCTATTACAGGCATTTTGGAGCCTCTAGACTTCAACCACCTCGTCTCTTCCATGCCCGAGTTCAAACTGATTCAAGCAGAAATCGACGTACGAAAGTTTGACCCTCCTATCGACTCCAGCGATATGGACCCGATGAGATGGGCGGAAATCGTGAGCATCATCGCAAAGAACTATGACGACTATGATGGCTTCGTTATCCTGCACGGAACGGATACGATGGCTTATACCTCGTCGGCTCTGAGTTTCATGCTCGAGAATCTGACCAAGCCCGTAATCCTTACCGGAAGCCAGCTGCCTATCGGCGAACTGCGCACCGACGGCAAGGAGAACCTGATGACTGCCATTGAAATTGCTTCGGCAAAGGACGAGGAAGGCCACCCTATGGTGCCTGAGGTATGCATCTTCTTCAACGGCAAACTGATTCGCGGCAACCGTGCCATCAAGATCAATGCCGAGGGATTTCATGCCTTCGAATCGTTCAACCATCCGCACCTATGCGATGTGGGCATCAACTTCCAGTATCACAAGCACCACATCCTCACGCCGGATTACGACAAGCCGATGGTGCCACACCTGAAACTCGACCCGAACGTGATCGTGTTCAGCCTCTTTCCTGGCATCCAGGACAACATCGTGCGCCACGTGATGGAATCGCCCGATTTGCGAGGCATCGTGATGCGTACCTTCGGTTCTGGAAATGCGCCACATGCGCCCTGGATTATGCGACTGCTCGACCAGGCTGCCCACCGTGGCGTGAACATCGTGAACATCAGCCAGTGCCTCACGGGTAGCGTGGAGATGGAACGCTATGGCGCCGGATTCCAGTTGAAGTCTGCCCATGTAATCAGCGGTCACGACTCTACGGTGGAAGCGATGGTTACCAAGCTGATGTGCCTGCAAGGCAGATACGAAGACAACCGCAAAGTGAGAGAAATGCTCAAGCAATCGCTTGCGGGTGAAATTACAATTTAGTAATCATCAGCTGTTTTTAAATTAGAAAGAAATTTGATTAAGATTTAATTTGATTAAGATTAAAAGTTTTGAGAAATTAAGATTTCTATCAGCGGATAGAAAAAAAATTAAGGCACTTGCCCGTGAGGGCAGGTGCTTTTTATATTTATACCATTTTTATGCATTTTAGATATAAAAAACTTTAAAAAGAACCTGATTCAGCTACATTTTCTTGATTCGCATCAATTTTTTGCTTAACTTTGCATCCGAAAATTTAAATGTAAAGCAAGAAACAATATAACATACGAGCAAGATATTAAATAAAATATGACAGATATGGTGTAGGGCGAGAGTCCATTTCATCTATCACAAATATAATCAATCCAAATATTCACAATCAACAAAACCAACAATTATGCAGATCAACAAAGCAAAGAAGTATGGTGAGTTCGTAGAGATTACTGCTCCCGTAGAAAGAACAGCATCAGAAGAGTATCCAAACGTTTTAGGCGGAGAAATCTGGTACAACTAAGTAGTATTAGAGAAATCTGATTCAGAGGAAATCAGAAAAGACAGACAGAAAAGGAATTAAGGTTATCTGATACTGTAAGAAGAAAAGAAGAGCGAGATCAAGAAATCATTAAAATCTATCTTTTGCAGAAGTCGTATTTCCGCAGCTAGATAAGTTTTCCTTCATTTCATGACCAAACTCTTAAACTCAAATGATGAAGGCTCAATCCCCGAAGCGAATTCGGGTATTGAGCCTTTATTGTATTTGTACCCCCACAGAGATTATATTCAATGCCCCACAGAGATTATATTCAATGCCCCACGGAGATTATATTCAATGTCCCACAGATTTCACAGATTTACACAGATTTAATTCTCTAACCAGAAAAAAAATCTGTGTAAATCTGTGAAATCCGTGGGACTAAAAAAATCAATCCGTGGGACTAAAAAAATAATCCGTGGGACTAAAAAATAATCCGTGGGCTAATGCTTGCAGCAACCTCCGTCGTGGTGATGCTCGTGCTTGATGCCACCCTCTACGGCCTGATGCTGGTCGCGGAGCAGATCGTTGACGGTCTTCACTGGGTTGAATGTGCCCAGAGGAACCTCTACGAATACGGTGTTCCAGTCGCTCATCGCACCATTCCAGAGACCTGGCAACTCCAAGGCCTTCAAGTCCTTACCGTTCTTGCTCTTGCTAGAGATGAAACCGGTGGATGGATCTACGAACTTAGGAAGATCGAAGGCATTGCCCTGATAATCCTTGGTTGCGCAAACGAGATCTACTGGGTTGAAGTGTGTACCCTCGGTAAACATCTTCATGTACTCCTCGTTGTTCTTGTCAATCTGAGAACTCTCCAGAATCTGAAGACTTACAGTGCCATCCTGGTTGTAGGTAAGGAATGGACCGCCGCCAGGCTCGCCCACGTTCTTAACCACACCGCATACACGCATAGGGCGGTTGAGCTTCTTGCGCAGATAGATAACCAGTTCGGCATCCTCCAGCTCCTTGATATCAGCCTTGCGGCAGCAGAGGTCGCGCTGAACGAAGCGGATGATTTCCTCCAGCTTCTCGTGGTTATACTGTCCGGAATCCAATAACTTGAGATACTCAAATGCCTGTTTCTGCAGGGTAACCAATACACCTGCAATCACCTGCTTCCAGGTAACAGTCTCTGCCTTCAGGCGATCAGGAACCACATTATCGATGTTCTTGATGAATACTACATCTGCATCAATTTCGTTGAGGTTCTCGATGAGTGCGCCATGACCGCCCGGACGGAACAGCAATGAGCCATCCGCGTTGCGGAATGGAGTATTATCCGGATTGGCAGCGATGGTATCGGTGCTAGGCTTCTGCTCTGAGAATGAGATGTTATACTTGATGCCGTAGCGCTGTGCATACTTATCTGCCTTCTCTGCTACCATCTGCTTGAAGAGTTCCAGGTGGTCGTGAGAAACGGTGAAGTGAACGTTTGCCTCGCCATTGCTGCTTGCATAGAGCGCAGCCTCAACCAGGTGCTCCTCCATTGGAGTGCGAACCTCGTCCTCATACTCGTGGAACTGGAGCAATCCCTTAGGCAACTGTCCGTAGTTCAATCCCTCTGGCTTGAGGAGATTAGCCACGATGGCCTTGTAATCACCCTTCTTGATGAGGCACATGATGCCCTTCTCGTTGTTTACATGACACTTGTCGCAGAGTGCCTTGCGGAAAGCAAACTTCTTGATATTCTCGAAGAATTGTTTTTCGAAGTCAGTAGTAGGAACATCGTATGGAGCATCGAGGAATGCAAACATGTTCTTGAACATACGGCTTGCCGCACCTGAGGCAGGTACGAACTTCACAATCTTGTGACCCTCAGCCTTGTAGTCGTTCCACGCCTTCTCGTAGTCCTCTACTTCCTGGGCTGTAGGAGCCATGATACCCTTACCGATGGCAGCCGCACCCTCTAGTTTGAGGAATGGGAAACCATTCTTAATTTGTTCCAACTGGTGTTCAATCTGCTGCTCGGAGATGCCGCGGGCAGCGATTTGGTTTAGATCTTGCTGATTCATAATACCATATTTATGTTAAATTTACACTATATGTGCTACAAAGATAATAGTTTTTTCTGATAATCAGAAATATTTCCGCTTTTTTTTGTACCTTTGCATTGAAAATTTAACGAAGTAGGCGTTTTTTAACGCCGAAACGCCATTGTTTGACAAATTTAAAATGGAATATTGCGACATGGTTAGTAAATTATCAAAGGAGCACGACAGAAGGTCGGGGCTATCACATTACCTCTATGGGGTATCTAACTTGTTCATCAGCGGAACCGGTATAGGCGGATTATCTCCTATGATTACCGGTGACGAGATGGGAGTAAATAATATACTCTGCCTTGTACTTGGAGCTATAGCAGCTTTTGTATTTGCGTATAGTGCAAACAGAGTTATGAAGTATAACGATAAATAAGAAACAATATGGAACTATATACTATATTTATGGGGCTAGGAGCCTTGATAGGAACCTGCTTCGCCATCTGGCTTAACACAAAATCAGGTCAGAAGTGGATAGACAGTTTATAACATATAATAGAGTATTATGGAAGGATTTGCTTTAGTAATGTGTATAGGAGCTGTCATTGGCACAAGCTTAGCCATTTGGAGCTACACCAAGTCTGGCAAAAAGTGGATAAATAATTTGTAATATACGTTCTATTATGGAACTAATGACAATATTTATGGGGCTGAGTGCAGTAATTAGCGCCAGCTTCGCCATTTGGCTCAACACAAAGTCTGGTCAGAAATGGATAGACGAGTTATAAAACTCAATAATATATAATCAACGGGAGGGAACGACAATGAATGAAACAACTTTTAAATTCACATCCGAAGAAAAGGAACAGACACTCCAGATACTGGAGCGCCTGAGAAACGCCGTGGGCGACACGTTCAAGCCGGGCGATGAGCAGCATCTGCGTGAAGACATACAGCATGCCTTCATCAACCACCAGATTAAGCGCAACGTCTTCGGCATGAACCCTATACTCGCAGCCCTGCAGACAGCAGAAATCGCTGTGAACGAAATCGGTCTGAAACGAGACGGCGTCATCGCCATCCTGATGCAGACCAGCGTTATCGATGGCTATCAGACCATCGAAGACATCCAGCAGAAATACGGTGATAGCGTAGCGCACATCATCAGCGGACTGCTCCGCATACACGACCTCTACAAGCGCAACCCGATCATCGAGAGTGAGAACTTCAGAAACCTGCTCATCTCTTTCTCGGAAGACATGCGCGTGATTCTCATCATGATAGCCGACCGCGTGAACGTGATGCGACAGATTCGCGACACCGACCAGGAAGAGGCGAAGCACGAGGTGAGCGAGGAAGCCAGCTACCTCTATGCCCCACTCGCCCACAAGCTGGGTCTCTACAAGCTGAAGAGCGAGCTGGAAGACCTGAGCCTGAAGTATCTGGAGCACGATGCCTACTACATGATTAAGGAAAAGCTGAATGCCACCAAGGCTTCGCGCGATGCCTATATCGCCCGCTTCATCCAGCCTATCAAGGAAAAACTGGATGCTGCCGGACTGAAATATCACATGAAGGGACGCACCAAGAGCATCCACTCCATCTGGCAGAAGATGAAGAAGCAGAAGTGCGCCTTCGAGGGCGTATATGACCTCTTCGCCATCCGCATCATCCTCGATGCACCTAGAGCCATGGAATACATGCAGTGCTGGCAGACCTTCGCCCTGATTACAGATATGTATCAGCCGAACCCGAAGCGTATGCGCGACTGGCTCAGCGTGCCTAAGAGCAACGGATACGAGAGTCTGCACACCACCGTTCTGGGACCTGAGAACAAATGGGTGGAGGTGCAGATTAGAACCGAAAGAATGGACGATATTGCCGAACACGGACTCGCTGCACACTGGCGCTACAAGGGCATCAAGCAGGGAGAAGGAGGCATTGACGAATGGCTCGCCAACATCCGTGCCGCCCTGGAATGCAACGACGACCTGCAGCTGATGGACCAGTTTACCACCGACCTGAAGGAAGACGAGGTATATGTGTTCACCCCTAAGGGCGACCTGCTGAACTTCCCTAAGGGTGCCACGGTGCTCGACTTTGCCTACTACATCCATTCGCGCATCGGCAACACCTGCGTGGGCGGAAAAATCAACGGCAAGGCGGTGACCTTCCGCCAGGAACTGCACTCGGGCGACCAGGTGGAGATTCTCACCCAGAGCAACCAGAAGCCTAGAAGAGAATGGCTCAAGATAGCGCAGACCTCGAAGGCGAAGGCCAAGATTCGACTCGCCCTGAAGGAAACGCAGAAGAAGGACGGACTCTATGCCAAGGAACTGCTGGAACGCCGATTCAAAAACCGCAAGATAGAGATAGACGAGAGTCTGATGGCCCGTACCATCAAGAAAATGGGCTACAAGGAGAACTCTGATTTCTACAAGGATGTGGCAGAAGAGAAACTCGACGTGAACACCGTGGTTGAGAAATACATTGAGGAGCGTGACCACGACCTCAACCTGAACAACGCCACAAAGCCTGCCGAGAGCGCCGAGAACTTCGCCTTCGAGAATCCTACCGAGGAACTCCTGAAGCAGAGCGACGACGTGCTGGTGATTGACGAGCACCTGAAGGGCATCGACTTCGAGCTCTCCCACTGCTGCCACCCTATCTACGGCGACCCTATCTTCGGATTCGTGACCATCAGCAAGGGTATCAAGATTCACCGCATCGACTGTCCTAACGCCAAGGAACTGCGCCGCCGTTTCGGTTATCGCATCGTGAAGGCGAAATGGAGCGGCAAGGGTACATCGAAGTATGCCATCACCCTGAGAATCATCGGAAATGATGATATCGGCATCGTGAGCAACATCACGAACATCATCTCGAAAGAGGATAAGCTCGTGATGAGAGGCATCAACATTTCATCAAAAGACGGCCTGTTCTCGGGCAATGTTACGGTGATGATTGATGATGCCGGCAAGACGGATGCACTGATCAAGAAACTGAGTGCCGTAAAGGGCGTAAAGCAGGTGACGAGAATATAATCCCACAGATTTCACAGATTTACACAGATTTTTTCTGAGTCTGTCTATCATAAAGAAAAGGTTCAATTCCAAAGCAATGGAATTGAACCTTTTTTAATAGATAAATATATCTTGATTCCTGATATCTGTGTAAATCTGTGAAATCTGTGGGACTAAAAAATAATCCGTGAGACTAAAAAAGTAATCCGTGGGACTAAAAAAGTAATCCGTGGGACTTAAAATATTCAATCTGCGGGATTATTATTTCGCCTTATTCAATCGCTTGATTACCGAGTAAGCATCATACAAGCCCAGCTCTCCAGCCTTGGAGAGATCCTGGATGCCTGCCTGCTTGTTGCCACTCTTGGCACGGGCAATACCTCTATTATAATAAGCCTCAGCCAGACGATTATCAATCTTCAGGGCGATGCTATAGTCATCTATCGCCTTTGAAAGCTCGTTTCTGCCGGCATGCAGATTACCTCTGTTATAATAGATGTAGGCATTGTTGCTGTTCAGGCGGATGGCATCGCTGAAATCGGCCTCGGCAGAATGGATATTCACCACGCCCTTGCCCTCAGCCTTGTTGAACTCGTCCATCTCAGCCTGGCATACGGCACGCTGCCAGTAAGCCAACGCATTCTTATCATCCAAAGATATATAATAGGTGAAATCGCTGATGGCTGCCTCGAAATCGCGAAGCACACTGTGGGCGATGGCTCGACGCATGAGAATCATCTTCTTCTGCTCGATATCCTTTGCCACACTCAGCTCTGCCGAGAGCTTATCTATCAGAGAGAATATCTTCATGGAACCATTCTCATCCAACTGCTCCTTGGAGCATACGATATACACCTTATCAGAAGTCTTTCCCTTAGCGGCAGCAGCCTTGGAGCCTGATGCAGAAGTGCCTGAAGCAAGAGCACTAAGCTGCTGGTTCAAATCCTCCACAGCCTTATCGAACGCCTGTACCCCACTCACATTCTGTGCATTAGGGAAATAAGAGAGCTGGAACATAGGCAGATAGTTGGTTTCCACCTGGCGGTTCTGCACCCTGCCACGATACTCACTCTTGTAATTGTGCTCATACTTCGGCTCATCATCCACCACGAGCGAAGCAAACTTATCCGGGTCTATCTCCGAACGCTTGCGCATCTCCTTCTTGGTCTTCGCACTCCAGCGAGGCTGAATGCCGATGTGCTTGTTCATCTGCGCCTTGAAGATGCGGAACTCATCCATCTCAGCCTTTGCCGTCATACCCAGGCGGCGATAGCAGCGGGCACGATAGGAAAGACCCGTCCAGAAGTTTGGAAACTGCCCGATAACCGTAGAATAATCTCGGATAGCTGCCTTCAAGTTACCCGTCTTATCGTGCAGCAGGGCACGGTTGAAGATGGCCATGAAGTTCTTCGGCTCCATCTTGATGACGAAGTCGAAATCGGTGATGGCACGGTTGTCATCGCCCAACTGCACACGCATCAGACCACGGTTGTAATGAGCCAGGAAATTGTTGGGATCAAGGTCGATGGCAGCATCATAGTCGCTCATCGCACCTCGTAAATTGTTGATGTTGATACGAGCCAACGCACGGTTGATGTAACTGTTTACGTTATTTGGCTTAAAATGGAGTGACTTGGTGAGCGCCTCATCAGCCGTTTTCCATTCCTTTCGGGCCAGTGCCATATAGGCACGTGTGGTCCATGCATCTCCATCATAAGGATTCAGCTTGAGGCTCTGGTCGAGCCATTTCTCCGCCTGCACGGTATCCTTCTGGTGCAGATACACTTCCGCCTTCAGTGAATAGGCATTGGAATATTCCTTCCATTTGGTGATGATGGTATCCAGCTGCAGCTGCGCCTTGTCGTAATGCTTCTCCTCCATGAGGCAGAGTGCGCGGTTGAACCAGTAGTTGCGGTTGCGCGGTTCCAGGCGGATGGCTGCATCGTAATCGGCGATGGCATCGGAGAAACGGTTCTGGCGGATACGGCAGATGGCACGCAAGTCGTAGATATCGTTGATATAGGGATTGAGGTTCAACGCCTCAGAGGCATCGCTCTCAGCACCCATGTAATCATCGAGATTGAATTTGGCAACACTGCGGTAATACCAAGGCTCATAGAGATAAGGCTTGGCACCGATGGCTAGATTAAAATACTTAATGGAAAGAACGAAGTCCTCGTAATACAAGGCACTTCTGCCGGCCGTGACGAGCCGGTCAACTCTATATTGCGCCGATGCCGACAAAGCGGTCAGCATCAGCACAAAAGTGAAAATAAACTTTTTCATCGACGAATCTTAGTACGATAGCTGCAGCGGAACTTGCCCTTGATGATGTTCTTGAGCTTTCCTGCAATCATGTTCTTGCGAAGTGGCGATACACGGTCAACGAACATGGTTCCCTCCAAGTGGTCGAACTCATGCTGCATAACGCGGGCCAGATAACCCGTAACCCATTCATCATGCTCCTGGAACTGCTCGTCCATATACTTCACGTGGATGCGTGTAGGGCGAACCACCTTCTCGTTGATGCCTGGGATAGAGAGGCAACCCTCGTCAGAAGAATCCTTCTCTGCCTCCTCATCATACTCCAAGATATGCGGATTGATAAAGGCATGACGGAATCCCTTATACTCAGGAAAATCTTCGCTGAGCACATCCAGGTCGATGACCACCAGTCGGATGGCCAAGCCAATCTGCGGCGCAGCCAAGCCGATGCCATTGCTGGAATCGAGGGTTTCGTACATATTATTAATCAACTCCTTGAGTTCAGGGTAATCTGGAGTAATATCTTCAGCCACTTTTCTCAAAACAGGCTGACCATAAATATAAATTGGTAAAATCATCTTCTTGATTGCATAAAATCCTGTAATATGATGGTAGCACTAATCTCATCTACCAATCCTTTGTTTTCTCTTCTCGCCTTCTTCTTCACTCCGCCGTCTATCATCGCCCTATGGGCAAGTACGGACGTGAATCGCTCATCGTAATACTCGATAGGAACCTCGGGATGGGCCTTGCGCCAGCGATTGTAGAAATTCTCCACTCGCGCCAGGTTCTCACTAGGCTGCCCGTTGGGCTGAGTAGGTTTTCCGATGACAATGCGTTCCACCTGCTCCTTCTGGATGTAGGCTTCGCAAAACTCGAAGAGTTCAGACGTAGCAACAGTTGCCAACCCATTTGCAATAATCTGCAATGGGTCGGTAACTGCCAGTCCGGTACGTTTCTTACCGTAATCTATTGATAAAATTCGCATTCAAACGAAATTTCAAAATCTTGGTGAAACGCTAGAATATTACTTCTTCAAGAGCAACCAAGCATCTGGATACTTGCTAGCACGGAACTTGTTGCGGCTCTTAACAGCGCTAGACTTATCTACGAATGTAGCTGCGACAACGCGATACATGTTGCGCTCGCTGTTGTAAGCGATCTGAGAATCGTAACCAGCGCTCTTCAATGTGCTAGCCAAGCCCTCTGCGTTAGACTTGAGAGAGAAAGAACCAACAACAACGCTGTAGTTCTGAAGGCCAGAACCAGAGATGAGATCCAAGTTCTCCTGGCGAACAGTAGCATTGTCAACCTCTGTAGCTGTGCTCTCAGTAGGAGTAGTTGTCTCCAATGGAGTAACGACCTCAGGAGCTACCTCCTGCTGAGTCTCCTGCTGCTGAGCCTTCTCATACGCCTTCTTATAAGCGCTCTCCTTAGATGATCCACAACTTGCGAGTGCCAAAACTGCACACAAACCTAAACTGAAAACTGATAATTTCTTCATAATTGCTTTTAAAATTGTATTGATGTTTATAATGTTATTTATATACTTCACCTTATTATATATAGGCACCCATGCTGCATATTTCAAGAGCTATACTGCCACTTTTCCAAGAGCAATACTGCCATTTTTTAAGTGTAATACAGGCACAGTGCGCTTTTATTCTGCGAAAATACAAAATATTTTGCTAAGAAAGAAAGGTTTATCACATAAAGTTTGTTAAAGAGACACATTTAACGAAAAATTAAGAATTAAAAACTTGTTTTTTGGAGAAATATTAGTATATTTGCAGTTGAAAAGCAAAAAAAGCACAAGAGGCGTCCTAGTGTGTCTCTGCGCAATTTCGGCTATCAACAACTATATAATTGTATAACATTTAAAACTTAAGAATTATGAAGGCATTAGGTTACATTGGTGCATTCCTTGGCGGCGCTATCGCAGGTACAGCACTCGGTATGATTTTTGCTCCTGAGAAGGGAGAAGACACACGCAGCAAGATTGCTGGTGCAGTGGATGATTTTTGCAAGAAGCACGACATCAAGTTGAGCCGCAAAGATGTGGACGACCTGGTTGACGACATCAAGGATGCAGCTCCTGAAGTATAACATCAAGAGATAAACTTTATCAAGCGATAAGGATGTTTTCTAGTGACAAGAATGTAGAAACCATCGGGCAGCTCGTAGAGGTGCTCAAGCATTACATCGGGCTTCAGTCAGAGTACATGAAGCTCGATGTCGTGGATAAGGTGGTCAGGTTGATTACGGCAATTGCCATCTGCTTTCTGCTGCTCACCCTGCTTGCCATATCAATGATATATCTTTCGTTTGCTGCCGCATTCGCCCTGGCCGACTATGTGGGCTTGGCACCTGCTTTCTGCATCGTGGCGGGAGCATTTTTATTGATATTGGTACTCTTCATCCTGTTCCGACACCAGTGGATCGAGAAACCTCTGGTGAAATTCCTGGCGAGCCTCCTCATGCAAAAATAACACCTGAGCATTATGATGACAAACGAGCAAAACAACCAAGACAAGTTCTTGGAAGCTGGCGACTGCCAGATGGAGTACAGAAGCCTCAACGACATCAGACTGCGCAAGGAGTCGCTCCGCAAGAGCATTGAGGCTGACGACAAGAAGATCAAGACCCTGTGGAACTCTCTCTTCACCAAGCCAGATGCCTTCTCAAAGGATGCAAGTAAGGGCAAGAGAATATCAAGCATGATTTCCATTGGTGCTGGAGCTTTCGATGGAGCGCTTCTGGCATGGAAGCTATATCGGAAATTCAAGAGAAAGAAATAAGAAGTGCGGCTTAACAGGCCGCATTTTTTGTGTCTATACTACTCTTATATTAGAGAGCATGAAGGGGGATAAAAAGTGAGTTTGAAGGGGATAAAACAAAAAAAGGGTCACCGCCGTGACCCATTACCTTGTTAACCTTAAATCTAATACTATGAAAAACACACATGCAAATATAGAAATAATCTACGAACCCTGCAAGCTTTTTCCAAGAAAAGTGCATCTATTTAACTCTTATTAATTATATATGTAGCGTATTTTTATTTATTTCAATTCTGTTAAGACTTTCTTTTTCAAAACCTGTGCAAAAAGAGAATCTCAATTGTTCTATTTTTATCACAACACCAATCCATCATAGGCAAACCGGAAGCCTTCGGGCAACTGGGCATTGGCAGCATCATGCAAACCTATCTGATGGGTTACATGGGTGAGGCAAGTTTGCTTCGCTCCTATCCTGCGAGCTACCCTGATGGCATCAGCCACCAACTGATGGCTATGGTGCGGCTTATCGAAGCGGAGGGCATTGATCACCAAAGTCTCCACCCCTTCCAGGTAAGCATACTCTTCATCGCTCATCGACTTCATATCCGTGATATAGGCAAACTTCCCGAAACGATAGCCCAGGATAGGCATCTTGTCGTGCATCACCCGGATAGGCATAAACTCGATGTCGCCTATCCGATAGGTATGGTGCGGCTCGATGGTATGGAGCTTCAGCTTCGGTGCCCCCGGATAGAGTTTCTCGGCATCTTTCGGAAAACAGTAGGGCATGGTATGCGGCAGGGCATCCGTAACCAGTTTGTCACCATAGATATTGATATCACCAAACACGCAGAAGCCTCGCAAATCATCTATGCCTCCTACGTGATCATAATGGATATGAGTAATCAGCACACCATCTATCTTGCGGAACGGCACACGCAGGAGCTGCTGACGGATATCAGGTCCCGCATCTATCAGGATTCGAGTTTTCTCCGTTTCTATCAACGCTGCACAGCGCAAGCGATTGTCGCGCGGATCCTTGCTGCGGCATACCTCACAATTACAACCTAAAACAGGAACACCACTCGATGTTCCTGTTCCCAATAAAGTTACCTTCATTAATATTCAAATCTTTATCTGAAAAACCGCGAATTCTTCACTCTTCGTTCTTCACTTTTCACTTAACATTTACCTCCGGATGGATATCGATGCCAAACTTCTGCTTCACATCCTTGCGGATGGTTTCGCAGAGGTTCACGATTTCCTGGCCCGTGGCACCGCCAAGATTCACCAGCACCAGTGCCTGCTTATCGTGCACACCGGCACGGCCCAGGCTCTTTCCCTTCCAGCCACACTGATCAATCATCCAACCTGCAGGAATCTTCTCGTGCGCCTCATCAATGGTATAATGAGGCATGCCCGGATACTGCGCAGCCAGCTCCTCAAACTTCGCCTTATCCACGATAGGGTTCATGAAGAAACTGCCCGCATTACCCTGCACCTTAGGGTCTGGCAATTTGGCGTTGCGTATCTCGATGATGACATCACGAAGCTGCTGGGCTGTAGGATTATCGATATGCTTGGCAGCCAACGATGCACGGATATTTCCGTAATCCAAATCTGGCACGAAATGCTTACTCAGGCGATAAACCACATGAGTAACCAGATACTTATCCTTCCACTCGTGCTTGAACCTGCTCTGGCGATAGCTGTACTGGCAGTCGTGGTTATCGAACACCACTACCCTGCCCGTAGCAATCTCCACGGTTTCCACCTTATATATAATATCCTTGGCTTCCACGCCATAGGCTCCGATGTTCTGCACGGCACTCGCTCCCACTTCACCAGGAATGATGCTCAGGTTCTCGGCGCCATGAAAGCCGTGCTCCACGGCATAGGCCACCACATCATCGAACACCTCACCACTTCCGCAACGCAGGAACACGAACTCGGAATTGCGCAAGGCATCATCCTTTGCAGCAACAGCAAGGGTCTCGTTAGCAAGCACATCCTCGTTAGCAAGCACATCAATGCCCTTGATGGCCGAGTGAACCACAGTGCCCTCGTAATCGCCCGTAAGCAGGAGATTACTGCCGCCACCCAAAATGAGCAGCGGCTTATCAGCATCGGTAAGTGAAGCCACCAACTGCCGGGCTTCCTCCACCGAGCTATACTCCAGGAATCGCTTGCACTTGGCATCAATTCCAAACGTATTGTGAGCCAAAAGGCTATAGTCACGAATATCCTTCATATCTGGTTAAACTATTACATGTCTGGTTAAACTATTAACTGTCAACTATCAACTGTTAACTGTCAACTGCTGAAGAACTACATCTCCAGTTTCATCAGCTGCCATTTACCCCCTATTCTCTTGAAGGTAAGCGTGGTCTCCAGCCCATTGGCTATGCCTCGAATCACGAAAATCTTCTGGCTGCTCTCGGTATATTTCTGACCGTAGATGATGTTGTAAATCATGCCAGAAGGCAACTGCGGTGCAAAGGCAGGCCAGGTTTCCGGCTCGATATCGCCGGTCATCGTACTGAAGTCGTCATCCGGGTCAGGACCGATGAACTTCACCGGGTTGTGCAGATGACGTGCCTGGAAAGCCGTATCAGTGGCAAAGGCACCATAGAACTTCAGGAAGCTGGCATTCATGTTCTGGTACATCGGCCTGTAGTTGATGCTGGTCATCATCCAGAGGCCGTTGATGCGATTGAAGAGGAACTGCTGCACCACCTTCTTGCGATAGAACACCTTCTCTATAACCACATGGTCGATGGTGGTATCCTTTACCAGATTCATCTGCTTGCGGTTGTCGAAGATGAGCGTGTAGTAGTCCTGGCGCATAAAGAAATGCTCCATCTTCCAATGTTTCTTCCCTATCTGCTTCTTCAGCTTATCATTATGATAAACAGGCAGCGGGAAGTTGATACGACTCATCTGGAGCTTTCGATTGGCTGCAAAATTAAACACGAAATCATCAAAAAGCTCATCAGCCGCCTTCGGCATCGGAGTCTCCTCGATAATCTGCTCAGTCGAGTCCATTGCTTGTGTGTCGGCCACGGTTGTATCAGCCGCAGTCGAATCGATGGCAGGTGCCGGCTTCTTGTCTGTGCATCCCACAGAGGTGAAGCAAACGATGGTAAACACCGCCATCATGACTGTTATCAAAGATAGTTTCTTCATAAACTTATAAAATTTCTCAAATTTTCCATGCAAAAGTACAACTTTCTTTTGAGATATTTCATATTTTAAGCAAAAAATGTTATCTTTGCACTCAAAATAAGCAAATAAGTGAGTTTTGCAGGTCAAAAGCCACGCAAATTACCCGCTTTTTCATTTGCAAAGAGACAATTCAACGAATTTGTAAACAGACAATTTAATAAGATATGTTATTAGAGAAAATTGAAGAACTCTTGAAGGAAGTGGATGCCCTCACAGCACAGAACGCTGAAGAGGTAGAACAGCTTCGCATCAAGTATCTCAGCAAGAAGGGTGAAATCAACGCCCTCATGGCCGACTTCCGCAATGTGCCAGGCGACCAGAAAAAAGAGGTGGGTATCAAGATTAACGAATTGAAGCAGGCTGCCCTCGCCAAGATCAATGGCTTGAAGGAGCAGATGGAAGAGGCCGAATCGTCTAGCGATGACATCGACCTGACCCGTACTGCCTATCCTGTAGCTCTGGGTACACGCCACCCACTGACAGTAGTCAAGAACCAGATTATCGACATCTTCGGCCGCATGGGCTTTACCCTGTTCCAGGGTCCTGAGGTGGATGACGACAAGCACGTGTTTACCATGCTTAACTTCGCTGCTGACCATCCAGCCCGCGACATGCAGGATACCTTCTTTGTAGAGAAGACCGATTCTGACGACGTTACCAAGAACGTGATTCTCCGCAGCCATACTTCTAACGATGAGGCTCACTATATGGAAACCCACGAACCACCTATCCGTGTGCTCTGCCCAGGACGAGTATATCGCAACGAGGCCATCAGTGCCCGTGCCCACTGCTTCTTCCACCAGGTAGAAGGTCTCTATGTAGATAAGAACGTAAGCTTCACCGACCTGAAGCAGGTGCTCCTTACCTTCGCCCGCGAAATGTTTGGTGCCGACACCAAGATTCGCTTGCGCCCTAGCTACTTCCCATTCACAGAGCCTAGCGCCGAGATGGATATCTCATGCAACATCTGTGGCGGTAAGGGATGTAACTTCTGCAAGCACACCGGCTGGGTTGAGATTCTGGGTTGCGGTATGGTTGACCCTCACGACCTGGAGGCTTGCGGCATCGACAGCAATGTCTATACAGGCTATGCCTTCGGTATGGGTGTGGAGCGTATCACCAACCTGAAGTATCGCGTGAGCGACCTTCGTCTCTTCTCAGAGAACGACACTCGCTTCCTGCGCGAATTCGAATCAGCCAAGTAAGCCAGAACAGGCTTCTGGCATGCAAGCCTATTTTTATAACCAATAAAATATAGTAAGTATATGAAGAAATTTATGGTTAATGCAGTCATCGCAGTCTCATTGGGTGCCATGACTTTGAGTTCCTGCATCGGTTCTTTCGGTTTGACCAATAAAGTGCTCGACTGGAACAAGGGTGCAACTGACAACAAGTTCATCAACGAGTTAATCTTCCTGGTTATCTCACCTGCCTACGCAGTGTGCTCGGTGGCCGACTTGTTTGTACTCAACACTATCGAATTCTGGACAGGCGACAAGGTGGTTGCCAATGTGGGTAAGACCAAGAACGTAACCGGCAAGGACGGCAGACTCTATGCTATCAAGACCTTGAAAAACGGTTATGAGATTACCGACCCAGAGGGCGAGAAATCATACTTCGTATTCGACAAGAAGAACAAGAGCTGGTCTTATAGCAAGGATGGTGACATCCGTGAGCTCTTCAGTTTCAACGAGGATGGCAGCATCCAGGCTTGCTTGCCTAATGGTGAGAAGATGAACGTTTCTGCCGACGAATATGGTCTTTACCAGGTTCGCATGGCCATGAACGGAGGCTTGTACTTCGCCATGAACAAGTAACATCACATTTTATAATCAACATAGCAGCCCTTAAGGAAACAAAACGTTTTCCTTAAGGGTTTTTCATTGAACTTTTACCAGCAAGTATAATAAATCGCCCGTTTCTTCGTTTTATAAGGTATGAAACAGAGAATCATCATTTTTACAATATGCCTGATTGCCACCCTGAAGATGATGGCACAGGAATTTACACTGCAAGGTAGAGTCATGGACGATGACAACAACCCTGTGGAACTCGTTACCGTATCGGTAGTGAGCCAGGGCAAGGTGGCCTTCACTTCCCTGAAGGGAGAGTTCAGCATGCGCCTCCATTCGGCTGATAGCGTGGCGGTTAAATTCTCCATGATTGGATACAAGACAAAGACGAGAGTTCTGCGACGCCCTCGAGGCAAGCAGACCCTGCAGATAGTGCTCCATGCCGATGCTACCATGCTAGGTGAGGTGAACGTTACGGGCGAAAGAATCCAGACCGACCAGACCCAGGAAATCAAGATCAAGGATATCAAGATGGCTCCTTCGGCCAGCGGAAACACCGTGGAGGGTATCATCCAGCAGCAGGCGGGCGTGAGTACCCACAGCGAACTTTCTTCGCAATACAATGTTCGTGGCGGTGCATTCGATGAAAACTCCGTATATATAAATAATGTGGAAGTATATCGCCCATTCCTCGTCAGAAGCGGTCAGCAGGAAGGTCTTTCCGTCATCAACCCTTACATGGTTGATAAGATTGGCTTCTCTACCGGCGGTTATGGGGCGAAATATGGCGACAAGATGAGTTCGGCTCTCGACATCACCTACAAGACTCTGAAGGCTAAGAGCAAGAAAGCGGTGGTAGAAGGAAGCGCAGCTGCCAGTCTGCTGGGAGCCGATGCTTACATGGGGTTGGGAACCCAGAAACTCTCATGGCTCAACAGCGTAAGATATAAAAGTACCGCCTATCTCCTGGGAACCATGGAAACCAAGGGCGAGTACAAGCCAAACTATCTCGACTACCAGACTTATCTGAGCTATCAGCCCAACAAGCGCTGGAAACTGGACTTCATCGGGTACATCTCGGATAATCATTACAACTTCGAGCCATCCGACCGCGAGACCACTTTCGGAACGATGGAAAACGTGAAGAGTTTCAAGGTATTCTTCGATGGACAGGAGAAAGACCGATTCCTCACCTACTTCGGAACCCTCGGCATCACCCGCAACATCACCGACAATACCAGCATTTCGCTGCTGGGTAGTGCTTTCTACACCAAGGAGCAGGAGAAATACGACATACAGGGACAGTATTGGCTAGACCAGACCGAAACCTCGGAAAACCTGGGCGTAGGCACCTACTTTGAGCATGCCCGCAACTATCTCTCAGCCCGAGTGATGAGCGGCAAGCTGATGCTGAAGCACAAGGCAAAGAAGCACGATATGGAGGCTGCCATCACTCTGAAGCGGGAGCATATAGAGGAAAACTCCATCGAATACGAAATGAGGGATTCCGCAGGATACAGTATTCCACACAACGGAAAGGACCTCTACATGATTTATTCGATGAAAGCCAGAAACGAGCTGAATGCCAACCGTATAGAGACTTACATTCAAGACACCTACCGCTTTGCGGGTGGTACTGCCGACAGCACAGGGCATGGTCAGACCCATTATACCCTGAACTATGGTGTACGCATGAGCCATTGGAACTTCAACCGTGAAACCATCTTCAGTCCTCGTGTTTCGCTCGCCATCATTCCGGCTTACCACGAGAACACCACGTTCCGCCTTGCGGCAGGTCTCTACTATCAGGCTCCGTTCTTCAAGGAACTGAGAGATACATCCACCGTCAACGGCATCACCGTGGCAACGCTCAACCATAAGATCAAGAGTCAGCGAAGCATCCACTTCATCGCCGGCTACGACCATCGCTTCTCGCTGAACAACCAGCGATACAAGTTCTCGGCAGAGGCATATTACAAGGCATTGAGTAATCTGGTGCCTTACTCCGTGAGCAATGTGAAGGTGGTTTACTATGGCCAGAACGAGTGCAGCGGTCATGCGGCAGGATTGGATTTCAAACTCTATGGCGAGTTTGTACCAGGCACAGATTCCTGGATCAGTCTCTCGCTGATGGATACGAAGATGGAACTCAACGGCAAGAGTATCCCATTGCCTACCGACCAGCGATATGCGGTGAACCTCTATTTCACCGACTATTTCCCGGGAAGCAAGAAATGGCAGATGTCACTGAAGCTCGCCTTCGCCGATGGCTTGCCATTTGCAGCTCCACATAGAGAATTGGAAACCAACAGTTTCCGTGCTTCCGCCTATCGCCGTGCCGATATAGGAATGAGCTATCACCTGCTCGACAACAAGCACCACGAGAAGAAGACGTTCCTCAAGAGTGTGATGCTCGGGGTAGATTGTCTCAACCTCTTCGGCATCGACAATGTGAATAGCTACTACTGGGTAACGGATGTAACCAATCAGCAGTATGCCGTGCCTAATTACTTAACGGGCCGACAGCTCAATGCACGAGTACTGATAGAATTCTGATAAGTAAGGACCCGGAAACTGAGAGCGCATAGCCAGAAATTGAGAGCGTATAGCCAGAAACTGAGAGCGTATAGCTGAAAGCCGGGAGATTTAGAACCCGAAAATAGTGATTTTTCACATTATTCTAAATATTTAACCGTAGATAGTTCGCTATCTGCGGTTTTTTTCGTATCTTTGCGCCCGAATTATGCGATGTTGGTTCGCTCCATCACCCCATATATTCAGAATATCATTCTAAAAGAATAAGAAAATAATACATAATAATCAATTATGAGCAAACAAGTAGAAAAGATTAAGGAGCTGATCGCTAAGCGCGAACAGGCTCGTCTTGGCGGTGGCGAGAAGGCCATCGAGAAGCAGCATGCACGTGGCAAATATACCGCTCGTGAGCGTATCGAAATGTTGGTTGACGCTGGTAGCTTCGAGGAGTATGACATGTTCAAGTTGCACCGTTGCACTAACTTCGGCATGGAGAAGAAGCAGTACCTCGGTGATGGTGTGGTAGCAGGTAGCGCTACCGTAGCTGGCCGCCTGGTTTACGTATATGCTCAGGACTTCACCGTTAACGGTGGTTCACTCTCTGAGACAATGGCACAGAAGATCTGCAAGGTGATGGATATGGCTATGACCATGGGTGCACCTGTTATCTGCATGAACGACTCAGGTGGTGCTCGTATTCAGGAAGGTATCTGCGCTCTCGCCGGCTATGGTGAGATCTTCGAGCGCAACATCCTCGCTTCTGGTGTTATCCCACAGATTTCTGCAATTATGGGTCCTTGCGCCGGTGGTGCAGTGTACTCTCCAGGTTTGACCGACTTCATCATCATGAAGGAGCAGACTTCTTACATGTTCCTGACTGGTCCTAAGGTGGTTAAGACCGTAACTGGTGAGGATATCGATGCAGAGCACCTTGGTGGTGCATCTGTTCACGCAACCAAGAGTGGTGTAACCCACTTCGCAGCTAAGACAGAGGAAGAGGCTATCGAGATGATCAAGAGCCTGCTCTCTTTCATCCCTAGCAACAATACAGAAGAGGCTCCACGCGTAGAGTGCACAGACCCTATCGACCGTATGGACGATACTCTGAACGAGATTATCCCTGAGGATCCTAACCAGGCATACGATATGTATAAGGTAATCGGCGCCGTAACCGATAACGGTGAGTTCTTCGAGGTTCAGCCTAAGTTCGCCAAGAACATCATCACAGGTTTCGCCCGCTTCAATGGCCAGAGCGTTGGTATCGTAGCCAACCAGCCAGCAGCTTACGCAGGTGTACTCGATGTAAACGCTAGCCGCAAGGCAGCCCGCTTCGTTCGTTTCTGCGATGCCTTCAATATTCCTATCGTATCTCTCGTTGACGTACCAGGATTCTTGCCAGGTACAGGTCAGGAGTACAATGCTGTCATCCTCCACGGAGCACAGTTGCTCTACGCTTACGGCGAGGCTACCGTGCCAAAGATTACTATCACATTGCGTAAGAGCTATGGTGGTAGCCACATCGTGATGGGTTGCAAGCAGTTGCGTGCCGACTTGAACTTCGCTTGGCCATCTTCAGAGATTGCCGTAATGGGTGCCAGCGGTGCCGTTGCCGTTCTCTGTGGTAAGGAAGCCAAGGCTAAGAAGGAGGCTGGCGAGGATGTAAAGGCATTCCTGGCCGAGAAGGAGCAGGAATATACAGACAAGTTTGCTAATCCATATCAGGCAGCTCAGTATGGTTACATCGATGATGTTATCGAGCCACGTAACACCCGTTTCCGCATCTGCCGTGGTTTGGCTCAGCTCGCAACCAAGCGTCAGAACTTGCCAGCTAAGAAGCATGGCTGTATGCCAATGTAAAGTTGAACATAGAACTTTGAACTTTAAACTTTATGATTAGTTTTCTGGGATAAGTTCTTTAACTGAGAAAGAATAAATGGATAAGAATATTTATGCTGCGATTGCCATGGCACTCTATGAGTACCAGGGCAATAACGTACACGATAAGGAGCCTGGCATCATCACCATCAAGCCACGTCAGACGATGTGGAACGCCAAGTTCTTGAGTTTAACAGCTAAACCATAAAGATATAGAAATGAAAGAGTTTAAATATACAATCGACGGAAAAGAGTATAAGGTTCAGATTGACGGTGTTGAGGGTAACATCGCAAGCGTGAACGTGAATGGCGAAGCTTACAAGGTTGAGATGGAACAGGAGGCTGAGCCAGAGAAGAAGAAGGTAGTGCTCGGTCAGCCAGCTGCTGCATCTGATGATGCTGAGGCTACTCCTGCTGCCAACGTAAATACAGCCAACGCTGTGAAGGCTCCTCTCCCTGGTACTATCACCAGCATCGAGGTGGCAGTTGGTCAGGAGGTAAAGGCAGGTGATACTGTTGTCGTTCTCGAGGCTATGAAGATGCAGAACAACATCGAGGCTGAGAAGGATGGCAAGGTTACAGCTATCTGCGTAAAGCCTGGTCAGGCTGTGCTCGAAGAGGATGCTCTCGTGGTTATCGAGTAATTTGAGAATTATACTTCCTGATTCGGGAATTTATGATTCGGGAATTTATAAAGAATATCAAAGGTCGCAAGCTACGATAGTTTGCGACCTTTTTCTATACTGCTGTATGAGCATAAACTGCTATACAAAGTATTTTTTTTACTAAAGAAAAAAGACATAAAGTACAATAAAATGATAGATTTAACAGAAGAACAGATAAAAAGATACAGCCGCCACATCCTCCTTCAGGATGTAGGCCTCGAGGGACAGGAAAAGCTCCTCAATGCCAAGGTGCTCATCATTGGTGCCGGCGGCTTGGGCTCTCCGATAGCCCTCTACCTCGCTGCGGCAGGCGTGGGACATATCGGTATCGTGGATGCCGATGTGGTTGACCTCAGCAACCTGCAACGCCAGGTCATCCACCAGACCAAGGACTTGAACACTCCTAAGGTGGAAAGTGCCAAGGAGAAGATGGTTGCCATCAATCCTGATGTGGAGGTGACAACATATCATACTTTCCTCGCCTCAGACAATGCCGAGGAAATCATCAAACCATGGGATTTCATCATCGATGCCACGGACAACTTCCCTGCGAAGTTCCTCATCAATGATGCCTGTGTGCGCCTGGGCAAGGCATTCTCGCATGGCGGCATCCTGAGATTCCAGGGCCAGACCTTTACTCACCTGCCAGGCACGGCATGTTACCGTTGCTTCTTCAAGGAACCACCTCCTGCAGGCACTGTTCCTACCAGTAGCCAGGCAGGAGTCCTTGGTGCCATCGCCGGTATGCTCGGAACCATCCAGGCTGCCGAGGCGTTGAAGTACTTCCTCGGTGTAGGCGACTTGCTCACCGACCGACTGCTCACCTTCGATGCCAAGACGATGAACTTCCGTACCATCAAGGTGAAGAAGCGTGCATCCTGCGAAATCTGCGGCGACCACCCTACCATCAATCATCTCATCGACTATGAGCAGGCTGCGTGTGATTTGAAACACCACTAAGATTTAGTGATTATTTATCAGTGATTATTTTCGCTATAGCTTATGAAGATTAACGACGACGTTATCAAGGTTATTATCGAGCAAGCCAAAATGCTCACACCGGTTGGGAGGTATTCGACTTCCTTCCCGAGAAGGATCTCTACCGTGCTGCCAAGGCATTGAAAAACTGGTTCCATAAATACGGAAACAGAAGAAACCGCCACAAGGCACGCATGAGAATAGAAAAGATTTGTATAACAAGAAAGTAAAGTCACAATACTCAGCACCATCTGCCGGATATTGTGACTTTTTTTTCAGAAACATCTCAAGCGAGACATCAAAAAAGATCCTCGCTACCGTGCTATGCGCACAATACTTGAAAGGTCGAACATAAAATAAAACATTGCAGGTGGCTCAGGAACGGGCAGAAAGTCCAAAAACTCGTAGCCCAGGGCAGCACCCAGATAATAGTCTATATCTTTATCCAGTATCAAATAAGATGAGTAACCTTAATTTTCTTCCAATGTTTGCCGATGCCGAGGGTCATAGCCTGGGCATCCTTGGTTATCAGTTCACCCTTCTGCAAGCCAGCAATAGCTTGCTTCAGCTCCTGCAGAGCCATGCCACTCACACCAAACAAATCCTTCAACACACCGTCATTCTGTTGCTGTTGCTTCATAATGAGTGGATATTGGGCATTGGCATAGAAATCAAAAGAGGCTTTCTTAAACGAATCCATATTCTGTGTAGCAAGGATGATGCTCATACCCTTGTTTCTACCCACAGCTATCAAGTTCTGCAAAGGCTTGTTTTCGAAACCAAGCATATAGTGAGCCTCATCGATGATGGTGAAATGGCGCAGCTCCACCCTCTCCTCATTCTTAGCCTGTGGAGGCAGTTGCTCATAGATATTGTTCAACTTAGATGTCACGAAATATACGATAGCCTTTGCCATGATACCTTCCTTGTCAAACTTTCCCAAGTCGATAATATAGCAACCTTTCACCAAATCCACTTTATCTTCCTCAGCAAAAATATTATTAAGAATCAACTGGTTCAAAACTGATTTTACACTATCCATGTCACCCTGTTTCTTCTCGGGCATCAACATCGTATAATGATCAAAAACTTCCTGAAAGGTGATTGGTTTCTGGTTCTTTGCCTTGTAGGCTTTGATGATAGCTTCGCTCAGTCTGTTATCCATCAAAGCACCAATCTTAGCGGAAGATATAGCACAGATGGCATTTGCCAAGGTCGTGGAATACAGGTGGATTTCATTGACAGGCCTGCCAGTAAAGTCCTTGAACGGAGTAAACGGCAAAGGTTTCTCCATCGGATTCAAGATGGCAGAAGAATCGGTCTCAAACTTCGACAGCCAATCGGCATGGGCTGGATCTGAGAACTCCCCCTTGTAATCGAACAAGAGGAAGTTGACAGGATAGTAGGTATCAGCCGATGCCATTCTGATTTGGTTGATGAGGACAGCCAGCAAATTTGACTTTCCTGAGCCAGTAGTTCCTGCCACCAATATCTGCGTATTGGCGATGGCTGTGCTATTAATATCGAGGGCAGCATCCATGCCATTCTCGTATTGTCCGACATAGAGATTCAACTCAGGAATATCCATCAACGACTTGCCACCTCGCAACGGACTATAGTGCAACCACTCATCTATGCCACCTTCTTCCATCAAGATGTTCTTGCCTCTCATCATCTCGCTAAAGAGCACCTTGCTCAGAAACGTTGAGTTCTGCCAGTCGGCATCAATGTCGCAATAACGCATTTTAATAAGAGCCACGAAAACTTCCTTTATGTTCGACTTGGTAAAGAACGAACCACCCAATGGCTGCATACCAGCTGAGGTTTGAAGTTCCTCTACCTTTGCCTTGCTCCTTGGCGTCTTATCGCTCAATCCAACGAGGAGGCAGATTCGCATAACCGTAGTAAAGTTCAGTACTACAGGGCGAACCATATCTGAGTAATCCGAAAGGTTCAGTTTCTGCTCGATAGCATATTTCACTTCTTCAAGCAAATCATGAGTTCCCTCCAGAATTCTCATTCCCTCAAGTTTTATATCTTGTACATTCATTTCTTCTAGAAATCGTAAATTTGTAATCCAAAGTAATCCTCACTTACCGTGGTACACTGTTGTTCCTGGTCTCTATGCAAGGTATAGGTCCTTGCCACGTATGCCACGATTTTCTTGAAATCCGTCTCGGTAGTGATCTCCGTATCCGTACTGAGCAAAATAGTTTGATGAGCCAGGTCTGGGAAGTATCGATTGATGATTACCTCTCGGCTCTCCTTGTCGAGTACACCCATCACGGTGTCTATCATCACAGGCGGGTCGTAGTCACCCAACTCATACAGCACTTTCAAAAGTACTTGCATCACCGTCTGCTTGGCACCGGCATTCAACTGGCTCAGATAAATCTCGTTGCCATTCTTGTGGAATATCTTGAAGGATATTTCCTCGGAATCATCGGCTGACAATTCTACCCTACCGATATAGCCAGCATAAATCACCAAGTTGATGTTCAACTGCTCCTTCATCATGCGTTCAATGCTCGCCTTCTTGGCTTGCAGCAATTTTCTCGACAGGGTCTTGAAGAAACCAGGCAACTTGCAAAGCATGTCATACTGTGGATCTGGCACTTGCGGCATATCATAATCGTAAGTGGAGATTTTCTTCTCCAGTTCCTTGATGCTTGCTTTCTTCTCTGCTATCTTGGCTTTTATTTCCTCTATTCTTCGGTCGTTGGCCTCATAGAGTTCGATGATGCTATAGTCGCTTCCTGTCAAGGCTCGCTTATACTCTTCGAGTTGCTCTTTTTTCTTTGGCATGTCCACCAGTTCAAGATCCAAATTCTCACGTCGCTCATCCAGGGCTATATAAGGATTTGAATAGGATTGCTGCACGAGATTCTTCAGCACGCTGACATCCTTGTCGCTCAGATAGCTAAACTTGTCATTGTAGTCTTCGCTCGCATCTTGTGCCTTTTTGATTTCAGCTATAATCTCCGAGATAGACACCTCGGCAAGTTGTGGATACTTTGCTTTCAATAGTTCCACCACTTCTTGCGTCACCTTTTCTATCTGTTGGTCGTTCAAAATGTTTCCCCTTGCCGAAGCCACCTGCTCCTTCTCGTTCAGAATGAGTTCCACTTCCGTACTGATGATGTTGGCTACTTTCGGCAGGAAGACTCTCAGTTCCAAGTCCTTCGAGATAGCCTCGGCATCCTGTCTGTATTCCTTCTCCTTCTGATAGTAACTGTTGATACTCTCCTCTATCTGGCGCATCTTGTCACGTATCACCTCGTCTGAGTTTCTACCTTCTTTCAGTTGCTCATATTGCTGTTTGTGGTCGTTGGCATAGTTCAATGCATCGTTGTAAGCATCGTTGAGACTTGCCACCTCCCTTTCCATCTCCACCTTCTGCTTGGTCAGTTTCAGGTATTCGGCACGCAGGTTCTCGTTCTCCAAGCGTTCCGCCTTTTTCTCGTCGAGATAAGCCGAGGCTGCATTTTGCAACTGAGTGTATTTATTGAAACCCATCACCGAATTGATGTTCTTCATGATGAGCTTGTTGATTTGCTCTTCCTTCACGAGGTCGGAAGTCTTCATGGCATCAAAGAGGAAATAGTTGCTCAATTCGGCAGGCAGATTGGCAGAGATAATCTTGTTGACTATCGCTTCATTGGTGCTGCGTTTGACAGCCGTAGAACCAGTACCGTAAGTATAACTGTTACCATTCATATTGAGCACGTTGCTCTCCTGTATCTTGCCATCAACAAACTTATAGGCACGGCGCAACCTATAGGGCGTTTCCTGTCCTAGCACCACCCCAGAGAAAGTAATCTCCAGCATGATGGTCTTGCCTTCTATACCACTCTCGTTCTTTACCCCCGAATTGAAGATTTCCTCAAACTGTCGTTTGTTGGATATCTTCAATCCATAGAGTGCAGAATAGATGGCATCGAAGAGCGTAGTTTTACCACAACCGTTGGCACCACCTATCAAGATGATGGGACGGTCGCTCGATACCTCTAAGTTTAAGTCCAACTTTCTGTAGGTCTTATAATTCTCTATGTAGATACGCTTCAGTTTCATTACTTCTTAATTTCTTTGAGAGCCTTCTTGAGTATTCTTGTCACCTTCTTTTCCTCAAGACTTGGCTCATTTTGGTTATTACGCTCTTCATGGAAAGGCTTGAGGATATAATCCTTAAGCCATTCAGCATCTATACCCTCCGATTGGCATGCACTCTCTATGAGTTGCATGTCTTCCTGCCTGATTCCATAGTTCAGGAATGTTCTGTCCAAGCTTTTCTTCATACCTTATTATATATGATTACCTTATTATATTATAGGGTTTCCAGATGCAATGCCGACCACCCATCTATACTGTCGGTGTTATCGATAATGCCTCCAGGATAATACCAGTTGCTCGTGCCCTCGTCTTTGATGAGCACGCCACCCACAATCTTCTTGTCTGTAGCTTGATAACTGGAGATGTAATCCAAGAGGGCATTGTTCTTTTCTGGCGCATCCGCATCGCTGCCCTTGGTTTTGGTGTCGAAGAGGCAGATGGTACCCGACTTCAATCTGACGATGAAATCCACATAGAAACAACGTTTTCTACTCCCTGAATCCGTATAAGGCACGGCGAAATGCTGTTTTCCCTCGTCTCCATTCTTGTACCACCACTCCACATATTCCATCTTGTCATCCAACCAACGTGCAAATTCTTGCTCGGGTCTCGATGCCGTAATCTGCTCAAAATAAGGATACAAGGCATGGTTGAAGATTTCGCCTTCCGTGGTTCTCACCATTGCCGCATTATAGAGACGAGTCTCCGGCACTTGCCATACAGACTGCTGATATTCCATCGACACCTCCTTGGCATTTCTCTTCAGCGTAGCCTCGTAGGTAACCAACGCCTTACGTATCAATTCCTCGAAGCGCGGACGGTTCTGATGATAGAGCACCACCTTAGGCACATCCATCGAAAAGACTTGCAGGTATTCCTCCAAGGCACTCTCGATGGCTCCTTGCAAGACTGGCGTACTGTCAAATTTAGAGAACCCACCCACATTCTTACGGCAGAATAGCGTAAAGAGATTCTGCAATTCTGAAGCGTTCAGAGCCAACCTTGCCTTGTCTGTTATCTCCACGATGCCCGAGTCACCCGTCAATGGGGTGTCCTTCGGGATAGCCACCAAGATTCTTGATACATCGGTCTGCACGCCATGTCGCTTAGCATTGTAGCGATTCAACTTGATTTTGGCATCCATGTCTGCCTCCTTTTTTTTCGCCTCGACAGCATCCTCTGTCTCACCATCATCCTCAAAGAAATCTTCTGCAGAGAAGAGCAACAATGGGTTTTGTTCCCATTCCCGTTCCATGATCTTATAGAAGATGCTGCGGAACTGGGAGCCCAAGCGGTTTCTTGTTGCCCCATGCTTATCCGTATAATAGGAACGGAGCGTGATGTTCGGCAAGTCTTTCTTGCGATTGGCATAGAGTGTACTGATATAGTTCATGTCATCACCAACAATGCTAATCATATCTGCCGCCAAATCTGTATAAACATAGCCATAGTTCAAACATTCATTTTGGTAGAAATGCTGTTCAGGCATACGCAAGATACGTCCCACGGTCTGAGTGGTAAAAGTCATGCTCTGCAATTCTCTGAATATCAGAAGGACAGAGGCACGAGGACAATCCCATCCCAAGGCTATGGCCTGCTTGAACAGCAACACCTCGGTAATATCATCAGAATGAGTGATATTCTGAAGATTGGGCGATTTATCTTTTGATAGCCACACAGCCAACCTGCCATTTGCCACGCTTATGTCGCAAACCTGTTCTAAGTAGGCTTGCATCTCCTCGGCGATGGTCTTGTCCTTCGACGACATAGATTCGCTGCTATCGTTAGGCAACTGAATGAGCAACAGCGGATTGATGCCATATTCCTTGTAAGCCTCAGCCAACTCTTTACGCTTGTCAAGTGCTTTCTTCAAGAGTCGCTGGTTAACCGTCAGTTCCGACTGTTCCTTACTGCTCTTTACATTCGGATTCAGTTCAATGCCCTTCTTAATCATTTCTTCATTGATTACATCTTGGCGTTTCACAAGAAGCGCATGATAGCTTTGGGTGACTGGCGTTGCTGATACACGAAGTTCTATGTGTGGCTGGATAGCTTGCAATACCATCTCGCTTTTCTTGGCATTACGTCCGGCAAACATGTGTTCCTCGTCTATGATAACCACCACTGGCAGATGCTGCTCTATCTTGGTCTTTCGTATCAGTTCGTAGAGCGTGCGGTTCTGCTCATTATCACGTATCATCACGGCATTATCCTTATTGATGCTCTCCCAGTTCAAAAAGAGCACATCGCCAGGATGCAGACCATCTACATGATCACACTCATCAAACATAACAGGACGCAACGATCTTCGTTCACTAAAGAAATTGCGCATGGAGCGATAACTCTGCTGATGCAACTTGTTAGGAGCAATCCAAACCCAAGCTACACGAGAATATCGGCATTGCCCATTCATAGGTAGGTCACGAGTCAGCTCATCCAGCAAGGTACTCACCATCACCGTTTTTCCTGCTCCTGTAGGAGCCTTGAATATCAACTTTTGGCGGTCTTCAGAATCATTGAGCATGTCAATCATCTTCTGTTTCAGTTCACGCACCGCCTTTTTCTGGTAATCTCGTAGTTCTATCATTGTCGTTACCTCCTTAATCTATTATGTCATTAGTAACATTATCTTCTTTCTCCTTCAACACATAATCATAGTCATCGCTGAGAGCTTCTTTCACTACCTCCTCGTTTTGCATGGCAAGTTCCTCGTTTTGCTGAAACTCTTTCATCATAGCCTCACTATACTTTCGCTTTGGCAGAATATCCGTTCTACCTTCTAAAGCTTGCAAGAAAGCATCTGGCATGGCACACAGTTCTATAACAGGCATGACTTTATGGAATTCGTCCTCATAGGCGTATGCGCCATCACTATAAACATAAACCTTCAAAGGATTCTGCCTAGTCGCAACCTCAGCTATCATCGGAATGACGATACTGACTACACCCTCGTCGAGGACAACAAGCATCTGTCCAGCCTCATCCTTAAAATAGCGCAATACGCTCTTCTTAAATTTCTTGCCTCCAAACGTTTCTTGCTCTTGATAGATATTGTTCTTGATGCAGAGGAGGTCAACGAGAGAAGCCATCAAGGCTCGACGACTTTTGAAGTTACTTTGGTCACGAGGCACAAACTCCGTTTTATAATAACGAAGATTATTATGAGTCAAACCAGGGACTTCTTCACCCTTCTGGTTCGTATAACCATTAATGACTCGTTTGTTTCGCTCATAAGTTACTTTCTCGCAGATGTTATTCTCGTTGTTGGTCACCAAGATACATTTGCGATGACCTCCATCTTCTGAGTTCAATTGCATCGTTGCGTGGAGAGTGGTGCCTGAGCCAGCGAAGAAGTCGAGGATGGTGGAGTCCTTATAATGAGGATTGGATATTTTCAATAAATATTTAATGAGAGACAATGGCTTCGGAAAACCAAAAGCTTTTTCTCCAAATATGTTTATAATATCCTTAGTACCATCTTGCGTCATTCCTACCTCTTCGTTTATATAAGTACTAGCAGTAGTATAACCAAAGCGAACTCCAGCTTTCTTTTCATCATCTTCTTTCCAATAGCGAAGTACAGGCTTAGAAATCTTCAAAAAATCATAATCACCAGGAAATACAATTCTATTTTCTTTTAAATATTGTGGAAAGCCGTCTTTCGTAATACGCCAAACCGCCAAAGGATTTACAGGAAACTCTTGATTATTTCTTGGATTTACCATAGTAAAATTACTATTAGGTCTTTCCAATGCTGTACGTTGGGTTGACATATCATGTACTCTCCAAGGTCTATTTGGAAAATCCGGAGTTTCATAATACTTACGTGAATCTTTTAAAATTCCTGCAGTATAATTTTCATTTGCATAACACTGTACCCACTCATAATCCTGCGACAAGAAATAGGGAACATCCGATTTGGCCGTTCTTTTTCTCCAAGGTATTGTTGCCACAAACTTGTCTTCTCCAAATGTTTTATCACAAAGTAATTTCAAATCAGCCTGTTCATTATCATCAATAGAAATAAAAATCACTCCCTTTTCAGAAAGTAACTTCTTGGCAATTTTCAATCGACGATTCATAAAAGACAACCATTTGGAATGGCGAAAGCCATCTTCTTTATCTACAAAAGAGTCATTGTAGATAAAGTCTTTATTACCTGTATTATAAGGAGGATCGATATAAATTACATCAATCTTCCCTGCATAAGCATAAGTAAGAGCAGCAAGAGCATTGAGGTTATCACCTTCTATCAACACATGATTAGGCGAACCTTCTGGCGCAGAATCCAAACGCTTGGTGGCATCCTCAACAAAAACTGGAAGTTTGTCTTGCATTTCATCCCATGCTTCCTCAGAACTCTCCTCCCACACAAGTCCATAACGTTGCTTATCGTTGATAGCAGCCAACAAGTCGTGCTTCAAATCTTTATCAATCTGAAGCTCATTTATCTGCTGGCGCAAAGCTTCCAAATCTAGTTTCTTTGCCATATCGGTGTCTCCTAGCCCTATAAATATGCTCCACCGATTCCCTAAGCAGAGAAGAATGTTTGTTTTTGGATTGCTATGATAAAAAGAAAGGCATAGGAATCATATTACTTATCCTTGCCAATTGAGGTCCTGGAAAAACCTATGAGAACAAGGATTGAAGCAATAGACCCCTACGCCAAACTTGCATATATTGATAGCACAGGACGCACCCTCTCCATACGAATGGAAAGGGCACACCTATGCCTCGCGTATATACACGATGAGTAGTCGTCCACCGCGACCTTCCTCTGTCTCTCATTTTGAAATTTTCCAGGTTTCAATTGAACAGAAGAAAACGTAGTACACGTCTTTCTTAATTATGATAGGCCAAACCATGGATTTTTACCTAGCCGGCGACTCATCGCCAGCCATCCACGGCAAGACGATTGCAAAAGTACGAAAAAGAATTGGCTTCACAAAATTTTGGGTCTTTTTTCTTGCATATCTCATTTAATTTTCTTATCTTTGCCACCAAATTAATAACAATAACATTAAAAAGGAGGTTATTATGCAAGCAACAAAGAACAATACAAAGGAGGAAACCATCAGAAAGTTTAAACAACTCCTAAAACATAAACAGGAGATGCTCGAAAGAGCAAAACAATATGATGGCATTGACATTTATGCTAAATTTGCAAACGCATGAAAGAATTGTCTCTACATCACATTAACAACAAATCACCTTATCGAGTTATCTGCTCAGATAAGGGTGATTACCTGTTTGCAACAGACAAGGGGATTAACTATACCATTTCTTTTACAGAAGAGTTTCCTCTTGGCGGTTGTATGAGCTATCAATTTTGCATACACAATGACAATAAAATCCATGGCTCATACGATAATAAAATAAGCACAACGATTATTGCCATCATTGAGGAGTTCTTCCTTCAAAACTTGAATGTCTTACTATATATTTGCGACACAAGTGACAACCGTGAAGAAGTTAGAAATCGTTTGTTTATAAGATGGTTCAAGGAATATGCAGACCCACAAAAGTATACTATCCAATCTGCCAACACAACCATTGAAGGTCAAGGATTCTACTCTTCTATCATTGTAGAAAACAGAAATCCACTATTAGATGCTATCAAAGCTGATTTCGAAAAGTCTGCAAATGACTTAAAAGAGAAATAGCATCTTGCAAATCCCAATAAAATTGGTTATAAAGCTGCATATAAGCAAGGCTTTTGCCCTTACAGGGCGCAGGGGAACAACGCTTTAATACCCAGGGCGATGCCCTGGGCTAGGCGCTTCTGCCCTTTCAGGGCGGTGCCGCTGTTTTGCAGTAGCATTACTCCTTCCTCTTCCACGTTATTATAAAAAGGACTGCCTTTTTTGCTGTTCCAATCCTTCATCGAATACACTATCGGATGAATCATCTGATTGATCTGCCAACCCAATTCCCAAAGAGGATAGGTATAATTATCATGATCCTGCTCGTCTATCTTATCCTTATTCAGGAGCACAAGGATGTCCCAGTCGGAATCTGCCTTGGCATCCCTTCTGGCCCTTGACCCAAAAAGAATAACCTTGGCATCTTTCGGCATAATCGACTCCGCTTTCTTCTGAATCGACTTGA
>USJX01000029.1 GCA_900555035.1 uncultured Prevotella sp.
GGAAAATGAACCATATTAGTACTGATATATATAAATAATTTAGATCACTTACTTATTATTCTGAGCAGGGAAGATTACTCTCCGTGCAGAGTCGCTATCTGGGCACCAGTAAGGATGGGGCAGGTGGCAAGCAGGCTGCAAGAGACAAGGGAGTGGCGAGGTTCAAGTTTCCCAAGGGTTCGGAGTGCCATATCTATAATCTTCCCGTGTTAAGATGGTTGTCGCCAGGCGAGCCACTTTTCATTACGGAGGGTTGCTCTGATTGCTGGGCGATGATGAGTGTTGGTCATAAGGCGATTGCAATTCCGTCGGCCACGCTGCTGAAGGAAGATGATTTGCGCCTGTTGCAGGACTTGAATCTCCACATCTTTCCTGATGCTGATGAGCCAGGTGAGCGATTGTATCTGGAACTGAAGGATCAGTTGCCTCAGTTGGTTCGCCATCAGTTGCCCGATGGCTGTAAGGACTTTTCGGAGTATTTTGTCAGTATTGTAAGTAGTAAATAAAAATAATCATTTTAAAAGATATTGTTATGTTGAAGTTGTATGTAGAAAGAATGATTCGTGAGCGTGGTACCATCATGGGTTTGGTCAAGGCAGAGAATGTGGTTGATGGTCAGTATAGCGAGCAGGTGAAGGTATGCGGCACCGTGGAGCGTGAGGCAGATTGTCTTCCGGCAGGAAAGTATCGTGTGTGCATAGGCAAGTGCATCTATCACCATCGCAAGATGCCGTTCCTGGTTCCGATGGATTCCTCCCAGTGTGAGCTTTGCTGCAAGGCTCGTCATTCTCATGAGTTTGGCGATATTTCAGCCTTCGCCTCCCTGCCATGTGCGATGATTCAGCCGGGCAATGGTCCGTTTACGATGGGCAGGGGCAGCATCCTGGTGGGCGAGGTTCATGCCCCCGGCTATGTATTGAAGAGCCACCCGCTTTTCACCACCCTCTACGAGCGCATCAAGAAGGCGGTGTGGCGAGGCAACGAAGTGACGCTGGAGATTAAGGAGGTGTAGAAAGAAGGAGAATGCTTTTGTTATGATACAGTAAGTATTGTAGTAGAATAGCTGGTGATATTGTAAAAGAAAAAGCAGTTGTTGCGGTAAGAGGCAATAACTGCTTTTCTATTGTCAGAACCACCGAATATCCCGAAAAATACACTTTTTCGATGATAACAAATGTTAAATCATACACTTTTTCGAGGATAAGGTTGATTTATGCTTGAAAGAATAGCATTTTAATGATAATGGAGATTGATTATTTGTCAGTTTATTTATAAGCCGTGCGCAAATGCTCTGACTGCATTTCCTGCAACTTTTCATTGCTCATTTCGCCAGATTCCCAAAGCTTATCCATTTCTCGTTGCAAGCGCTCATTCATGAACTTTACTAATTGTTTTGCCATAATCGTAACTTTTAGAATTATGATATGATAACCCATTTGCCTGATTTCTGCGAGCCTTCTCTGCGGATGATATGATCTTCCTGCATCTTCTTGAGATGCTTGGAGATAGCACTTCTGTTGATATTCAGAGTGCTAGCGATTTCTCTGGAAGTGATATTCCCATTGCTGGCGATAAGGTGCAAAATGGCATTTCTCGTTTCTGACCCACCTTTCTGGTCCACCTTTTTGATTTCTGGTCCACCTTTCTGGTCCACCTCTTGCTTCTCCTTTTGTACCTTTCCATCTCCTTCCATCTGCACTTTGATATCAGCTATCGCAATATCTTCTTCTATAGATTTCCTGTATTCAAAAATCTCGTTTCTCAGGTTTTGCGTGTGCTCTTTCAGCATGAATTTCTGGAAGGGCGCCATTGCTTCTTCTTCTCTCGATTCATTGAGGGCTTCGATATACTGCGCTTTATCTTCTTTGATGATTTTAGCAGGAACCAGTCCGAATTCAAACTGCAGGTGATTCATGATGAGGCGCGACATTCTGCCGTTGCCATCCACCCATGGGTGAATAGTAACGAGAATGTAGTGGGCATCGAAACTTAGCAGGTAGGCATCTATGGCGTTGGGGCTTTTGATGAGCGCTTCTCTCCGCTGGTTGATGTGGTTGCAGAGTTCTTCCAGTTTCATCGGAACTTTGCGGTAGTCCATATAGGAGCGCCCGCCTGCTCCTGCCGTAACGCCAACAAGGCGCAGGTCTCCCTTTGATGAGTCGAATTCGCCCATCAAGGTGCTGTAGTGGCTGCCCGTATTTCTCATTACCAGGGCGGAGAGGTTCTTGAGCATTTCTACCGTGAATGGCTTGTGTTCTCTTGCCCATCTGATGGATTGCTCGTAAGCTCTCTTCAGATCGAGGTTCATGAGTTGTTCCACCATCGGTTTTCCTTTAGCCGTGATGCCTTCGTCGAAGAGAAGCTGGTTCTCAATCTCGGTCACGGTGGAGCCTTCGATGGCGGTGGAGTGGGTGATGATAGAGTAGAGATAGAACTTCTGATAGTCTATCTGCTCAGATATTCCCAGCTCTTGGTATTCTTTCAGAACCTCTAGGAGTTCATTGATCTGCTTGTCCATAATGCTTCTTTTTGTAACTGAATCTTTCTGCAAAGATACGACGAATATTTTGATTTCGCAAGAAAAAATGGGGGATAGTATAAAAAAGGTGGCGATTCTTTTTGTTATCTCTGATTTTTGCAGTATCTTTGCAAATGCAAAGCTGCACTCGGCAATTTGAAAGCAAGCTTTCATAGCGCTCGTTTGCATTTACTTTGCATTTGGATGGATTCGCCTTAGGGTGATGACGTCTGTTTTTGTGGGTTAAAATAATAGCGTTTGCTGTTTATTCGATAATAATGTTCCTGAAGTTTGGCCGCGGAAGAACATGTGCAACAGAATAAATAAGTAAGCGTCCGCTATAGCGTGGACGTAAAACTTATCTGTTGCATATAGGTTAGGCCAAACACCTTGGAACGTTGGATAAGTGGATCGTCCACGTTTCTGCGTTCTGATGGGGATGAGGCTGGTCTTGATGCAAACCTAGGTTGGCTTTGTTGCTATGGATAAGGGTGTTTGGTTGTAGCTTTTATTTTCTGAGTAACAAAGCAGTCGCATTAAAACTATATTTAAGCTTTAATGCTATGGCAAAATCATTGATTGAAGAACTACCTCGCATTGCAAGCGAAGGTAGGCAAGAGGCTCAGCGCATCATCGAGCGATTGAGCAGTGGCACACGCATTGGGTTGCAAACCAATGAGCTGGTGTTGCCTCGCAAGGATGTCTCCGGATTCTTCCGTGGACAAGTTCCCAATATCCCTAATGCATTCAATGCCGCCCTGGATGGGGGGAGTTGGATGAACCGTCTGGTGTATGGTGATAATCTCCTGACCATGCAGGCGCTGCTTGCCGGAGACCCTCAGACGGACTTGCCTTCTTTAAGAGGCAAAGTGGATTTGATATACATCGACCCGCCGTTTGATTCTAAGGCGGATTATAGAACGAAGGTTACGTTGCCAGGGTTGGATTTTCAGCAGAAACCTACTGTTGTTGAACAATTTGCTTATGCTGATACATGGGAAGAAGGAACAATCTCTTACCTAAAGATGATTTATCCAAGATTGATACTTATGAAGGAATTGCTTTCAGAACGAGGTAGTATTTATGTTCATATAGATTGGCATATCGGTTCATACATGAAAGTTATTCTTGATGATATTTTTGGTAAAGAAAATTTTGTTAATGAAATTATTTGGTATTATCGTCGTTGGAATATTGCAGGAAGTTCTTTTGCAACAAATCATGATACAATACTATATTATGGGAAAAACAAATCTAATAGAGTCTATAATCAACTCTATATACCAAAATCAGAAAAGTCGAGTGCACAGGGTAAATCATGGAAAAGTGTTATAGATGAGAATGGTGTAAGACATTCTATCATGACAGATGAGCCAACGAAAGGTGTTCCTATGCCTGACGTTTGGGATGTTTCAATGATAAATCCTGTTGCAAAAGAAAGAATAGGCTACGCCACTCAAAAGCCCGAAGCCCTCCTCGAACGTATTATCAAGGCATCTTCCAACGAAGGCGACCTCGTCTGTGATTTCTTCGGTGGCAGCGGCACCACAGCAGCGGTTGCCGAAAAGCTGGGCCGTCGCTGGATTACCTGTGACATCGGCAAGCCTGCATCCCTCGTCATGCGCAAGCGTTTCATCGACCAGGAAGTAAATCCGTTCCTCTATCAGAGCATCGGCGACTATCAGAAAGAGGCTTTCCATAACAACAAGAAACTCCGCCGAGTGGGCGATCTCTCTCAGGTAGTCTTAGGCCTCTTCGGTGCCTTACCATTCTCCTCAGAACAGGTGAGCGACAGAAACTTCGGCTACGTCAAGGGCACACGAAATCTGGTGATGGTGGATAGTCCTAACCGCCTGACCACTGCTGCTACCGTTCGCCGTGCCGTAGAAGCCAAGGCTTCTCTGCTTGGCGGCGACTGGGATAAAGTCATCGTGCTCGGCTGGAACTTCGCCTTCGACATCTCGCAAGCCATCGAGAAATATAAGAACAGCAATGTAGAGGTGCTGGTGATTCCGCCCGATCTGCTCGACAAGCTATCTAAGAAGGGTTTCAAGAAGCTCATCGCCGACAAAACCGTCCGCTTCTCTTCTTTACAATATCTGGTGGTGAACCCAGTTGAAGTAACCGTGAACGGCAATGGCGAGGATGAACTCGACATCAGTCTCAGCAACTATGTGCTGCTCTCGCCAGATAATATCCCGCTGGACGATAAGGACAAGGAGAAGCTGCAGCAGGTGATGGATCAGGACCCTCTCTCGCTGATAGAATATTGGAGTATCGACCCTGATTATGACGGCGATACCTTCCGCAGCACCTGGCAGGATTATCGTGAGAACGTGGATAATGACAGCGACCCGCTGCACTGCGTATATTCCACCCGAATTGCCATGCCGCATAAGGACGAGCGAAAAGTCTGCGTCAAGGCGGTGGATGTGTTCGGATTCGAGAGTCAGGTTATCCTGGATGTGAAGTGTTAAGAACGAATAGGAGATTACGACTATGGCTATCAATTCAAGTAATATATCTTTGGAATTGGCGCATCGACTCACCGATGTGGTCAATGCAGCCTGGAAGAGTGGGGAGATGCTGGAGAAGGTGACTCCAACCACCGCCTCGCTCTTGAACTATTGGTTTGGAGAGGGCTTCTGCAACGAGCGTGCGAGAAACTTCCACGAGGGTCAGCGTCAGGCTATCCTCAACATCATCTATCTGCACGAAGTGATGGGAGAAAACTGCGTGATGGATGCCTATCAGGGCATCATTCCGGAACTGATGGATAGGACCGACCTGGCTCAGCTTGCCAAGCCTAAATATCAGATGCCTAAGTATGCTGTGAAGATGGCTACGGGCACGGGAAAGACGTGGGTGATGCATGCCTTGATAATCTGGCAGATGCTGAATGCCCGACACGAGGATGTGGAGAGCGGACGATTTACGCAGAAGTTCCTGATAGTGGCTCCGGGTCTGATTGTTTACGACCGTCTGCTGGATGCCTTCTGCGGCAGAAAGAAGCGCGACGAAGAATATCGTGACCCTCAGACCAACGACTACTACATGAACCAGGATGTGTTCATCCCCGAGCGTTATCGTGATGAGGTGTTTTCGTTCATCCAGAACAATGTGGTGACCAAGGAGGATGGCATCGGCAGGAAGACCACCGGAGAGGGACTGATTGCCCTGACCAACTGGCATCTGTTTGAAAATCAGATGGAAGAGAAGGAACAGGATGAGGATGTGGACGATTCCAGCACGGTGACACCCGCTGAAATCATCAGTGATCTGTTGCCTATCCGTCCGGGCAAGTCGGCGGGTAATGACCTCGGCATGCTCGACCGCCGTGCCCTGGGTGGCACCGAACTGGAATATCTGGCGGGTTTAAAGGATTTGATGGTAATCAATGATGAGGCTCATCATATTCACGAAATCAAGCGTAATGGCGAAACCGAGGAGGTGGAATGGCAAAGAGGCTTGAATGCCATCAGCGCCACCAAGGGCACCCGTTTCATACAGGTGGACTTCTCGGCTACCCCTTTTGATACGAAGGGAACGGGAGAGAAGCAGGTGAAACTCTTCTTCCCGCATATCATCGTTGACTTCGACTTGCCGATGGCGATGAAGCAGGGACTGGTGAAACTATTGTTGCTCGACCGCCGCCAGGAACTCACCGACCTGGAGAACCTGGATTACAACGCCGAGCGTGATGAGCAGGGAAAGGTGGTAGGACTGAGCGAGGGCCAGCGCATGATGCTCCGTGCCGGATTGACCAAGCTGAACAAGCTGGAAGAAGAATTCCTGAAAAATGATGCGTCAAAGAACCCAAAGATGCTCATCGTCTGCCAGGATACCACGGTATCTCCTTTCGTAGAAGAGTTTCTGAAGTCGGAAGGTCTGGAAGATGAAGACATCGTTACCATCGACAGCAACAAGCAGGGCGAGGTGAAGGATGAAGAATGGCAGGAAATCAAGAAGAAGCTCTTCGATATAGATAGGTATAAGAGTCCGAAGGTGGTCATCTCGGTGCTGATGCTCCGTGAGGGTTTCGACGTCAACAACATCTGCGTGCTCGTTCCGCTGCGTTCTTCGCAGGCGCCAATCCTGCTGGAGCAGTTGGTGGGTAGAGGCTTGCGACTGATGTGGCGAGAGTCTGATTACATCGACATCAAGCGTGAAGACCGCTTGAGGGTGTTGAAGAATCATCAGCCTCCCCGCACCTATATCGACACCTTGTCTATCGTAGAGCATCCGGCTTTCATCAAGTTTTATGATGATTTGCAGGATCAAGGCTTGGTGGCTGTGGATGAAGGCGATGTGGGTGCCGGAGGAGCCACAGGCGATATTCTTACCGTGGGACTTCGTGAGGATTACGGGAAATATGATTTCCAATGGCCGGTTATCCTGCATGATTCCATCGATGAATTTGAGGATGCAGAGATAGATCTGGATGATTTAGAGCCGTTTACGATGTATCCACTGCCTTTGCTCCGCAAGTTCCTGGCAAAAGAGGGCGAGACCTTCGTGTCGCAGGAATCTCTAACCAAGACTACCTTTGGCAAGTATAAGGTGACGGCCAATCTCTTCAATGCCAGCGGATATAATGAGTATCTACAGAAGTTGCTGAGGGTAGTAACCCTGCGCTTTGAGAACTGTCGCCGCCAGGGGTTCCCGACCATTCAGATTAATGGGGCACAAACGGTGCAGGTGATGGACTGGTATATCCGGGAGAAACTTTTCTCCCTGCCTTTCAATCCGTTCCAGGGCAACGACTGGAAGATATTGCTGGCTAAGGATGGCATCGTGACGAAGCATATCGTGGAGCAGTTTGCCGTGGCCATCTATAAGATGCAGAACCGCCTGACAACAATCAATGCCGAGGTGAGTCATACGGATTTCTCTTCGCTCAGAGCCATCAAGATGAGAGAGTCTTACTCGATGGAGGTACAGAAGTGCATCTATCCCCGACTGGGTTATCCTTCTCATGGAGGAGGATTGGAAAAGGCATTCATCGAGTTTCTGGATAGGGATGCCGAGGTGGAAAGATTCTTGAAGATTAATGAGAATGGCCATTCTTTCGCCATCATCTTCTATGTGAGGAAGGATGGCTTGATGGCAACGTATCATCCTGACTTCATCGTGGCTACGGCTGATAAGGTTTATCTGATTGAGACCAAGGGCGACGACAAGGTGGACGACGTGAACGTGCGTCAGAAGCAGACGGCTACCATTGAGTGGATTAAGAAAATCAATGCCTTGGAGCCTGAGGATAGGATGAATCGCACCTGGGAGTATGTATTGGTAGGCGAGAGCGTGTTCTACTCGTTGAGTGGAAGTGGTGCTACGATTACTGATATCTGCAACATGTGTAAGGTATCGTATTCTGTGGCAACGGGTAATCTGTTTGATATGTAAAGGGCAAATGCCTGTAATAATACCCTCGTTAGGTGTTCTGCCGGATTGCAATCTTGCTTGCTGCGGATTGCAAATCCGCAGATTCTAAAGAGGTTAGGTCATTTTTTGACGACGGATTTCAAATCCGTCGGAGCGCCTAGCGGGGGAATTTTTCTGTATAATCCATTAAAATTCAGCGTTCTCTGCCATTTTTCTTGCGAGTTCCAATCTTTCTTCGTATTTTTGCACCAATAAGTAACGTGGAACTTTAATAGCAAAAGAAATATGGAGGAAAAGAAATATCATATCGAGGAATCGAAGATAGCAGGGGATAAGGTTTGTGAGCCATCGCCTGCTTATTGTTCTATGGAATCATCTGCATCATCCGTATCATGGGATGAGGCTTATGATACCGATTTCTATCCTATGGGCCGCTCGTTGGAGCAGGTGATGGAGCATTGCGCAGAAATAGACAAGCACTTGGATGACCCGAACTATGGTCATCCAGTGGATGATTTGATTGCAAGATTAGAACAGAAGATTGCGCAATGGAGATAAAGACAGATGATTTGTTTGATAGCGAATTTGCAATCTTGCTTGCTGCGGATTGCAAATCCACAGATCCTAAAGAGGTTAGGTCGTTTTTTGACGACGGATTTCAAATCCGTCGGAGCGCCTAGCGGGCTTTAACCGACGGGAATTTATCTTAAAAATGCTAATAAAATGTCGTTTCTCTTTGCCGGACAAGAATATTTCCTTACCTTTGCATAGCATTTTATGCATGTGGAGATTACCGACGAAAGTTTAAAAAGAGAAAATATAAAAGAGAGACGAAAATGAAATTGAAATTCTTGAAATTGAGATCTTCGAAATTGAGATTCTTGAAATTGATGCTGCTGCTCTTCATCCTGCCTTTGCAGATGCTGGCGGCAGAACTGGGAGAGGCGGGCAAGCTGTTGGCGACGCTGCCTGGAGTGAGTGACGTGGAAACGCTGAAGAGTACGCATTTCCCGGAAAAATATGTGTTCTTCATCAAGCAGCAACTGGATGCCAAGGATGCTTCCAAGGGTAGCTTTGAGCAGCGAGTGATACTCTGCCACAGAGGATTCGACCGTCCTACCGTGCTCGTAACAGAAGGCTACAACGCCAAGTATGCATTGCGCGAGGGATACATCGAGGAACTTTCCAAACTCTTCGATACCAACATCATCACCGTGGAGTACCGCTATTTCGACAAGTCGATGCCTAGTCCTTGCAACTGGGATTACCTCACCGTGGAGAACTCGCTCTACGATCTGCACCACGTAAACCAGACCCTGCATGCAATGTATAAGGGCAAGTGGATTGCTACGGGTATCAGCAAGGGCGGACAGACCACGATGTTCTACCGAGCTTACTTCCCGAATGATGTGGATATTTCCGTGCCATACGTTGCACCACTAAATAAGGGTGTAGAGGATGGCAGACACGAGAAGTTCCTGCAGCATGAGGTTTCTACCAAGGAGAACCGACAGAAGGTGCTCAATTTCCAGCTGCTGCTCTTCAAGCGCAAGGCTGCGCTGCTGCCGATGTTCGAGAAGTACTGCAGCGAGAAGCAGTATCGCTTCAATGCTCCTATCGCCGAGATTTTCGATTATTCGGTGTTTGAGTATGCCTTCGCCTTCTGGCAGTGGGGGGAGGACATCAAGAAGATTCCTACGAATGATACCACCGACGACCAGGTGTTCAAATACTGGATTAACATGTGTGAGCCGGAGTATTTCACCAACTACAACGCCACCTCTCCGTTTGATGTGCAGGCTGCCAGGGAGTTGGGATATTACGGATATTACACCAAGCCATTCAAAAGATACCTGAGCATCAAGTCGCCAAAGGGTTATCTGAAGAAACTGATGGTGCCTAAGGGTGCCGAGAACGTGGAGTTCTCGCCAAAGCTCTACAATTATACCGTGGATTTCCTGACCAAGAACGATCCGAAGATGGTGTATATTTATGGTGATATCGATCCATGGGGTGCATCGGGCATCTATGGATTGCCTTTCACCAAGAACAAGAAGAACCTGCATGTCTATATGTGTCATGGCGGTTCGCATCTCACCCGCATCCTGTCGTTCCCTGAGCCTACCAGACAGGAAATCATCGACTTGATTGGGGGATGGTTGAAGGAATAAGCTATTCATGATATAAGGAATAAGCTATTCATTGTTTAATGATTAAACGATTCATAAAATGATATTAAAAAAGCGTCTTGAAATCATTCAAGGCGCTTTTTTTATATCTATATGTTAATCTTATCCGTTTGCGATATTTCCGAAGAAATCGAATGAGGCATCCCAATCCTTCCATACTGGCTCTCTGCCCAATTCCTTCAATCTCGCATTGATTACCTTGGCGGTACGCTCATCGCTCACGGTGAACTGCTCCAATGCCTGAGGATAAGTATGGTAACCACCAGGATTTACCTTTGATTCTGCCGACATGGTGGTGACACCCAGTGTCGCCATGTTGTCACGGATGTAGGCAGGCTCACGGGTAGAGTAGGAGATATCTACATCGTGGTCGAAGATACGCATGGCGAAAGTAGCCTGTGCCAACTGCTTATCGGTCATGAAGCAGTTTGGCTGGAAACCTTCGTTCTGTGCAGGGCGCATACGAGGGAAGTTCACGCTGTACTTGGTCTTCCAGTAGTGCTTCTGAAGGTAGCGCAGGTGATGAGCCATCATCACTACATCCGTGCGCCACTCCTTCTCCAGTCCGATGAGCACACCCATACCGATGGAATGAACGCCTGCCATACCCATGCGGTCGAAACCATCGCAGCGCCACTCAAACTTACTCTTCATGCCACGTGGGTGGTAGAGCTTGTAGTGCTCGTGGTTGTAGGTTTCCTGGAAACAGATGACGCCGTTCATGCCATGGTCGGCGAGGGTCTTGTAATCCTCAGTAGAGAGCGGCATCACCTCAATCTTCACGTTAGAGAAATACTTCTTGGCGATGTCGATGGCCTTGGCAAGATAAGGGGTGCCAGCCTTTGCAGGGTTCTCGCCCGTTACGAGAAGGATGTTCTCGAATGGTGCCAACTGCTTGATGGCCTTGTACTCGTTCTCAATCTGCTCTGGGGTGAGGATAGTGCGGGCCATCGGATTCTCACGATGGAAACCGCAATACACGCAGGAGTTTGAGCATGAATTGGTGATGTAGAGAGGAATGAACATCGACATGGTCTTGCCGAAGCGCTCCTCGGTATATTTGCGGGAAAGACGCGCCATTACCTCCAGGTATGGCTCGGCTGCCGGTGAAATCAGCGCCATGAAGTCGTTCACATCGCAATGGTCCTTGGCAAGGGCACGACGCACATCGTTATCGGTCATTCGAGCAATGCGCTCCGTGGTCTCCTCCCAACTGATATTCTTTAATTCGTCTGAAAACATTTTCTTACTTTTTAAACTTTCTCAAATCGTGTGTCAACTTGGCTGCGCAGAAGTTTGGACCACACATGGTGCAGTACTCACCGTCTGTATGACCTGCCTCCTCGAAATACTTCAAGGCGAGCTCTGGGTCGAGAGAGAGGTGGAACTGGTCTCTCCAGCGGAACTCGAAGCGGGCCTTGGAGAGGGCATTGTCTCGGATGGTTGCACCTGGATGACCCTTAGCCAAATCGGCTGCATGAGCGGCAATCTTATAGGTTACTACACCTGTGCGCACATCTTCCTTGTTAGGCAAGGCGAGGTGCTCCTTTGGTGTTACATAGCAGAGCATGGCAGTGCCGAGCCATGCTATCTGGGCGCCACCGATGGCTGAAGTGATGTGGTCGTAACCTGGAGCGATATCGGTAACCAATGGGCCGAGGGTGTAGAATGGTGCCTCGTGACAGTGGTCGAGCTGGCGCTCCATGTTCTCCTTGATCTTCTGCAATGGCACGTGACCAGGACCCTCGATGAATGCCTGCACGTTCTTGTCCCAGGCACGGGTAACAAGCTCGCCCATGGTATCCAACTCGGCAAACTGGGCTGCATCGTTGGCATCGGCAATACAGCCTGGGCGCAGACCATCGCCCAATGAGAGGGCTACGTCGTACTGTGCCACGATGTCGCAGATGTCGTCGAAGTGCTCATAGAGGAAACTCTCCTGGTCGTGATAGAGACACCACTTGCTCATGATACTACCGCCACGGCTCACGATACCGCAGAGACGGCTATCAGCGAGATGCACGTTGTGGCGACGGATGCCGGCATGGATGGTGAAGTAGTCAACACCCTGCTCGCACTGCTCGATGAGGGTATCACGGAATACCTCCCAGTTCAGATCCTCTACCTTGCCGTTTACCTTCTCCAAAGCCTGGTAGATAGGCACGGTTCCTACTGGTACAGGGCAGTTGCGTACAATCCATTCACGGGTTTCGTGGATATTGTCGCCGGTAGAGAGGTCCATCAAAGTATCGCCTCCCCACTTGCAAGACCATACAGCCTTATCCACCTCTTCCTCGATGCTGGAGGTAGTGGCAGAGTTACCGATGTTGGTATTGATCTTCACGAGGAAGTTGCGGCCGATGATCATCGGTTCGCTCTCCGGATGGTTGATGTTGGCAGGAAGAACGGCACGTCCGCGTGCAATCTCATCACGCACATACTCAGGAGTGATATGGGTATCGATGCCCAACTCCTGGCAGTTCATGTTCTCGCGGATAGCCACATACTCCATCTCTGGAGTGATGATGCCAGCCTTGGCGTAAGCCATCTGGGTGATGTGCTTGCCAGCCTGTGCACGGCGAGGCAACTGGATATGCTCGAAGCGGAGGTGGTCGAGGCTATGGTCAGCAAGACGCTGCTTGCCATACTCGCTGGTAACCTCCTTGAGCTGCTCGGTATCATTGCGGTCGATAATCCACTGCTCGCGCATTCTTGGCAAGCCCTTCTTCAAATCTACCTGATAGTTAGGGTCGCTGTAAGGACCGCTGGTATCGTAGATGTAAACCGGAGCGTTTGGCTCTGTATGTGGAATGCCGCGCTCATCCTTCACAACAGTAGGAGTGAGGTTTACCTTGGTCATTCCAACCTTGATCTGTGGGAAAAGTTTTCCCTGCATATACGCCTTTTCTCTCTGGGCGTAAGCTTTCTTATCGTTTGGCATAATTTTTAAAGGTAAAAAGGTAAAAAGGTAAAAGGGTAAAAAGAGCGTTCTTGCTTCTTTGCCTTCATCCTTCATGCCTTTTATTAATATTTATTTTATTTATTCGTTGAGGAATGCGGTGAGTGGAGAACTTGCCTCGGCACAATCGCTGATGGCTCCGAGACCTGCCTCGTAAGCACGGCGACCGCATACCACTGCCTCCTTGAATGCCTTAGCCATTTCTACAGGGTCTCCGGCTACGGCGATGGCTGTGTTGACCAAGCAAGCGCTGGCACCCATCTCCATGGCTTCGGCTGCGTGGCTAGGCGCACCGATACCTGCATCTACTACCACAGGAACAGTAGCCTGCTCGATGATGATCTGCAGGAAGTCCTTCATTCTCAATCCCTTGTTGGTACCGATAGGTGCAGCGAGTGGCATCACGGTAGCAGCACCAGCCTCTTCGAGGTGCTTGCAGAGGGTTGGGTCTGCCTGGCAATATGGCAATACCACGAAACCGAGCTTTACCAGTTTCTCGGTAGCCTTCAGCGTCTCGATAGAGTCTGGAAGGAGATAGCGAGGGTCTGGGTGGATTTCGAGCTTGAGCCAGTTGGTTCCGAAAGCCTCGCGAGCCATCTGAGCTGCGAATACTGCCTCCTCAGCGTTGCGTACGCCACTGGTGTTAGGAAGGAGCTGGATATTTGGGTTCTGCACGATATGAGAGAGCAGGTCGTCCTGCTTGTCTTCGAGTTCGATACGCTTCATGGCAACGGTTACCATTTCTGTTTCAGAAGCCTTGATGGCTTCGGCCATGAGCTGGTTGTTGTTGAACTTTCCTGTTCCGAGGAAGAGGCGGGAGTTGAACTCTCGTCCTGCAATTACTAATTTTTCCATTTTTTTGTATTGTTATTTTTAAATATTTGCTATTTGAATCCCTTTATCTGCCAGGCGTTCCGACGATCCTTCATCCGTTAGGCGTTCCGACGGATTTGCAATCCGTCGTTAAAAAATGTTCGACCACTTAAACCTGGGGATTTGTAATCCCCTTATCAACCTAGTTTGCTGCGGATTTCAAATCCGCAGATCTTAAAAAGGTTGGGACCTTTTTTTACGCCGGATTTCAAATCCGGCGGGGCGCCTAGCGGGCTTTATTTTTTCTGGATGCCTAGCGTATCCCTTCAACCGGCGGGATGCCTAGCGGATTGCTTATCTTAAACTCTTCATCATTTCCATGATGTCATGGGTTTCTGATGCCGGATCCTTGGCGTTGAGGATGCAGCCGCTGAGGGCGATGCCGTTAACTCCCGTCTTCATGATTTCGGGAATATCCTCCTTGGTGATGCCACCGATGGCAACGATTGGGATGTTGATGTTTTCTGCCTTCATCTTCTGGATGATTTCCTTATATCCTTCAAGACCGAGGATAGGAGAGAGCTTCTCCTTGGTGGTGGTGAAGCGGAACGGACCGCAACCGATGTAATCGGCACCAGCCTCATAGTGAGCCTTTATATCCTCGAAGGTATTGGCCGTACCGCCGATGATGAAGTCGTCGCCCAGAATCTTGCGGGCTTCGGCAATCGGCATATCGTTCTTGCCCAGATGTACGCCGTCGGCGCCCACCTCTTTCACCAGTTCCACACGGTCGTCGATGATGAAGGTAACATTCATGATCTTGCACCATTCCTTCACCTTGTAGGCGATGGGGCGCACTTCATTATCAGAGGCATCCTTCATGCGGAGCTGAACCCATCCGCAGAGTCCTGTTATCGCCTCGTGGATGCCATCCAGGTAAGTCATCTTCTCATTCTGGTGAGAGATGAACTGCAGTTGAAAACTGTCTAAAGGTATTTTTGCCATAGCCCTATAAACTATAAACTGTTAACTATAAACTCTTAACTATACCTTATCCTCCACAGAATGCCTTGACGATAACGATGTCGGCACCCTCCTGGATAAGATGGCTTTCCCATTCATCACGTGGCACCATCTCGTTGCTGATGGCTACGGCGCAGCCTGTGGCAGGAAGGTCGAGTTCCTGGGCAAGTTCCTTGACGGTCTTTGCCTGAGTCTCAGTTTCTTTGTTGTTGATAATTACTTTCATGATTTTCCTATATTTACATTTATTTACTTCTATATACTTCAACTATTATACATCAGTATCTCTACATCAGTATTTCTACATCAGTATCTCTACTTTAACCTAGTAAACACGGGAATATTTTCTGAAAGATTCTTTGCTTCTTGCCTGGAAGAAGCAGATGGAGTTGTAAGCAATATAAGTTTTCAATAAACTTATAGAAAGGTTATATCATCTATTCCTGCGGCAGCATTACCAGCATCAGGTTCAATGGGTATAATCTCAGCCGAATCTATCAGCACCCCCGTGATAACTGATTGCAAAAGTAAAGATAAAATATGATATAGACAATAAAATGATGTTTTTTTAATCTATATTAACGGAAAGTGAAGAGAATTTAGAGACGTTATGGGATAGAGATGTCTGTGGCAAACAATCTCCAGATACAAAAAAGCGTGCAAGAATCTAAGTTCCTGCACGCTCCCTCTATATTGTTAACGTAATTACATCCATTTTAAAAGATGCTTTAACTTGGTGCATCTTAACCATTTTTCTAACCCGTTTCGAGGAGGGGGTTATACGCAAGCGCAACCACGACCTCTACTAATAGCCTCGCCATACACTGTCATGGCGTTTATGTAGTTCTTTACGAAAGCCTTCATAGCCTTCTTGATTTCATTCATTATTTTTTTCATAACTGTTATCCTTTCTCTTTATTTATTAATACTTGGGCTTCGTTATGCCCTTTTCTTTTTAACTGGGACATCCTATTGTCCCTTTTCTTTCTTTTCCTACAAGGTGACGGAGTAATTACTTACCCATCTCGATGTGGTTGTTTACATTGATTGCCTTTGCAATCATAACTGCTACTACTGCGAGTGCCATTACTGTTGTCATCATAATTTTTTCCTTTCTCTGTTCATCTGCGGAGCCATCGTGTTTTAGACTCCAATTTTACATTATCCTTTTACAATCTCTCTTACCTGAAACCTTCCGTCCCGATTGCTCAGAACTTGTTGTTTCTTCTTTTCAAGTGCAAAGGTAATGCCTTTTTTTTGAATATCGGCAACAATGACATGACAAAATGATGAAAAACGGCCTTTTTTTGACTCACGTCAATAAGTGACAGTTGGGGGCTTGATGCAGGTCAACTACTGTCTGCCTCTTTTACTTTTTTTACTTCACATACCTCAGAATCTCCTTGCTTTTCCTGCTTTTCTTGGCAGGCAGCGGCATGAATCCCTCGGTAAGTCCCGTCTTTTCGGTCATTGCCTGGAAAACGGCGGCGGCATAATCTGACAGTTTCAGCTTTCTGAGTTCCTCGTTGATGGCATCCTCATCATAATTGTCTGCATATAATAAGGTATGAAGGTCGTCGAGATAGCTCTGCGGAATGTTCTGATGCGGCATTCGGCTTTGTATCTGCATAATTTGGGCAATGATGGGCTGCTCCGTCTGCTTGGCAATGGCATCTGCCTTGCGCTGCTCAAAGTCGGAGAGGGTGGTGACGCTGGTGTCGTTCCAGTCGTGCATCATGCCATCCACCGTGGTAAGATAGCTGTAGCCGAAGTATCGGGTCAGGATGATGCGATTGTTCCAGCCCAGCTTCATCAGATAGTTTCTCTCCATCGGCGTGCTCGCCACCAGCAGGTTGGCATGTCTGTACATACGTTTCTGGTACAGGATGGTTTGCAGCATGCGCTTGAGGTGCGGGTTCCGGCGATTGCGCTCGGAGATGTCGCCCAGGGGGCAAACGATGTATGGGATACCCATCTTTCGCGATTTGCTGGCGAGTTGGGCACCCTTTCTTGTCCATGCTCCGAATATCAACACTATGTCGGCATCCGCCAGGCTAGGGCAGATGTCGAACTTCTGCTTCAATGCTTCGATGTATGGTAGATACATCTGAAGCATTTTCTTCAGCTTGGAAATGAACAAATAGATTCTCATCGTTTTTTCTCTTTAATAATGTTTTATAACTTATGACTTGTAAAATCGTTCTTGTCTGCCCGCCAGTATCTTATCTTGTTGGCGAGATTGCGCCAGATGATGCCATACTCTAGGAATGGCAACTTGAAGAGGGCGATGTCGTCGTCGAAGTGCTTGATGGCCTTGTTGGCGATGAGCATGCGGAGGATGAAGAGCAGGAGCAGGGCGAAACCTGCGATGCCGGTCAGAATCCAATTTTGCATGAAGATGGCGTATGCCAATACGGCTATCGATGCCAGCAGACTGAGATGCGGCATCAGGTGGTCGAAGAACATCAGGGTGCGCATGCTGGCAGCACGCTCCAGACTCTTCAGGGATGCCTGGTGATAGAGGTGGGCATTGTGCCATGCCTTGTTGGTAGGCTCATCGCGGGTGAGCCAGGCATCGCAATCCAATTCTACGGCTGTATCGCCGAAGGCGGCGTACTTGTTTACCAGGAAATCGTACTCGCCACGCACAAACTCCAGGTTGCCCTGGTAGCCCTGCTCGCGCATGAAGTCGCTCTTGCGGAATGCCACGTTTGGCATGTGGGTGCGGTAGCCATAGCTGTGCTGGGCACGGCGAAGCAGATAGAATGCCTTGCGGATACTGTCGAATCGGCGAACGCCCTTGGTCTCGTTGTCCAGGCTTACGTAGCCCAATACCAGGTGGTTGGGGTCCTGGCAGTTGCGAGCCATGGTCATCAGCCACTTGTCGTTCTCTGGCTTGCAGGTTGGTTCTGTGAGGATAATCCACTCATACTTGGCTGCTTTTACGCCCAGGGTAATCTGCAGCTTCTTGCGGCTCATGTAGCGGGAACTCTCCGGGATATACGTATAGTAGAGGTGAGGGTTCTCGGCGGCCATGCGCTTCAGATAGTCCAGGGTTTCGCCGTCTGTGCTCTGGCAAACCACGATTACCTGATAATCGGCAGCATGCTTCTGGTGCAGGAACATCGGAAGGTTGCGCTCTAATTCTGCGAGGTTGTCGTGGGCGGTAATCAGCACTGAAACGGGAACTTTCGGCCCCTCTTCTGTATCAGAAGTTTTTGCTTCATGGCTTGAACTATCTTCTATAACATCCTCATCTTCAGATATAACGGCGTCTATTTCCGGAAATTGCAACGAGCGCAGAAATGGATTTATCAGCGATCCGAGGATTGCCAATAAAACCACTACTGCGCCTGCTATGATAGTTGTTAAACTAATTGTCATCATTTCTTTTTCTCGTATTCAAGAAATATCTCTTAACTGTAAACTCTTAACTCTCAACAGAATTAAAAGTCTTCTGTAATGTAGCCCTTTGGCAACTGGCGGCAGTTATACTGGCTCGCCATAATCTCACCGTATGCTCCGGCTGAACGGAGGGCGATGAGGTCGCCACGATGGGTCTTGTTTAAATCAATCGCCTTGGCGAATACATCGCTCGACTCGCAGATAGGACCTACCACATCGTATGTCTCAACAGGTTCGTCGCTAGAGATGTTCTCTATCTTATGATATGCCTGATAGAGGGCAGGGCGAATCAGATCGGTCATACCCGCATCAACGATGGCAAACTGCTTGGCTGTGCCCTGCTTGATGTAGAGGGTCTTGGTGATGAGCGAACCCATCTGACCTACCACGGCACGCCCCAGCTCGAAGTGTAACTTCTGACCATCGCGCAGCTTCAGTTTCTTGGCGTATGTATCAAAGTAATCCTTGAAATCAGGGATAGGCATGCGGTTAGGATGGTTGTAATCGATGCCCAAGCCACCGCCCACGTTGATGTTCTTCACCTCGATGTGATGAGCCTCCAACTGGTTTTGCAGCTCGTTGATTCGGTTGCAGAGAGCCTCGAAGTCTCCCATGTCAAGTATCTGACTACCAATGTGGAAATGAAGGCCCAGGAACTTGATGTTCTTCATTTTGGAAGCCTCTTCAATAACACTTTCCATATCGCGCATGGCGATACCAAACTTGTTTTCTGCCAAGCCTGTAGTGATGTTGGCATGTGTATGCGCACCTACATCAGGGTTGATGCGGAAACATACCTGGGCAATCTTGTTCTTCTTCTCGGCGAGTTCGTTGATGACTTCCAACTCAGGGATGCTCTCTACGTTGAAGCAGAAGATGCCCTTGTCCAGACCGAGGTTGATTTCCCAATCGCTCTTGCCTACACCTGCATATACAATCTTATTGGCTGGGAATCCGGCATTGATGGCTGCCTGAATCTCTCCTCCGCTCACACAGTCGGCACCCAAACCAGCCTGGCAGATGATGTTGAGCACCTTAGGGTTGGCATTTGCCTTCACGGCATAGTGAACCTCAAAGCCTTCGTGCTTGCCTGCCTCCTGATTGATGGTCTTCAAGGTCTGGCGCAACACGTTGGTGTCGTAGTAGTAGAACGGAGTCTGTATCTCCTGAAACTTATCTATCGGAAATGTTCCTTTCATTTCGTTTATGCTTATTGTTAATATCTTATTATAGTTAAATCAGAATATATCCCCCCCCGATGGGGCGGAGATATTGAATATGTGATTACTTCTCGAACAATACGTTGCTCAAGTTCTGTAATGCCTGCTTCTTATCCTTCTCCTTGATGAGGAATGAGATGTTGTAGTTGGAACCACCGTAAGAAATCATGCGCACTGGGATGTTCTTCATTGCATCGGTAGCGATGGTCTCGAAGCCTACGTTGCTCCAATCCAGGTCACCTACCACGCAGATGATACACATGTCTGAATCTACGGTCACAGTGCCATACTTCTTCAGCTCGTTCACGATGTCGTTGAGGTGAGTGTCGTTATCGATACTCATGCTCACACCTACCTCAGATGTTGCAATCATGTCGATTGGAGTCTGGTAGCTCTCGAAAATCTCGAATACCTTGCGCAGGAAACCTGTGGCGAGCAACATGCGGCTACTCTTAATCTTGATGGCTGTAATGTTGTCCTTGGCAGCTACAGCCTTGATCTTGCCACGTACGATAACGTTGTCGATGATGGTACCATCTGCCTTAGGATCCATGGTGTTCTTCAGACGAACTGGGATGCCGGCATACTTGGCTGGCTGAACGCAGGTAGGGTGGAGAATCTTGGCACCGAAGTAAGCCAACTCGGCAGCCTCCTCGAAGTTCAGCTGGCGAACTGCCTCAGTGTGCTCTACGACACGAGGGTCGTTGTTGTGCATACCGTCGATGTCGGTCCAGATCTGAATCTCGTCTGCTGGCAGGGCTGCACCGATAAGAGAAGCGGTGTAGTCGCTACCACCACGCTGCAGGTTGTCGATCTCGCCGTAAGCGTTGCGGCAGATGAAGCCCTGGGTGATATAGATCTGGTAGTCCTGGTTCTGCTCCATGATGGCAGCCAACTTCTCCTTGATATACTGTGGGTCTGGCTCTGCGTTCTTGTCTGTGCGCATAAAGTCTAAAGCACTGAGCAATACAGCCTTTACGCCCTGTTCCTTCAAGTAGTTTACAACCATGTTGGTGCTCATCATCTCGCCCTGAGCCACGATGCTCTTCTCCTCGAAAGAAGTGAAGAGGTCTTTGGTGAAAGAGCGGAGATAGTTGAACTCGCCCTGCAAGAACTCGCGTGTGGTCTGCTTCATCTCCTCGGTAGAGTAGAGCTCTTCCACGTGCTGCATGTATTTCTTCTCCAAGTTGTTGATTACCTCGTTGGCACCCTCTGGGTTCTTCTTGTAAAGATAGTCAGAGATCTCAACGAGAGAGTTTGTTGTACCGCTCATCGCAGACAATACGATGAAAGTTGGTTCACCTGATTCTGTAACCAAAGAGGCTACTCCCTTCATGCGCTCTGGTGAGCCTACAGAAGTACCTCCGAATTTCATTACCTTCATAGTCGTAATATTATTTAAATGTTTAATTTTTATTGTTCTTTGTTTAATTCTCCTCGCCATCTTCCGTAAGGTCGATGCGGTTGTACTCGTTGGTCACGTCGTGGAGCACGCCGTCCTTGCAGCGATATACGATGCCTGGGAACTTGTCGAGCATTGGGATGTTATGGGTTGTCATCACAACAGCTGTGCCTTGCTTGGTGATGTCTTTCAAGAGACTCACGATGTTGCTGGCAGTTTCTGGGTCGAGATTTCCCGTTGGCTCATCGGCGATGATGATTTTTGGGGTGTTGAGCAGGGCACGGGCGATGGCCACACGCTGCTGTTCTCCGCCGGAGAGCTCATGAGGCATCTTGTCGATTTTCTCGATCATGCCCACCTCGTTGAGCACTTCTTCGATGCGTTTTTCTCTATCCTTCTTGTTTTTCCATCCGGTGGCCTTGAGCACGAACTCGAAGTTCTTGCGCACGGTGCGGTCGTGGAGCAACTGGAAGTCCTGGAAGATGATGCCCATTTCCTTTCGCAGGGCTGGAATGTCCTTGCGGCGGATGGTTTTCAGGTCTCTGCCCAGGATTTCTGCCTTGTCGATCTCGCCCTCCACGAGGTCGAGCTCGCAGTAGAGGGTTTTCAGGAGTGAGCTCTTTCCTGAGCCCACCTTACCGATGAGATAAGCGAACTCGCCTTCATCCACATGGAAGTTGACGTTCTGGAGCACGCATTTCTCAGCCTGGTATATGCTGACGTTTTGATAATCTATTAACATCCTAATTTTTTCTCCTTTATTAATTGTTCTAATGCTTTTGCCCTTTACCTTTTCCTTCGGCCGGTGACCGTTGGTTCAGGGCGCATTCCTAATATCTATATATTAGCCTATATTATTTCATTTCACCCTTGCTCTTTGCCACGCGGCGCTTCTTGTCCCATTCCGGGTCGTGTCGCATTTGTAGCTCCTTTACTACATCCTCAATTCGCAGACCCTTGCTAGTGAGCAGTACGATGAGGTGGTAGAGCAGGTCGGAACTCTCGTAGATGAGCTTGTCGTCGGTGCCATTGGTAGCTTCGATAACGGTTTCAATGGCTTCTTCTCCAACCTTTTGCGCCATTTTGTTCACGCCTTTCTTGAATAGGCTGGTGGTATAGCTGCCCTCAGGCATCTCTTCGTGGCGCTTGTTGATGAAGTCCTGCAACTCCGAGAGAAAGAGGATTGGGTTCAGGGTGTTCTCCTCTGCCCAGCAGGTGTCGGTGCCCTTGTGACAGGTAGGACCATCTGGATGAACCTTTACCAGAAAGGTGTCGTTGTCGCAGTCAATCTGGATGCTAACCAGGTTGAGGAAGTTGCCGGATGTCTCGCCCTTGGTCCAAAGACAGTTGCGTGAACGGCTCCAGAAGGTTACCTTCTTGGTTTCGATGGTCTTATCGTATGCTTCCCTGTTCATGAAGCCCAGCATCAGGACGTTCTTGGTTACGGCATCCTGGATGATGGCTGGAACAAGTCCGCCCATTTTTTCAAAATCTATTTCCATTTTTATCTTTACAATTAAATTGTTTGTCTGTTTCTACAATCTGATAACCTGGCGTTGAATTATCTGCTGCTCAGAAATTTCTACAATCTGACGTTGATTCCCTCGTTTCTCAGATATTTCTTCAAGTCTGGGATGGCGATTTCGCCGAAGTGGAAGACGCTGGCTGCCAGGGCTGCATCTGCCTTTCCCAGGGTGAAGGCATCACGGAAATGCTCCATCTTGCCGGCACCGCCCGAGGCGATGATCGGAATACTTACTTCTTCGGCAAGACGGGCGAGGGCTTCGTTGGCGAATCCCTGTTTTACGCCGTCGTGATCCATACTGGTGAAGAGAATCTCACCCGCACCACGGTCGGCCACTTCCTTTGCCCAGTCGAACAAGCCCAGTTCTACTCTCTCTCTTCCGCCTTTCACGTAGCAATGCCAGCCGTCTGGGTCGAGGCGGGCATCGATGGCGCATACACAGACCTGCGAACCGTAATGGTTGGCTATCTCGTTGATGAGCTCGGGATGTCGGATGGCGGCACTGTTGATGCTTACCTTGTCGGCTCCTGCGTTGAGGAGTCGTTCCACGTCCTTCAGCTCGTTGATGCCGCCGCCCACTGTGAATGGGATGTTGATTTCGGCAGCCACGCGAGTTACCATGTCTGTAAAGGTCTTGCGCTCTTCGAAGCTGGCGGTGATGTCGAGGAATACGAGTTCATCGGCCCCCGCATCGCTATAGGCCTTTCCCAGTTCCACCGGGTCGCCTGCGCTTCTCAGGTTCACGAAGTTGGTTCCCTTTACGGTTTCTCCGTTCTTCACGTCGAGACAGGGAACGATTCGCTTTGCCAAGCCTTTGCTTTTACTTTGAACTTTGACCATTGAACTTTGAACTTTATGATTACTTAACTCCTAAATTTTTATTAATCACTAATCATTAATCACTAATCACTAATCACTAATCACGAGCTTCTTGACGTCGATTTTCCCCTCGTAGAATGCCTTGCCGAAGACTACGGCTGGGATGCCGGCAGCTTGCAGCGCCTCGATATCCTCGTTGCAGCTTACACCGCCAGAGGCGATGAGGTGGAGTTGAGGATAGGCAGCCATTACCTCTTTATACAGGTCGATGGCAGGACCTTGCAGGGTACCGTCTTTGCTGATTTCCGTGCAGAGCACATAGCGTACACCCTTGTCGATGTATTTCTTGAGGAATGGGAGGAGGTCTTCGGATGAATCCTCTTTCCAGCCATTGATAGAAATCTTGCCGTTTCTTACATCGGCTCCGAGGATGAGCTTGTCGGCACCATACTTATCTATCCACTCCATGAAGAGGTGGGGATTAGTAACGGCAATGCTGCCCACGGTTACCATACTGGCACCAGCGGCGAAAGCCTTCTCTATGTCTTCCTCGGTCTTGATGCCACCTCCGAAATCTACCACGAGGTTCGTCTCGGTGGTGATGGATTTCAATACTGCATCATTTACAATATGCTTCGACTTGGCTCCATCCAGATCTACTACGTGGAGTCGCTTAAATCCCAATTGCTCAAAGTGTTTTGCTACTTCGGCTGGATTGTCATTATAGATCTTCTTCTGGTCGTAATCGCCTTTGGTCAGGCGCACGCACTGACCGTTTATCAAGTCGATGGCTGGAATTAATTCTATCATATTTCTTTTATTGCGTTTGATCCTATTTTATATCAGCGGGAAAACTGCTTTGCAGGATTATCCCTACTGAATTTCGAGGAAGTTCTTTAAAATCTGTTCTCCCACCTTGCCACTCTTCTCTGGGTGGAACTGGCAAGTATAGAAATTATCCTTGTGGAGCGATGCGCTGTAGGGGAGGATATAATCAGCCTTGGCGATGGTCTCCTCGCAGAGCGGCACGTAGTAGCTATGGACGAAATAGGAGTAGGGATGTTGCAGGGCTTCTGCAATGTTTGCATCTTTTGCATCTATCCTGTTTCCGAATCCTTTATACAAATCCGTCTTCAAATCATAGATTTCGTTCCATCCCATGGCAGGCACCTTGTCTTCGTGCTTCTGCGGCTGGAATCGCTTTACATCCACATCGAAGATGCCGATGCAATCTACATCTCCCTCTTCCGAATGTCGGCACAAGAGCTGCTGTCCCACACAGATGCCCAGAACGGGCTGCTTGAGATTCTTGATTACCTGGTCCAACTGGTGTGCCTTGAGATACTCCATGGCCTCCTTTGCCTGACCTTGTCCTGGAAACAGCACACGATCTGCCTTCTGGAGCATTTCTGCATCATCGGTGAGCACAGGCTCGATGCCCAAACGCTTCATGGCGTTGACCACGGAATAGATATTCCCGGCATTGTATTTTACGATTGCTACATCCATAACCTAACGTATTTCTTCTGTTTTTTTTGTACGTTTGGGGAGTTGCCTCCCACGTTATTCTTATTTCACGATGCAAAGGTACACATTTTCTTTTAATTTAAAGAAAATATTAGCAAAAAGATTAGGAAAATGGTTGAAATTCTTGCAGAAAGTAAGAAATAATGGTATATTTATACGTGTTTATCAGCAAAAAAAGGTTAGAGTAAGATTTTTCTTACTCTAACCCTTCTGTTTGTTTCTATCTCGAAATGTCTTGATGGTTGGCTTGGCACCACGAAAAGTATAGCTTACTCCTCTTCGCTGTCGGCTGTGCGGAGGATGATGCTAGTGGCTCCGATGGTGAAGAGTGTGCCGTCTTCGATGACACGGCGTTCACGGTCGCCCAGGATTTCGTTATCCACGAAAGTACCGGTGTAGCTTGGTCCGTCGCGGAGCACGTATTTCAGTCTGCCTTTCTTGTCACGGCTCACGTTGATTACGCAGTGGTTCATATCCACGCTTGGGTCAACGGTCTCGATAGGGCAGTTGATACCACTATTCTTCATGTATCTGCCAATCACATTGTCGCCCATCTGCAAGGGAATCACCTGCTTGTAGGCAAACACGTTCTCGATAACCACGATGGAACCCACGCCATGCTCGTTGGCCTGTTCGTCAATCTTTTCCTCCTTGCGGGTTTCGCGAAGCTTGGAAACACCCATTCGGATGCCAAACTGCTTGTTGCAATTAGGACAAACGAAGACGAGGCTCTGTCCTGCCTCATATTTGGTCTCGTCGAACGTGATGAAATTATCGCATTTTGGGCAACGTACTCTTTTCATATCTTATCTTTCTTTCCTTTATTTCTTTATTATCTAAAAACTATTCGTTTACCTTTGTAATCCAACCATCGGCAAAGGCCTCGTTGTCTTTCAGGTTCTTCAGGGCAGCATAAGCCTCGACCTCAGAATTATATGTGCCATAAATCACCTTTACATTGTTTTCGGTAATCAGCACACGAGCCTGCTTGAAACCCTTGTTCTGTAAGCGCTCGGCATAGTTGGCAGCATTGTGCTTGGTTACCCGGCTCGCCAGAACGATGCTATAATAAGTGGAAGAGAGCGACGGCTCTGCATTCTTTTCTGCTGCTTGTGTTGTGCTTCCTGCAGTTTGCATTGCATCTTCTGCAGTTTGCGAAGCCTTATTAGGGTTTTCTGCCAAATTTGCCCCATCTCCATTGATTACCAGTTCTTTGGCTTTCTCTACCTGGTCGATATCCTTTGGCATGATGCGGTTCAGCATGCCGGTATCAATCTGGCTTTTCTGCATGGTAGGAGCTCCCAATGGGGTAGAGATGGTGAAGAAGACGATGATGGCGATGCAGGCTGCAGCCAGGTTTCTGAGCCAACTCTTCTTGATGCTGATGAATTCTGCCGAAGTCTCTTCCACCTCATCATCATCGTTGATGAATACGGTGTTGTTGGCAGGTATCTCTTTTTCTTTCTGCATCTTCTGCACCGGTTGCGTCTTCTGCATTGGCTGCATAGGCATTTCCATGATTTCTGCTTTTGGCTTGCTTTCTGCTGTAGGAGCAGAGAGTTGTGCCACAGGCAGCATGTCAAATCCGCCCAATCCATAGAAATCTGGGGTGAGGATTCCAGCCTCGTAGGGTTCAAACTCTATGTTTCCATCTTCGTTGAGCGAGAGTGTGCCCACGTTATCTACCTCATATTGTCCCTCGTTTTCAAGGGTTTGGCGAATCTCGTTCACCTCTTCCTCGATGCGGCGCAAGGCTTCCGGATAGCTCATGTCGTAGGTCTCTACGTACGAAAGTGCAAGCAACGAGTCGTTCATCGTGAGCTGCGGATTGAAGCCCACGGTGCGGAGCGGTGGCAGGAACATGTTGTCGGTGCCATCGTATCGTGCATCCACATGATGAGCCATAAAGCCACCAAAGCCTGGCACTATCACGCAGTCGTTGCTCAAGAGAAGAATCTCAATATGTCTGTTTATTTCTATCACTTCTTACCTTTCGTTTTATCTGTTAATCTTGCTTGTGAAGCATGTATTCTACATTTCAGATACATTTCACCTTGCAAAGGTACTGCTTTTTTGGGAAATAGACAACTATTTTTTGTGAAATTTTCAGCTGAAATGATAAAAAGTTTAATTTATTTTGCCATTCCACCAAAAAGTATTATCTTTGCCACTAAATTTTGATATATGAAACAATCGATTAATATATTGTTATGTGCGTGCCTCATCATGGCGATGGCTAGTTGCGGACATAAGCAAGATGGCCAGAAAGCCGAACAGCAAGAGGATGTTGCTGCTAAGAAGATGCTCCAGGGCGTTTGGATTGACAACGATGACGAGGATGATGTTGCCTTTCGCGTGAAGGGCGATACCATCTACTATCCCGACTCAACCAGTCAACCTGTGTATTTTTGCATCATCGGCGATACGCTGGTGATGAAGGGGGCGAATACTGCTAAATATCCGATAGTGAAGCAGGCGGCACACATCTTCCAGTTCAAGGTAGCGAATGGGGATGTGGTGAAGCTCGTCAAGACTTCCGACCCGATGTATTTGGAGCAGTTCCAGCATGCCCAGCCCGTAACGCTCAATCAGAACACACTCGTGAAGCGTGATACGATTGTGAATGCGGGCGAGGAGAAGTTGCACCTTTATGTGCAGGTGAACCCTACTACATACAAGGTGTTTAAGAGTAGCTACAACGACGATGGCGTAGAGGTGGATAATGTTTATAATGACAACATCGTAAACGTGAACATCTACCATGGTTCCCGCAAGGTATTCGGCCGTGATTTCCGCAAGAAAGATTTCAAGGAGCAGGTGCCTCACGAGTTCCTGAAGCAGTCGATATTGAGCGATATCGTATTTAAGAAGGTGGATGCTGATGGCGTTCACTATAGGGTGGTGTTGGCTATGCCGGATAGCAGCATGAGCTATCAGGTGGAAATCATCATCTCGCTTGAGGGGAAAATGACGATTAAGAGGGGCTAGATTGTTTTTCTGAAAACGTACTCTTTAGAAAGAAGAAGATACGAAAAATGGGAATTTGCATTTGAGCAAGTTCCCATTTTTCGTATTGATTAGTTGAAGATTCCCCTGTTGGTTAATTGAAGAATCCTGGCAGGTTAATTGAAGAATCCCAACAAGGCTCCGGCTGCTACGGCGGAACCGATGACGCCTGCTACATTAGGTCCCATGGCGTGCATGAGCAGGAAGTTGTGGCGGTCGTACTCCAAACCCAGGTTGTTGCTGATGCGGGCACTCATTGGCACGGCACTCACACCGGCGTTTCCGATGAGCGGGTTCAGCTTCTTGCCCTTTGGCAGGAAGAGGTTCATCAGTTTCACGAAGAGGATACCGCTGGCTGAAGCAATGATGAATGCCAGGGCTCCGAGGGCGAAGATCTTGATGGTGTTCAGGGTCAGGAACTCTGAAGCCTGGGTAGAACAGCCCACGGTAAGACCGAGCAGCATCACCACGATATCGTTCAGACTGCTGCCTGCCGTCTTGGCAAGTCTTGTGGTCTTTCCGCTTTCCTTCAGGAGATTTCCGAAGAAGAGCATGCCGAGCAATGGCAGACCCGATGGCACGATGAAGGTAGTGAGCAGCAGACCGGCGATAGGGAAGAGAATCTTCTCGGTTTGTGATACCTGGCGGGCAGGCTTCATCTTGATGACGCGCTCTTTCTTGGTGGTGAGCAGACGCATCAATGGTGGCTGGATCACTGGTACCAATGCCATGTAGGAATAGGCACATACGGCGATGGCACCCATCAGGTTAGGACTCAACTTGCTGCTCAGGAAGATGGCGGTAGGTCCGTCGGCACCACCAATGATGGCGATACCTGCTGCCTGGTTCGGCTCGAAACCGAGCGCCAGAGCTATCATGTAGGCGCCGAAGATGCCAAACTGGGCGGCGGCTCCAATCAGAATCAGTTTCGGGTTGGAAATCAATGCCGAGAAATCGGTCATTGCTCCGATGCCCAGGAACACGAGTGGGGGATACCAACCCTGTTTTACTCCTTGATAGAAGATGTTCAACACCGAGTTGTCTTCGTACAGTCCGATTTCGAGTCCGGCATCTGCACGGAAGGGGATGTTGCCCAAGATGATGCCCAGTCCGATAGGCACCAGGAGGAGCGGTTCGAAATCCTTCTTGATGGCAAGCCAGATACAGACGACTCCTATTACTATCATGGCGAGGTTTCCTGCCGTGGCATTTGCAAAGCCCGTATAGGTCAGGAACTCATTGAAGTTTTGTATGATGAAATCCATAAGCTATCTATTTAATGGTTACTAACGTGTCTCCTTCCATCACGGCATCACCTTTATTCACGTTGATGCTGGTGATGGTTCCAGAAGTCTCTGCCTCGATGTTGTTCTGCATCTTCATGGCTTCGAGAATCACGACGGTATCGCCTGCGTTCACCTTGTCGCCCATCTTCACCTTGATTTCGTTGATGGTACCAGGCAGAGGGGCTACCACTGGCTTGCCGGAGGCTGTCTTTCCTGCGTCTCCTGCATTTACTGTTTGCCCGCTGCTTGCTGCGGATTGCAAATCCGCAGATGCCTTCGCGCTCTGAGGGGCTGAAGAACTGTTGATTTCTTCACTCTTCACTCTTCGTTCTTCACTTAACTTTACTTTCTGTTTGCCGGCCTTCACTGGCTGCTTCATCTCTACTTCGAATGGGATGCCATTCACGGTTACGTTGGCGATGTTGCCTTCTATATCCTGGATTTCGACTTCGTAATCGACTCCTTTCACTGTATATTGATACTTCATATCCTTTGAATTTTACACTTTTCGTTCTTCACTTAACATTATTAAATTTCGGAGCATTCCATCTGGTCTGTTTTGGCTTGATGGTGATGATGCCGGATTCCACATCGTGCACATCCTCCAGATATTCCTTGAGGGCGAGTGAAATCACAGCCATGTAAATCTCCTTGTCGATTCCCTTGGTTTTCAGACCATCTTTCAAGATTACGTTGGTCTTATGACTCAGGTCTTGTGTTACCTCGATGGTCTTCTTACCCGTCTTATATAATAAGGAGGCATGCTTCTCGGTGGCACGGGCGATGCGCTGCTTGTGCTTCATGTAGGCTCCGAATGCCCAGAATACTACGAAGAGGAGGGTGAGACACGAGAATACGATGCCCATTGAAAGCACGGAGATGCCGATGCCGTAGGGATCCTGCTTCTTCAGAAGCTGTGCCTTGCTCAAGCCCACATTCTGTGGCAGATAGCCCGGGGTGATGAATCCGGCAATGGCTTTATTCCATGTCTTGAAATCACTGCTCAGTGCATAGCTCTCGTTGGCTGCCAATACAGGCACACTCACGGAGTCTATCAGGTCAACGGCGTTTCCATCATAAAGCGCTATCCAGTTGGGTTTCTTTTCCTGCAGAACAAGATTGAGGTGAAAAGGTCCGGTATTGGAAGAATCCTTTGCCTTCCAATACTGCCCGTTCCAACCGTCCTTGTACCAGCTGCTGCTATCGAAGATGACGATGCTCTTCTTGCCGCCCAGCATGGTTCGGGGTTCATTGTTCGGCAATGGATACATCATTTGCCGACGTACTTCGGGCGACAGGTTCTTGTTGAGAACTCGTCTGTCGGTGGTTAGGAACATACCACGCACGTTGTACGTGGTAAAGGAGGAATTGCTCAATTCCACCCATGGCTTGTGCTGACCGTACTCGTCAATGAGACTCGTGCGGTTGTCGGTCATCACCTCCGTGATACGGATGCTCTTGGCACCTTGTCCCCAAGTGGGCAAGGATGCGATGACCAGCATGGTTATCAGAAATCCTAATTTATTCATACGCATCTAACGTTTTTAGGGTTGTTTGTTTCTTGCGGCTCAAAGGTACGAATATTTTCTGAAAAGACAACAAAAAAGGTGCACAAATATTTGTCTTTGTGCACCTCTTTTATAATTTATAACTATTTCTAGTTGTTTTGTTAACATTTATAAGTGTTTATGCTCCGCAGAAGAACAGCACTACAATCTGGGCTGTAAAGATGCGGAGGAACATGCTCAATGGATATACAGTAGAGTAACCTACGGCTGGAGCCTCCTTAGAGCATGATGCGTTGGCATAAGCCAGGGCAGGAGGGTCGGTATAAGTACCGGCAAGCATACCCATGATGGTGAAGTAGTTGAACTTGAACTTCAGTCGTGCGATGGTACCCACGATGAGGATAGGAATGATGGTGATGAGGAAACCGCATCCCACATATTTCAATCCGTCGCCCTGAACCACTGTGTCCCAGAATCCGGCACCCGCCTTGATTCCCACACTCGCCAGGAAGAGTACCAGTCCCATCTCTCGCAGCATCATGTTGGCGGAGGTAGTGGTATAGGTAACCAGCTTCATGCGATAACCGAAACGGCCGATGAGGATAGCAATGATGAGCGGACCACCTGCGATACCCAACTTCAGAGGCACTGGCATGCCTGGGATAGCGAATGGGAGAGAACCGAAGATGATACCCACCATGATACCGATGAAGATGGTAGCAATGTTAGGCGCATCGAGGCGCTTCACTGAGTTACCCATGATTTCAGCCACACGGTTTACGTTCTCCTCAGGACCTACTACCATCACGCGGTCGCCCACGTGGAAGTGGTGGTTACGGCTTGCGAAGAGATCCATGCCCTGACGGGAAATGCGGGTTACGTTTACGCCATACACACTTGAGAAGTGCATTTTACCCAAGGTCTTACCGTTCATTTCAGGACGGGTTACGATGATTCGTCTTGATACGAAGTGCTGTACCTCATCCTTCTCGCGGTCCCATTCTGCCTCGATTTCCGGACCGATGAAAGCCTTGATGGCCTCGGCATCTGCCTCTGCACAAACCACGAGCAGCTCATCGCCTACCTCGAAAGTAGTCTTACTGTTAGGGATGCTTACTTCTCCGTTGTGGAGTAATCTTGAGCAGACAATGTCGCGGTTCAGAAACTCAGAAACCTCTCTCAAGGTTCTGCCTGCAATGTAGGTATTCTCCACACGCAGGTGCATGTTGTGAGGTTTTGCATGAGGGTTGGCAGCTTCCTCTTCGTTGAGCTGGGCTTCTTCCTCAGTCAAGTTGACACGGGTGATGTACTTGATGAGGATGGTAGCACCGATGATACCAACCACACCCAGAGGATAAGCACAGGCGTAACCGTTGGCGATGCTAGGAGCACCATTAGGGAAGACGCTGAGCAACGCCTCGTTGGCAGCACCAAGACCTGGGGTGTTGGTAACCGCACCATACAGAGTACCCACCATCATAGGCAGGTTATGCGGGTTGCTGGTGTCGAAGAAGAGGTAGTAGCATCCGAACATCACAAGGATGTTGAGCAGGATAGCTGTAGCAGAAAGCATGTTCAGCGTTACACCACCTTTCTTGAAACTCTCGAAGAAGCCAGGACCCACCTGCATACCAATCATGAAGACAAAAAGGATCAATCCGAAGTCTTGCACGAAGGTAAGGATTTCCTTAGGACCTGTAAAGCCCACGTGTCCGGCTAAGATACCTGCGAAGAGCACGAAGGTAACACCCAGCGAGATGCCACCAATCTTGATCTTTCCCAGGTAAACACCAATTGCAATGACTATTGCGTAGAGCAGGGCGATGTGCGCCACCGACTCTGTATTGGTGAAAAGATTAATAATCCAATCCATTAAATTGCGTTAAATGGTTTTTAATATGAATAATTTTGAATAAAGGGAGTATCGTTAGATTGTTAGGGGTGGGGGTATCTTATATACTGAAAAATTCGAGGACATCCACGATGGGATGCCCCCGAACCACTTTTATATAGATTACCTATTGATTACTTCTCAATAGCTGCTACACCTGGCAATACCTTGCCCTCGATAGCCTCGAGGAGAGCACCAC
>USJX01000030.1 GCA_900555035.1 uncultured Prevotella sp.
TCAAAGAACTATTTCGTTACATGAAACGTTAAATATCAGAGCGTAATATTAACAAATAACAGGGATGTTTCCAGCTTGTTTTCAAGAACAGAGAACTGGACACCCTACTTATTAACTTAAAGATAACATTTTTTCTTTGCAACAGTTCTTTCTTTTAGTGAAAACAAATTGGTGATTAAACTAAAGAAATCTGTTGTTGCTTTTGTTGCAAAATAAAACAAAAAGGTCAAACTCGTGGTTTACCTCACAAGTTTAACCTTTCTGTTTTTTATGATTTTTCTCTTTATTATCCTTCCTTATCCGAGTCGATGAGGGCGAGCAGATGCTCTACTGCCACCTCCTGCGGAATGTTCTTTTCTACGCAAACCTGCTTGCGGTATAGGCTTACACGGTTAGGACCGGCGCCTACGTAGCCATAATCGGCATCCGCCATTTCGCCTGGACCATTCACGATGCAGCCCATGATACCAATCTTCAAGCCCTTGAGATGCTTGGTTGCCTCCTTAATCTTGGCAATGGTTTCACGAAGATCGTAGAGGGTTCTACCGCAACCAGGACAACTGATATACTCGGTCTTGCTGGTGCGCAGACGGGCTGCCTGGAGAATGCCGAAAGCGGTTTCATCTACTGTCTGGGCAGGGATGTCGCCATCGTTCATCAGCCAGATACCATCGGTAAGACCATCAATCATCAAGGCTCCCATATCGGCTGCTGCCTCCAGCTGGAAGTCGCTCTTCTCCTCCTTGCTGTGCTGGTACATCTCGGCGAAAACCACAGGGTTCTTCAATCCGGCATTCATCATCTCGTGAACCAATGCACGCTGGTCGCCCAGACGGTTCTGATGATTGCTTACGCAGATAACCACCACCTCTGGATGAGCCTTCAGGCAGGCGATATACTCCTCGGCAGGAGTTCCAAACTGCAGGGTGAGGAACTTGACGTCTGCCTTGATGCTGGCGATGAGCGGCATTGCCATGGCAGGGAAGATAGGGTAGAGCTTGGCACCAGTAGTCTCTGGCTTGCTGTTCAGCGTCTCGTAAACATTGTAATCTACGATGTAGCTCTGGCCTGGCACAAACTGCTTAGGCATCTTGCCGCCTATATAGATATAATCAGGCGTAGCATCCTTGTTCTCACAAACGGTGCTCTCGCCGTTGATTCGGTTGCTGATAACCACCGGAACGTTGTTGCCGCCGATATTGCCTACAGCCACGGTTTCGCGGCGAGTAGGGCGCAGCCAGTCGAAGCTAGGACAAGCTGCGGCAGGAATCAGCAGGTGACCCTGTTTCTTGCCGATGTAATCCACCAGGTGGCGGGCCACCGGAATCTCTGCAGCAGGCTCCTCGCTGAGGCTTACACGAACGGTATCGCCGATGCCATCGGCCAGCAGGGCACCGATGCCCACGGCACTCTTGATTCTGCCATCCTCTCCTTCGCCAGCTTCGGTTACGCCGAGGTGGAGTGGGTAGTTCATGCCTTCCTTCTCCATTTCTTCTACTAGGAGGCGCATAGAGCGGACCATCACTACGGTGTTGGATGACTTGATGCTGATAACCACATCGTGGAAATTCTCCTTCTTGCAGATGCGCAGGAACTCCAGGCAGCTTTCTACGATGCCCTCAGGGGTATCGCCATAGCGGTTGCGGATGCGGTCGGAGAGTGAACCGTGGTTCACGCCGATGCGGATGGCTGTATGGTTCTCCTTGCAGATGTTGAGGAAAGGTACGAAGCGCTCCTCAATCTTCTTGAGTTCGTGAGCATACTCTTCATCAGTATATTCCTGCTTGATGAACTTGCGGGCAGGATCCACGTAGTTGCCAGGATTTACGCGCACTTTCTCACAATAGAGAGCAGCCACATCGGCAACGTTAGGATTGAAGTGAACATCGGCTACGAGCGGAGTCAGATAGCCGTCGGCACGGATGCCGGCATTGATGTTTTTCATGTTCTCTGCCTCGCGGGAACCCTGAGTGGTGAAGCGCACCAGCTCGCCACCAGCCTTGATGATTTCCTCTGCCTGGCGAACGCAAGCCTCGGTATCATTGGTGTTGGTGGTGGTCATCGACTGGATGCGGATAGGGTTATCGCCACCCAGGTCGAGGGCTCCGATATGTGCCACAGAAGAGGCACGGCGGGTATAATTGAATAAATCTACCATAATGTATAAGAATAGAATATGCCCCAAAAAATGGGGCATATTGCATATTAGATTAATTACACTTGAAGTCGTATTTCACCTCAGCCAAATCCTTGTTGGCCTTCTCGATCTTGGCACCGAGACCCGCCTTCCAAGCCTCTACCTTCTGAGCCACTTCCTCATCGGCAAGGGCAATCATCTCGGCAGCGAGGATGGCAGCATTCTGAGCCGCATTCACACCAACAGTAGCCACAGGAATGCCAGGAGGCATCTGGATGATGCTGAGCATGGCATCAAGACCATCGAGCATACCCTTAATAGGTACACCGATAACTGGCAGTGGGGTAGATGCTGCGATAACACCAGGAAGGGCGGCAGCCATACCGGCAGCGGCGATGATTACCTTTACGCCACGCTCCTTAGCTCCCTTGGCGAATGATTCTACTGCATCTGGAGTGCGATGAGCAGAGAGGGCATTCACCTCGAAAGGAATCTGGTTGTCGTTCAACCACTTACATGCTTTTTCCATAACAGGCAGATCGCTTGTACTGCCCATGATAATGCTTACTAATGGTTTCATTTCTTCTTATATTATAATTATAAATATTCTTCTAATTACCTTAATTTATTGCCTTTTGTTACCTTAAATGTAGCTACGATGGCTCCCTGCTGGCTTATATTACCAGGATGGCGCAGGATACGCCTACCAGGAACCCCGCAACCACCTGGGATAGTGAGTGTTGTCGCAGAATGATACGGGCGGTGCCTACGGCGCCAGCCAATAGCAATACCAGGCAGAGCCACCACAGGGGATTGAAAGAGAAGGCAATGGCATAGGAAACCAGCGAACCTGCCACACCGCCGATGGCTGCTGTGTGGGTGCTGATTTTCCACCATACGTTGATGAAGGCACAGACCATCTGGATGGCGAGTGCTACCACTACGATGATGCTGATGACGCGCGGCGTGTTGCGATACTCCATCCAGAAGAAGCAGATGAAATAGCACAGGATGGAGATGATGTAGGGCACGATGCGGCGCTCCTTCTTGCCCAACTCGTGGGATGTCCAGCCCTGGCAGAGCCTGTAGAGGTGGATAAGCAGCGAGGGTGCCACCACGGTAAGCAAATAAACCATGGCAAGCATCACCAACTTGTATGTCATCGGCAGCAACGACATGTAGCTGAAGATGAACAGGGCTATGAGTCCCACTATCGGTAGATAGAAGGGGGTGAAGACCATGCTCATGATTCGCGCAGTCAATATGATATTCTTCTCTTTCATAAATCTAACGTAATCTGTATTCTTTCTCTCTTTCTCAGAAGAGTTCTTTCTTACGGGAATCTCTTTCTGGAGTTTATTTTCTTAATCGTGCAACTGGAATGTTGAATTGTTCGCGATATTTTGCCACGGTGCGGCGGGCGATAGGGAATCCCTTCTCCTTCAGCGCCTTGGCCAATGCCTCGTCGCTCAGCGGCTTCTTCTTGTCTTCCTGATTGATGAGCTCTTGCAGGGCTATCTTGATCTTGCGGGTTGACATCTCCTCGCCGTCTTCGGTGGTGTAGCCATCTGTGAAGAAGAACTTCAGCGGGAACATGCCCCACTTGGTTTGTGTATACTTCACGTTGCTCACTCTTGAGATGGTACTGATATCCAAGCCCGTTCTATCTGCCACATCCTTGAGAATCATCGGTTTCAGGTCGGCTTCGTCTCCATCCAGGAAGAACTGTCGCTGAATATCTATGATGGCTTTCATCGTAACGATGAGGGTGTGGCGGCGCTGCTTGATGGCTTCTATGAATCCCTGTGCCTTATCCACCTTTTCCTTGGCATAGAGCAGGGCTTCCTTGTCAGAGCGGCTCATCTTGTCCTTATGCTTCCTGTAGGTGTCGATCATGTCGGTGAACGATGGCGACACGGTTAGCTCAGGGATGTTGCCTCGGTTGAGGCTGAAGGTGATGGAGCCGTCGTCGTTGGTATCTACGATGAAATCCGGGGTAATCTGCTGCATGTTTCTGCCCTCGGTTTCGCCCATCGAGGCACCTGGCTTCGGGTTCAGCTTCTTGATTTCCTCTTGCAGGGTGGCAAGCTGGGTATCGTTAAGTTCCAAGCCAGTCTTGATTTTATCCCAATGCTTCTTGGTAAACTCCTCGAAGTAGTCGCTGAACACTTCTTCCATGGTTTTGCGGAGCACGCCTCTTGGCAGGCGCTTTGCTTGCAGCAGGAGGCATTCCTGGAGACTTCTGCCGCCTACGCCGGCAGGGTCGAAGGTCTGGAGAATGTGGAGCACGTGTTCCAGCTCCTTCTCCGTTACGTCCATGTTGTGATAGATGGCAAGCTCATCGCAGATGCCGTCCAGGTCTTTGCGCAGCAGGCCATCGTCATCGAGCGAACCGATGAGGTATTCCATGATTTCCTTCTCCTTGTCGGTAAGGTTCTGCATGTCCATCTGCTCCTTCAACTTGTCGTAGAAGGAGGTAGTGTCGCCATAAACCATTTCCTCATAGTCGGCGTTGTCCTGGTTGTTATACCTATCTGTGTTATAGTCAGGCATTTGGTCATCCTGTCCGATGCTTTCCAAAGCCTGGTCGAGTTCATCTTTTCTTTCTTCTTTCTCCGACTGTGCCTCGTAGGCAGCATCATCGTTCATCTCGCTGTCGTCATTACTGTTTTCTGCATCATGCTCCATAGGCGAGTCACCATCGTAGCTTTCGTTGAGCATATCGTCAGGGTTCTCGCTTTCCAGAGCAGGATTATCGTCCAGTTCGGCATTGATGCTATCCTCCAGTTCGGTGAGGGGCATTTCCAAGAGCTTCACCTGCAGCATTTGCTGGGCGGAGAGTCTTTGAAGCTGTTGCAGCTTCTGTGCCTGTGTCTGAATGAGTTTTTGAGCCATATCTATTTATTTGAAGTATTCTTGCTTTTTGGGCAAGTTTTATTTAAAGTATTCCTGCAGTTTGATAGCAAGCTGGTTCAGCTTGTCGGGATTGCCGTTTCCATATCTGTTCCAGATATCCTTGCATGCTTCAAATACCTTGCTTTCAGGTGCTTTCTGCCTGTTGAGATATGGGTCGCAATATTGGTAAACGGCCATGACTTCCGCTATCAGTTTGGGTGAAACCTTCATCAGTTTTCCCAGGTCTATGATTTCTGGTGTTTCTGGCACCATGGTGATAGGCGTGAGCTGGAAGTAGAGGTCGAGTATGATGATGAGTTTGATGGGTGTGAGCGATGGCTCTTCTGCCAGCGGTTCCCAATCTTTCTCAAATGATTCTCGCACTTCGACTCCTGCGAAGAAGTCCTTTGCATTGCCGCATCCGCTCATCTTGCGGAGCAGATTGATATCGTGGGAAAGTTGGCGTGGATCATCGGCATACTTATCCCACAGTCGTTTGATACGAGGCGTAACTCGTTGCAACTTGAACATTTGCTCGTGCAAATACTCAGGTTGTATGTGCAGCTCCAAGCTTAAATCTACTATACCCTTTGAGTATAGCGGCTTAACGCCCATAGGCTTCTTCTGATAGAGTTGAAGAAGCAAGAGCCAATAATCGTCGTTCCAAAGAGGATGTTTTGCCATATTCTTCTAATCTTAAAATCTTTTTGCAAAATTACAATTTTTAGTTGGTAAAACAAAATAATTTAGTTTATATTATATATAAACCTGGCTATAAAAGTGCATATTCGGGCTAAAAAACTGTATATAAAAGAAATGCGCAACTTCGAATCACTCGAAATTGCGCACTTTTAATACTTTATTCCCAAATGTTTCATAACTCAATGGAGGATTGCTTTTGCAAGCTTTCTCCCTCCGTTATGGTGCCCGAAGCAGTCATATTCCTGCTCAGGCGTCGTCTTTTTTGTTATCCGATACATTTGTCTTTTTTACCTTAAGTTACGCCTAACCTAATGATCTGTTATCCTATTGTCCTTGAATAAACAATCTTTTTAATTTACCTTACTAACTAATAACCTAACTAAAACAACTAACAATCTTAAACCTAAAAACCTAATAACCTAAACAAATTTCTTTTCTGTCGTCCTTGAATAAACAATCTTTTTTTACCTTACTAACTAATAACCTATAAACAACTAACAATCTTAACCTAAAAACCTAATAACCTTTTGTCTTAATGACGATGCAAAGGTACGACGATTTTCGCAACTAACCAAAACTTTCGAGGGAAAAATACGAAAAGAGCCCTTATTTTTGATATAAATCAAATGTGTGTGTGTGCGCACACAAGTGTTATGAAGCAGATATTTGACCTATATCAACCATTTTGGGCACTTTCTGGTTTCTCTCCCTTTTTGCCCTCTTTTATACCTTAATATAAAGGCGTTTCAGGCTCCTCTTCTACCTTTCATATAAGGCGTTTCAGGTTTTCTATACCTTATATATATGGCTTTTGTGGAGTATCCTTAGGGCTTTGGTTGTATAGGAAAGCCGCCTCGCTCATGAACACGGCGATGGTCTTGAGGCGAAGATAATCTTCGGAAAGATAGATTCTGCCCTGGTTTGCCCAGTTCTTGCCCCAGGAATTACGGCATACGTAGTAGCGCTTCTTGTCTTTCAGGAAGGTGCCGATGATTTCCATCACATGGTCGTCGGTGGTGCGGAGTTGCTCAAACTCCTTCTGGCGGGAAGCTGGAGTTACGGGGAGTTCTATTTTCTGAACCTCCACATAGTTGTCCTGGGCATGGGTAAAGCCCTCTTCGCTGATATCGCCTTCCCAGCAAACCGGATGGCCATTCTCTACGGCTTTCTGAACATGAAGCATCAACTCGTCGAGCGGAAGATTGAGAAACTGGTCGTGCATCGCATTATCCGGCACTTCCAGGGCAAAGTACTCGCGGTAAGGATGATGGGTGAAACTGGTGAGCGATACGTACTCCTCGGGATAGCATACGCTATGGGCGAACTCCAACGGGGTGTATTCTGCACCGAGCATGTGTACCTGCTTGGCAGGCATGTAGCCGATTTCCTTATCGAAGAGATTGTTGAGTTCATCCTTCAGTTTCTCGATGCCCGACTTCTGGGCAATGGCTCCATCGCAGATTTTCTCCACCTTTCGGCAGAGAATCTTATAGTTCACATCCTTTGGGTCTTCATAACTGTCGTATGGTTGTGCGCCATACTTATCTATATAGTGTATGAGCATCGAAGCCATGCCTCGCATGCTGATGGGTTTCTTGCCCTGTGCGAAGTAATACTCCAGGGCTTTCTCCTGAAGCATCATTCGTGCAACGTAAGCCACGGATAGGTTTACGGAGTCACCCTTCATGATATGCTCGCTCTCGATGGTAGCAAGCATGCCGTATGCCCAGCATAGTTCGCTCTTGCCTTGGTTCTTGATAGGGGTAGAGCCGATGAGCTGTGCATTCAGGGGCAGATTGTCCTTGCCCGCTCCTTGAGGGGAAGGGGCTGCTGCTTCTGGCTTTTTCTGGTATCCGCAACTTGCTAGGAGAAGTGCGGCAAGGAAGCCTATGATGATGTTTCTATTCATACCTTTTATTATATATGTTGGTTATTAATAGGGTGAATGATTGCTTGGAGTAACTAAAAAAAAGTTCCGTTCCGTTTCACGGAGCGGAACTTTTCCTTAGTTGCCGGGGAGATTCTTCTCCTTGGGTATCTTGTATTTTTATAATCTTATGCTTGGCTTTCCATCTTCTTCGCTCTCTTGCCGCTGGTGGCCATGCTCCATACGCCAAGGGCGATGAGTGGAAGGCTCAGAATCTGTCCCATATCTACTGGCAATCCTGCCTCGAAAGCCACCTGAATCTCCTTCGTGTATTCTATGAAGAAGCGGAAGACGAAGATGAGGGTGAGGCAAAGACCGAAATAGAGTCCGCTACCCACACTCTTAGGTCCTTTCTTCTTGTAGATGAAGAAGATGAGGAGGAAGAAGCAGAGATAAGCTATCGCCTCGTAGAGCTGACCGGGATGGCGAGGATACTGATCTTCCTTGACGAAGATGAATGCCCAAGGCACATTGGTTACCTTACCGATGATTTCGGAGTTCATCAGGTTGCCCAGACGGATGAAGCAGGCGGTGATGCCCGATACGATGCCCATGTTGTCGAGCAAAGTCCAGCCGCCCACCTTAGTCTTGCGGCAGTAGAGCCAGATGGCAACGAACAGTCCCAGAACGCCTCCATGACTTGCCAATCCCTCATAACCCGTAAATTTCCAGCTGCCATCTGCCATGTGGTGCATTGGGATGAACATCTCGATGATGTGATCCCACTGGGTGAGGAAATACTCCGGCTGATAGAAGATGCAATGTCCCAGGCGGGCACCTGCCAGGATGCCGATGAAGAGGTAGATGAAGAGCGGTTCAAACTTATCCTCGCCCAACTTCTGCTCCTTGTAGAGATGGTGCATGAGTAGATAACCCAATAGCAGGCCTACCATCCAGCAGGTGGCGTAGTATCGGATGGAGATAGGACCCAGGTGAGCCAGAATTGGGTCTGGGTCCCATACGATATAGTTTAGCAAATTTGCTGTCATAATCGTTTATACGTTGAAACGGAAGTGCATGATGTCGCCATCCTGTACGATGTACTCCTTGCCCTCGATGCCGAGCTTGCCAGCCTCTCGTACTGCTGCTTCAGAGCCATACTTGATGTAATCATCATACTTGATTACCTCTGCACGGATGAATCCCTTCTCGAAGTCGGTGTGGATGACTCCGGCACACTGAGGAGCCTTCCAGCCCTTGTGATAGGTCCATGCCTTTACCTCCATCTCACCAGCGGTGATGAATGTTTCGAGGTTCAGCAGGGCGTATGCTTTCTTGATAAGTCGGTTTACGCCACTCTCTTCCAGGCCGAGCTCTTCGAGGAACATCAGCTTGTCTTCGTAGGTTTCCAGAGAAGCGATGTCTTCCTCTGTCTTGGCAGCGATGACCATGCACTCAGCACCTTCTTCCTTGGCGATTTCCTCTACCTTCTTGCTATATTCGTTGCCGGTTTTGGCAGAAGCTTCATCAACATTGGCTACGTAGAGCACTGGCTTGGTAGTGAGGAGGAAGAGGTCGTGAGCCACTTTCTGCTCTTCCTTGCTTTCGAAAGTTACGCTACGGGCGTTCTTTCCCTGCTCCAGTTCTGCCTTGTAAGCCTCCAGAACAGTAACCATCAGCTTGGCATCCTTATTGCCGGCAGCGGCAGTCTTCTGCTGCTTAGCGAGCTGAGATTCGATGGTTTCCAGGTCTTTGAGCTGCAACTCTGTATCGATAACGCTCTTATCCTCCAATGGGTCAACCTTGGCACCACCTTCGCGCACGATGTTGTCATCGTCGAAGCAGCGGATTACGTGGATGATAGCGTCGCACTCACGGATATTTCCCAAGAATTTATTACCAAGACCTTCGCCCTTGCTGGCACCCTTTACGAGACCTGCGATATCTACGATTTCGCAAGTAGCTGGGACGATGCGTCCTGGGTGAACAATCTCTGCCAACTTGTTGAGTCGCTCATCTGGTACGGTGATGACGCCCAAGTTTGGTTCGATAGTACAGAAAGGGAAGTTAGCTGCCTGTGCCTTTGCACTAGACAGACAGTTGAACAGTGTAGATTTACCCACGTTTGGGAGACCTACAATACCACATTTTAATGCCATTTTATCTTTAAACGTTTAAATATTTGGTGCAAAGGTACACATTATAAATGAAAGATACAAAGAAATCGTGGAAAATTAACTAAAAAAGGCATCCACAGCCGCCGTGGATGCCTTTATGATAGCATTTTTTAGAGATTCTTTTCGAATTGTTTCAGCACATCACATCGGGTGGTGTAGCTATCTACGATTTCCGGATGCTGACGGCTGAACTGGCTCCATTCCATCATCGCCTGATATTGAGCGGATTGTGGCTGTAGAAGCTTCTGCTCTTTCCAGTTGGCATCGTAGGTAATCTTAAACCATGGGTCAATGCCGATGGATGAGAGGGCATAGAGCGAATGATAGCGAAGCGTGAGGTTGCTGCTTTGCTTGCTTACCTTGAGATATTTCTGAGCGATAGCTGCGAAATCGGCTTCGCCTGTGCGGGCACTATCGGCTACACTCTTGCCATAATGGGTAAGATACCAGCAGTCGCCATAGCAGGATGCCTGATAGTAACGAGTGGCAAGTTCGTAGGCAAGTTTCTCTCTGGATTCGCCTTCACGAGCCACATTGTATTGGCTGATGAGCTGGTTCATCTCCTGGCAGAATTTCCATTTCGGGTTCTCCTTCAGGTGGGCATAACTGCCCTGGATGCTCCACATGTCGGAATCATTCACCTTCTGGTGGTTGAACCAGTAAGGTACGGAGTAGCTTCGCTTTTCGGCGTAGAAACTGATGGCCTGGTTGTTGATGAACTTCAGGGATACATCTTTCTGCCAGCGGGCAGCTTCGCCAAAGTTACCCTCGGCAAGATACTTGGTGCCTATCATATCCTTGAAGAAATCGGCACTGCGATAGAGCGACTGGCATACGTATTGCTCGAAGGCATCCTGATGAGAAGATATGATGAAGTGATAGTAATCAGCAAGCTGCTGCGCAGAGAGCGAGTCGAGACGAAAGGCGTATTCTGATGAATAAAGATAACGGCTGATGTATTCTTCATCCTGTTGCTCCTTGTAGAAGGTTCGCATGTAGGCATCCATCATGCCATACATCGCAGTGGCCATGCTTTCGTAATTCCTGCCAGCTTCCTGCCGGTCTTCCTTTTTTGCCTTGTCTGCCATTGTCTTGAACCGATTGTACAGGGCGCGGTAAGCCACACGCTCCTTCACCTCTACATAGTGAATGTCGGGATTGGTGAAATCATCATTTTTCGGGTTTTCTCCCTTTGTTCTTGTGCTTTCTCCCTTCGCTCTTGGGTTTTCTCCCTTCGCCATCTCGTTGAGCCATTTGAATTCGCCGACCAGATATTGTGGGTAATCGCTATCCACCTGTGCATTTCGGGTAGAAACCAGAAGTCGGATGGCTCTTGCATTATCTTTCATTCGCTGCGTGCCATCTAACGTAATGGCTTCGGTGCTTTCCTTCCATGCTTCTTGCTGGTAGCCATAAAGGTAATGGAGCATGGCGGTGGCAGAACGCCACAGGCAAGGATTCTGCGTCTTGTTTTCGGCGATGACCTTATTGGCGAAAGTGATGAAGCTGAGGGCCTCTTTCTGATAGATAACCTTGGCGCCAATTTCCTCGATCCATTCCTTGTCTATTGGGTTCTGGTTGCGGCTGTCTATCGTCTGCTGACAGTTGTTTACGAAATCCTGCACCAGATAGGTGAGCATTGCCGAGTTCGGATTCTTGAGATAAATGCTCTGGATGCCTGCAAGATTGCGATAGTTTCGGGCGAGCACTCTGATGCTTGCCATATCTCCCTGCTCGGCATAGATTTCGAGTGCCTGGTGATGTTTCCCTGTTTTCCACAAGGCTCGGGCATAAATGTTGCGCATCGCCTCCCGCCATGGTGATTTCGGAAGTCGGGAGGCGATGGCATTCCAATAGGTGATGTTCTGCTGGTGGAATCCCTTCATCATATTAGTACGCATGCGGAGCAAGGCGTATTGGCTCTTGAGTTGGGTGCCTTTATAAATTTTGGAGGCATTGTTGAGCCGGGTCAGCGATTGCTGAATCTGTAGCCGTTCTTGCTTCGAGGCGTAGTTCCAGGCATTGGGATTCAACTTCTCGCAGGCATCCAGGTAGGCATTCAGGCTTCCCAAGTAAGAAAGCATTCCTGCATCTTTCTTGTGTTTGGCTACTTTCAGAATATCCTCCTTGTTCCATCTGTAGAAGGATAAGTTGACGGAGGATGTATTGCCGGCATACTTCTGCCAGTAGCTGGCGATGTCGTAGAGATACGCTGGCGAAGTCTGGTCGCGGTTGAACACGCTGAACATATAGTAGTTATGATCAGAGTATTCGGCAACGCAGGCGTTGGCGTGGGGGCTAAATGCTGCAGCCATTACTCCTATGATTAAAAATCTTTTCATAATCTTCTGAGTTAAATCGTTTGATATTATCTGTGTTGAGGTCGAAGAGGATGACCTCGTTGTTGATATTGCTGTTTTGGTGGTTGATACTCTTGATGGCTTCCATAATGTCGGTCATCTCGGGCTTTCTTACCACGATGCTATCGCCTGGCAAAACAGGGAAGTCATCATCTGCATGCATGATACCCACAAACTTTCCTTCTCTGAATAGGATATGCCAACTGAAGAGAGGATAGGCTGCAGCAAGCGGAAGCGGGTAACTGCCCAGATGCTGGATATAAGGAGCCACATCCTTCATATCGAGTATGGGTTTGTGGCAACTTAGCTGTTTTACATCGCCCGTATTATACATCATCAGGATGCCTCTATCCACAGGGGGTGGAGTCATAGAAAGCTGGTGTAACCGGATGGTAGCAGACAGCTTTATCTGCTTGGCTTTGGCTTTCACTCTTAATTTTTCGAGGAAATCGAAGTAAGCCTTTTGGGTTGATGCCGTCCAGTCGCAGTCAATCTGAATCTCTTTTACTCTCTTGATATCGTTGGCTTCGTTCATCTGAAGGATGCGAAGAAGGATTTTGTCGGCTAGGTATTTACCCGTTTTCCTGTTTGTTTTCAGGCAATCGTTGACGATATAAACAACGGGTATTATTTCGATGCCTTCCGGTATTAGAGATTCATGTTTGTTCCCGTTTCCATCTTCTTCAAAGGTGTTGAAATGCAGGGTAGCATTGGGCATGATTTCTCCATCTGCATCCTTTACCACATCGAAGTATCTCACGTAGAGTCGATTAATGTGGTGCTTTCGGATGAAGTTCATCTTGTTGCTGTCCAATTGCCATATAGTGCTCCAATAGTAGGCAGAGCGCAAGGTTTTCTCTGCTTTGCCTTGTGAGCAGGATGTGAAGCCGATGGTAGCGGATAAGGCAAGCAGCAAGAATGCCAATGTTATATGATTCCATGTTCTTCTCATCATTTCTAGAACTGAGGTTTCTACTGTTCCAAAGGATGAAACTTATAGTTTCTCCCCAAGAAACTTATAGTTTCTCTAGGTGAAACATATTGTTCCCTTTAACCGAAAAGGTCTCGAATCATATTCCCTGTATTGGGAAAATAAAACGAGACCTTTTATTGTATATGACGATACTTTTCCGTCATGATAGTGCATGATGGTATTTATCCTTCGATTACTCCTTTCCACAACCCGTGAAGGTTGCAGTATTCTCGAGCCGTAACATCTTTGGCTTCTGCGTTGGTCAGGAAGATAGCTTCAGGCTTTTCGCCTGGCTTCAACTCGTGACGAAGCACATCGGTAGGGGTGAGCAATTCTATCCATTGGATGTAATGCTCTGGAAGCATCGGATGCTCCACACTTCCTACGGTTACGCGATAGCCGCCTTCTATTGGTTCTATCACTGGCACATGCTTCTCTTTGGCACCATCGCTGGTGTTCTCCTTCATGAGCTTCATCGGCTCACCGCAGCAGCTGAGCACGGCTCCCTTGTTTACTACTTCTACCACGTTGCCGCAAATCTGGCAGCGGTAGATTTCTCTAATCTTAGTCATATCTGTTCCTCCTATAATTTTGTTCCTCCTTTATTTCCTCCTTTTTCTGATAGAGTTCTTGAATCCTCTTGCAGATTAATCTTCTGTAAGGTTGAATTATTCCTCTACAGGACTAAAGTCTTCCTTGCCTACTCCGCAAAGTGGGCAAACCCAATCATCAGGGATGTCTTCAAATGCTGTACCTGGAGCGATACCGCCTTCAGGATCTCCTACTTCTGGATCATAAATCCAACCACATACATCGCAAATATATTTCTTCATAATGTTCCTTTCTTTTTTAATATCAATAATCTTGTTCTTTCACTCACTATCAGATACGCTATCTGAAGAGCATTGCTGTACTTCCGTCTGATAGATATTGCAAAGATACGACTTATTTTTCTTATCTCCAAATATATTTGAAAAAAAAAACAATTTTATTATTTATTTTAAATTCTTATAACATTGGAAGTTACCTCCAAAGTAAAGGGGTATCATCTCTATAAACTGTTTTTTATATCCGAAAACAGAGTTTTTTCCAATTTATCTCTTTGCTCTGAAAAAAAAGTTGTATATTTGCACCATAATAACTAACTGTAACAATTTAATTATGGGAATTAAAATGAATTTTAAGTCACAATTGTGTGCTGCAATCCTTACTTTGGGTTGCTCTTGCCTGACGGCTAACGCTATCGTTACTAAAGATGTTGTCAAGGAAAGCAAGGCACAGGCTCAGCATTATCAGCCTTCTCCAGAGAACTTGGAATCTAGAAAGCAGTTTCAAGATGATAAGTTCGGTATCTTCCTGCATTGGGGATTGTATAGCATGCTCGCCACCGGCGAATGGACAATGACCAACAAGGATTTGAACTATAAGGAGTATGCCAAGCTGGCTGGCGGTTTCTATCCTTCTAAGTTTGATGCTGCCAAATGGGTGGCTGCCATCAAGACTTCGGGTGCCAAGTACATCTGCTTCACCACTCGCCACCACGAGGGATTCTCTATGTTCAAGACCAAGTATTCTGATTATAATATTGTAGATGCTACTCCTTTCCGCCGCGACATCGTGAAGGAGCTGGCGGATGAGTGCCACAAGCAGGGCATCGCTTTGCACCTTTATTACTCTCATATTGACTGGTATCGCGAGGATGCCGTTTGGGGAAGAACGGGTAGAGGTACCGGTCGCCCTAACCCAAAGGGTAACTGGAAGAGCTATTATCAGTTTATGAACAATCAGCTTACTGAGCTTCTTACCAACTACGGTAAGGTGAGATGTATCTGGTTTGACGGATGGTGGGATCAGGATCAGAATCCTAACTTCGATTGGCAGTTGCCAGAGCAGTATGCGCTTATCCATCGCCTGCAGCCAGGCTGCCTGATTGTAAACAACCATCACTCTTCTCCTTTCGAGGGTGAGGATGTTCAGGCTTTCGAGCGTGATCTTCCTGGAGAGAATAAGGCAGGATTGTCGGGTCAGGACATCAGCCGCCTGCCTCTTGAAACCTGCGAGACTATGAACGGCATGTGGGGTTATAAGATTACCGACCAGGATTATAAATCTACCAAGACTTTGATTCATTATCTGGTGAATGCAGCTGGTAAGAATGCCAACCTGCTGATGAACATCGGCCCTCAGCCAGATGGCGAACTGCCTGCAGTTGCCTTGGAGCGTTTGGCAGAAATGGGAGAGTGGATGAAGATTTATGGTGAGACCATTTATGGTACCCGCGGTGGCATCGTGGCTCCTCACGATTGGGGTGTTACCACCCAGAAGGGAAACCGTCTCTTTGTTCATATTCTGAACTTGAAGGATAAGTGTCTCTTCTTGCCTCTTGGAAACCAGAAGGTGAAGAAGGCTTTCGATTTTGCCAGCAAGAAACCTGTGAAGATTCAGAAGTGCGAAGGTGGTGTGGTTTTGAACCTTGGTGAGGTTCCTACAGAAATGGATAAGGTTGTGGAAATCGCACTTTAAGCCTGTGTGAATAACATATTGGAAAAGTGTCGTAATCTTTTGAAAACAAAGAGATTGCGACACTTTTTTATCGGTGGAAAACTTTACCCCCAAGGGTTTGCTAACATTACCCCAAAAGGTTGGCGATGGTTTGTTTCACTCTTTCTGCCGAGGTAACAGGCGAGTTGGCTTCATCGGCTCCCTCAGCACCCATATAAACATTGGTATTGAGCTGCTTCATCTTGCTAGGTACATTTACTCTTGCCGAGAAGTGATATTCGTGAATATCGGTGGCATCGAAGATGGTGCGGATGTTATCCTCGTTCACACCACAACCGGCAAGGAGGATGATGCGTCCTGCAGCAATCTTTTTGAGTTCTGCAAGAAGAGCCACACCTTCTACAGCCTTGGGTTGCTGACCCGATGTAAGGATGCGGTCGCAACCCAGGGAGATGATATCTTCCAAAGCCTTCTGAGGGTTGGCTGCACGGTCGAAGGCACGATGGAATGTTACGCTCATCGGCTTTAATTCGCTATCACCTTTTGCCAATTCCACGAGTCGGCGATTGGCTTCCATATCCACTTCGCCATCCTCTGTAAGGCATCCGATAACCACGCCATCTACACCGAGTTCTCGGCAAAGGCGGATATCTTCTTCCATGCGTTCAATTTCCAAAGGAGTATAGAGGAAATCACCACCACGAGGGCGGATGATGACATGGAGCTTGGTCTCGTTCAATAACTTGCGGGCCACTTTTATCTCGCCATACGAAGGTGTTGTGCCTCCTTCAGGTATGCCTGCGCATAGTTCCACACGGTTGGCGCCTCCCTCCTGTGCTGCCAAACAGCTCTCAACGCTGTTGGCGCATATTTCGAACTTAAAATCATCTCTGTTCATAGTTTCTAATTTTTCTTTCATTTTAGTTACTTGATTTCTTTCTAATTCTTTTCTCTTTTTTTACTCGATTTCTCGAATTTTTCTGCAAAGATAACATTTTTTCTTTTGGGATAGCCATTATTTCGAAAAAAAAACATTATTTTTGCAGAAAGTTTAAATCGAAATGTCAATATATTAACTGGATTATAGTAACAGAATTTAAAACGCTAACTAACAATGAGAAAATTTTTAGTAATGTTAGCTGTCTTGTTTTTAGCCTCTTGGCAGACAATGATGGCGGCAAATGACCATTTCATTACCGATGCAGCTTATCGCACGAAAGTGGAAACGGCCTTTAAACAGAAGGTTAATCTGGTGGGTAAGCAGTTTTACGACCAGAAGATGCTTAAGCAGCAGAAAGCTACTGGCGATGAGCAGGGTGCCTTGCAGTTCCTCTATGCCTACATGCCTGTGGCTGATGTCACCGACTATCCTACCAGCTTCTTCCTGGAGAATGTGCGCACCAGTTTCGAGGCACGCAACCAGATGGCTTGGGGTAACAAGGTACCAGAGTTGCTCTTCCGTCACTTCGTTCTCCCTGTTCGCATCAACAATGAGAATCTGGATAATTCACGCATGGTGTTCTTCAAGGAATTGAAGGAGCGTGTAAAGGGATTGGGAATGAAGGAAGCCATCCTCGAGGTGAACCACTGGTGCCACGAGTTGGTAACTTATCAGCCATCTGACGGCAGAACTTCTGCGCCGCTTTCTACCATCCGTTCGGCTTACGGACGATGTGGCGAGCAGAGTACTTTCACCGTGGCTGCCTTGAGAGCCATCGGCATTCCTGCACGACAGGTTTATACCCCTTGTTGGGCACATACCGACGATAACCATGCCTGGGTTGAGGCTTGGGCAGATGGTACCTGGTATTTCCTGGGTGCCTGTGAGCCGGAAGCAGTGTTGAATCTGGCTTGGTTTAATGCTCCTGCCTCTCGTGCCATGCTGATGCATACCAAGGCATTCGGCGATTATAATGGTCCTGAGGAAGTGATGCTCCGCACCTCTAACTATACCGAAATCAATCTCATCGACAACTATGGTTCTTCTGCCCGGATCGATTTCTCTATCGAAGATGCAGCCGGCAACCCAGTGGATGGTGCAAGAGTGGATTTCAAGATATATAACTATGCGGAGTTCTGCACCGTGGTAACTAAATATACCTTGGCAGATGGCAAGACCTTCCTTTCGGCTGGTAAGGGCGACATGATGATCTGGGCTTCCAAGGGTGGCAAGTATGGCTTTGCCAAGGCATCCTTCGGCAAGGATAAGAACATCGTTATCCGCCTGAACCATGAGGTTGGAGCAGATGCCATGCAGAAGGAAGTATTCTTCCGCGATTCTTTCGATATCGTTCCTCCTCCAGAGCGTGCCAATATTCCTGAAGTTTCGCCAGAGGCAAGAGCCAAGAACCTGGAGCGCTTTGCCTACGAGGATTCTATCCGCCACGCTTATCTTGCCACCTTTTATAATAAGGAGAGTGCATTGGCTACCTTGAAGGCCAACGGATTGATAGAGGAGCAGAATATTACCAGAAATGGTGTAACTTTCCTGGCTGCTAAGGGCGAGAAGCTTACTGCATCGGATGCAAACGGGAAAATCTCAGCCAAGGCTCAGAAGATGATAGATTTCCTGGTGGCATCTAGTGGAAATCACAAGGTTATCCTCAGTTTCCTGGTGCAGCATCAGAATCGTCTGGATAGAGCCATCAACTTGCTCTCTACGCTGAGTGCCAAGGACTTGCGAGATATGCAGATGGATATTCTGGAGGATAACTTCAATGCCAAGAGCGATGAGTTATCACCGCGTGTGGAAAACGAGATGATTATCACTCCTTTCAAGCAGTTCTTCGAGAAGGAATTTGCCAAGAAACAGGTGGCTTTCAAGAACAATCCTGGTCTCCTGGTAGAGTGGGTGAAGAAGAACATCAAGATTAATCCTGATAAGAAGGCATTGCAGATAGCTCAGACTCCTATCGGCGTATATCGCTCTCGTCTTCCAGATGACCGTTCCCGCAAGGTATTCTTTGTGGATGTGGCCAGAAGCTTGGGCATCGAGGCTCAGGTGGATGCAGTGACCAAGAAGACTCAATACAAGAACCACAAGGGGGGCGAGTGGATTGATGTAGATTTTGAGAATGTTACGCAGGAGGCTTCTGCCAAGGGTAAGTTCGTGATGGGATATGCGGATAATGGTGCCGTGGATGATCCTAAGTACTATAGTCATTTCACTATCCATCGCATCAATGCCGATGGTTCAACATCTCTCCTGGAATATCCTGAGGAAGGATGCACCTGGAGCAATACATTTAAGAATGGTGTTGACTTGGATGAAGGCGACTATGCACTGGTATCAGGCACCAGATTGGCTAATGGTGGCGTGCTTGCAGAAATGCAGATGTTCCATGTAAAGCAGGGGGCAACCACCCAGGTAGAGATGCACTTGCGTAGTTCTGAGACAGAGATTACCGTGAAGGGTAATTTCAATTCTGAGTCGAAGTTCATCCTCTTGCCAAGCAATCAGGAGGTAAGTCTCTTGAGCCAGACAGGTCGTGGTTACTTCGTGATGGGATTGATAGGTGTAGGTCAGGAGCCAACCAACCATGCCTTGAAGGACATCGCCAAGGTGGCACAGGTATTTGAAAAGTGGAATCGTCCTATCGTTCTCCTGTTCGAGGATGAGGCTTCAGCCAAGAAGTTCAGAATATCAGAGTTCCCTGGCTTGCCAAAGAACATCATTTTCGGTATTGACAAGGATGGCTCTTGCCGCAAGGAAGTGGTAGAAAACATGAAGCTTCAGAACAAGAATCTGTTGCCTATCTTCACCATCTCTGATACATTCAATAGAGTGGTATTCCTCTCTCAGGGTTATACCATCGGATTAGGTGAGCAGTTGGAATCTGTAATCAGAAAGTTGTAATGCAGTCATCGTACTTGAAATCATAAAATAAAAAAGCCCGGGGCAAATGTCCCGGGCTTTTTTATGATGTTCCTATTCCTGAGTCTTATCGGTAAATCAACTTATTTTCTTACGATAATCGTCTTAATCTCCACCTGCATATCCTTGTCGGCTGTGCGGTTCTTGGAGAGCCATTTCTGGAAGTCCTCGAACTTCAATTCTCTTGGCAATCCCTCTGCGGCATTGTCTATCGCCTTGACAAACGGATTTGGAGAACTGATGATGTAGATGTAATTCGTTTCTGAAGCCTTATCGCAAGTCATGGTGTATTCATCAACATCCGTTGGGGCAAAGAGCGGCAGAGCCGTCTTTTGGTTGAAGAATACATAACGCTTGTTGGCCACTACCTCAACCTTTCCATCTTTTGATGATTGGTATGGCAACAGGCAGTAGGCATTCTTGTTGTCATCTATCAGATATACCGCCAGATAACCCTTGGTGGCACTCTGATAGGCAAGATAGAGATCATCACCGTTTTTGAAGTTATCTCCTTCGTTGCGATCTTCTATGCCGTTGCGGAGGATTTTTGCCACGTAGTTGTTTTGCTTAGCCACGATTTCTCGTGCCTTGCCGTTTACGGAGCATTTTACCACCAGCATGCCTTGCTCATAGCTGATATCGTACTTAGGTTCGCCAATGGTTTCGAGCCATTCACCCTTCACATCGCTGCTGCTCAGCGATGTGAAATCGGTATGTGTAGAACCGTTGGTATTACTCAACATGGTGGCGTTATGCTGTGCCACCACGGTACCAAAAACATCGCCTAGTGCTTGAATCTGTGCACGGCTCAATGCCGTTTTTTTAGCTTGTTCCAGCGAAACGTTTTCTGGTGCATGGTAGATATACTCGCCATGCACCTTTTTGGTCTTCTGGGCGTAGCCGGATGAAGCCACACCCAGGAGGATGCATATCATCAAGAAGATGTAATGTCTCATAATTGTTTTGTGCAAAGAGGACGAGTATATTTATTTACTTGGTTCCCAATACGTTGTCGAGCTTCTTGTGCAACTCCTCGCTTTCGTTTTCGAGGCTCTTGCGGATAGCCTGCTTAGCTGCAGCCTTTGCCATCTCTCCGTTGTAAGCGATGCGTACAAGTACCTCCTTGTTCTTGTTCTTCAAGGTGCGGAAGCATTCTACCACGGTGATGGTTCTACCGATGCTCTGCATGATGAGGCTCTTGCTGGCCATGATGCTCTTGGTTACGGTGACTGCTTCTTCCAAAGCGAGCTGCTGTGTAGCCACAGAATTATCTACGAGGGCAGAAACTTCTGTCTGAACCTGTGCTGCAAGATTCTGTTTTGCCAATTCCATCGCCTGCATCTTGGCACCATCATAGTTCTCACCAATGCTCATAGCTTCGCCCATCAAGTACTTAGGATACATAGATGAATCGTATTCCATCTGCATGAGGTATGACTTGTCGAGCTGCTTCTCTAATGGGAGGGCACCTGGTGCTGTTTGCCAACCTTCCTTCTTCAATTTCTTTGCCTCTTTCTGTGCGGCTTTTGTTGCCTTCGCGTTAAGCTCGGCCTTTGATGCCTTTACAAGTTCTTTACGTTCCTTACGCAAGTCCTTAGTGCTCTGAGATTGAGCCGATACACTGATAGGTGCTGCCATGAGGCAAAGCAAACCTACTGATAAAAATAGATGTTTCATGAGCTTGAATTTTATCATTATTATTATTACTTTCTGTGTAAAATCATTATATTTCTCTCTGTGCAAAGGTTGGGAAAATGTGTTAAATGGGTTCAATCATTTTTGTTCTTTTCCTCTTAAAAACCTCTGTTTGATAGATTTTGCGACAAAAATACAAAAAAATATAGAAAAGAGAGTCCTTTTTCGTAAAAAAATGCTGCAAAAGGATAAAAAATGTACCTTTTGCAGCATTTTGATGCTCTTTTATATTAAATTAATGTGCTTCAAGCCAGTTTTTGCCCCAACCGGCATCTGCCACCAGTGGCACGCTGAGCTTGTAGGCATTCTGCATTTCTTCTACCACAATCTTCTCCACCTGTTCTTTCTCTTCCGGATAGACGGAGAAGTTGAGTTCATCGTGCACCTGAATGATCATCTTGCTCCTGATGCCTTCTTTCCTGAAGCGGTTGAAGATGCGTACCATCGCCACCTTGATGATGTCTGCCTCAGAACCCTGGATAGGGGCATTGATGGCATTGCGTTCTGCGAATCCTCTCACGGTACCGTTCTTGCTGTTGATATCCGGCAGATAGCGACGGCGGTGGAAGAGGGTTTCGGCGTATCCCTTGGCTCTTGCCATCTCTTTTGATTTCTCCATATAGGCCTGAACGCCAGGGAAGGTGCGGAAGTAATCTTCTATGATTTGCTTCGCTTCCTTGTTCTCGATGTTCATGCGTTGGGCAAGACCGAAGGTGGTGATACCGTAGATGATACCGAAGTTGGCGGTCTTTGCCTTCTTTCTCTGGGCACCGGTCACGTCCTTGATGTCTTCGTGCCAGATTTTGGCAGCCGTAGCAGCGTGGATATCCGAACCTTCGCGGAAAGCCTCTACCATGTTGGTATCTTCACTCAAATGTGCCATGATGCGCAGCTCTATCTGCGAGTAATCTGCAGAAAAGAATAGACATCCTGGTTCTGGGATGAAGCATCTTCTTATCTCCTTGCCATCGTCATCTCTAACTGGGATGTTCTGCAGGTTCGGATCGCTTGAAGAGAGACGACCTGTGGCTGTGACGGCTTGGTTGAACGATGCGTGAATATGTCCGGTTCGAGGGTTGATGAGCTTGGGAAGTGCATCGATATAGGTGCTCAAAAGTTTCTTCAATCCTCTGTAGTTCAATATTTCATCGATGATAGGACTCTTGCTGCGCAACTGCAGCAATACCTCTTCGCTGGTTACATACTGTCCGGTCTTTGTCTTCTTCGGCTTTTCCACAATCTTCATCTTTCCGAAGAGAATTTCTCCTACTTGTCGAGGAGAAGAGATGTTGAAAGATTCGCCTGCCAACTCATAGATATGATGTTCGATTTCTGCAAGACGATTGGTAAGATTATTGGAAGTCTCCTTCAATGTATCTGTATCAATGCACACACCGTTCATCTCCATGTGGGCAAGCACTGGTACCAATGGCATCTCTACATTCCAGAACAGATCCTCGCATTCTATCTCCTTGAGCTTTGGTTCGAGCACATTCTTCAATCTCAATGTGATGTCGGCATCCTCGGCTGCATATTCGTAAACTTCAGATGGAGCAAGGTCGCGCATCGACTTCTGGTTCTTGCCCTTCGGACCTATCAGCTCCTCGATGTGAACCGTCTGGTAGTTGAGGAAGACTTCAGCGAGATAGTCCATGTTGTGATAAAGCTCTGGCTGGATGATGTAGTGGGCAAGCATCGTATCAAACATCTTTCCCTGTATCTCCACACCATAGTTCATCAACACCTCGTAATCGTACTTGATGTTTTGTCCCACTTTCAGGATTTCCGGGTTCTCGTAGAGTGGTTTGAATATATTTACGATTTTTAAGGCTTCTTCACGATTTGCTGGAATTGCTACGTAGAATGCCTCTTTCTCCTCAACAGCAAAGCTCAAACCCACCAATTCTGCGTCGATGGCAGAGGTAGAAGTGGTCTCTGTATCTAAACTGAGAATCCGCTTTGTAATCAAATAGTCATAAAGATTTCTTGCATCTTCTTCTGTTTCAATGAGTTTGTATGTGTGAGATACCGTTTTAATGGTCTCAAAACTCGTGTTTTTTTTCTCATCCTGTACATCGCTTGGCTGTGCGCCAAATAAATCGAGCTCTCCTGTAGGGTTTGTTTGCACCTTTTGAGGTTTTTTAAGAACTCGGTTGGCGAACGACTTAAACTCCAATTCGGTGAAGATTTCGTCTAGTTTGGCGTTGTCTGGCTCAGTCAACTTCAAGTCATCCATCTTCACATCCACAGGAACATCAGTTCTGATGGTTGCCAGGAACTTCGACATCTTGATATCTTCCACGGCACCTTCCACTTTTTCGCGAAGCTTGCCCTTCACTTTTGCAGAGTTTTCAATCAAGCCTTCTACGCTGCCAAACTCGCCAATCAGTTTGATAGCTGTTTTCTCTCCAACGCCTGGGCAGCCAGGGAAATTATCGGCAGAGTCACCCATGAGAGCTAAAAGATCTATGACCTGGAGTGGGGAAGAGATACTGTATTTTTCTTCAATCTCTTCAACACCCAGCTTTTCGTAACCACCTCCATGGCGAGGTCGGAACATGAAAACATTGTCGCGAACCAACTGCGCATAGTCCTTGTCTGGAGTAAGCATATAGGTTTCTATACCCTTTTCTCCAGCTTGCAAGGCAACGGTACCTATGATATCATCCGCCTCGAAACCATCTACCTGGAGGATAGGAATATGGTATGCTTCGAGGATGCTTTTGATGATAGGCACCGAGAGTTTGATGTCTTCCGGAGTCTCTTCTCGCTGTGCTTTGTAAGCAGGAAAAGCCTCATGGCGGAAGGTTTTACCATGGTCGAAAGCCACCGCAATGTGGGTAGGCTTCTCCTTGGTAAGTATTTCATTAAGGGTATTGCAGAACCCCATCACACACGAAGTATTGAGACCCTTCGAATTGATTCGAGGGGCTCTCATAAAGGCGTAATACGACCTATAAATGAGCGCATAAGCGTCTAAAAGGAACAATTTATCCATAATATTCATTTTTATGGTGTAAAATTACTAAAAAAATGCGATATTTCACGAATAATTGATTAATTTTGTATCAAATTTCAGAAATAAAGTAGGTTTAAACGAAAATAATGGACTATTTATCACTTATCAAACAACCGATAGAGGCAGATTTGGCAGATTTCGTAGATTTGTTCAACAAGTCTTTGATGCACAGTGATGGCCTCCTTTCCCAGGTGCTCGACCACATTCGTCAGCGCGCTGGAAAGCGTATGCGCCCTATGCTCATCTTGCTGATGGCGCGAAATTTTGGCAAGGTTTCAAGCGTTACTCAACATTCTGCTGTAGGTTTGGAGCTTCTTCATACCGCTTCGCTGGTTCATGATGATGTGGTTGATGAGAGTGGCGAGCGTCGTGGACAGGCGAGTGTGAATGCTACCTATAATAATAAGGTGGCTGTACTTGTGGGCGACTATATTTTATCAACCTCTCTTCTTCATGTATCTTATTCTCATTCAGAAGAGATTGTTCGCTATTTGGCAGAACTGGGTCGTACCTTGTCGAATGGTGAGATTCTCCAGTTGAATAGCATCAGCAATGAAGAAATATCAGAAGAGATTTATTATGAAGTAATTAATCAGAAAACTGCCGCTCTCTTCGAGGCTTGTGCAGGTATTGGTGCGTTATCGGCCAATGCATCTGCCTTAGAGGTTACTGCTGCCAAGCGATTTGGCCAGAATCTTGGCATCATTTTCCAGATTCGTGATGACATCTTCGATTATTATGATTCCAAGGAGATTGGTAAGCCAACGGGCAACGATATGACCGAGGGAAAATTGACCCTTCCTGTTATCTATGCGCTCAAATCAACGGGCGATGAGGAGATGATGAAGCTGGCGAGAAAGGTGAAATCCCGTGAGATTTCTCCAGAGGAAATCGCTCAGTTGGTGGCTTTTACCAAGGAGAATGGCGGCATAGAATATGCTGATAAGCGTATGTGGGATTTCCATGCCGAGGCGATGAATTTCCTCGATACATACGTGGAGGATAAGGATGTATATAATGCCTTGAAGGCGTATTTGGACTTCGTAATAGAACGAAAAGCGTAATATTACGAAACGAAAAGCATAATGAATATAAAAGGGTTGATTCTCCGAGAGAATCAACCCTTTTTGCTTCTGTATCCTATTGATTATAACTTATTTCTTTTAGAAATACTTGATTTCCTTACCCAGGATTTCGCTCAAGAGGAGGTTGGTAAGGCGGGATGTGCCGAGGCGCAACCACTGGTTGGTCAGCCACTTTTCGCCCAAAACTTCCTTCACGATGGTGTAGTAAACCACTGCGTCGTGAACGGTATTGATGCCGCCGGCAGGCTTGAAACCAATCTGAATACCAGTCTTCTCGTAGTAAGCCTTGATGGCCTGGCACATTACGTAAGCTGCCTCTGGAGTAGCTGAAACCTTCTCCTTACCTGTAGAAGTCTTGATGTAATCAGAACCTGCATACATGGCAAGAACAGAAGCCTTCATGATGTTGCTGCAGTTCTTCAAGTCGCCTGTTTCCAGGATACACTTCATCTTATGCTCGCCGCAGGTTGCCTTCAACTCCTGGATATCGTCGCAGAGACCCTCGTAATCCTCGCTGAAGAACTTGCCTACAGGCATTACGATATCTACCTCTGTAGCACCATCCTTGATAGCCATGGCTGTCTCGGCAATCTTTACCTCGATGAATGTTTGAGAAGATGGGAAATTACCGCTTACAACGGCGATTTCTACGCCATCAACCTCCAGACTCTGACTGATAAGACCAGCGAAGTTAGGGTAGGTGCATACGGTTGCTACATGAGGAAGCTCAGGATAATCGTGGGCAAACTGGTTTACCTTTTCAATCATCTTCAGGATGCTTTCCTCTGTATCCTCTGTATGAAGAGATGTAAGTTCGATGCTACCGAAGAGGAACTTCTTCACCTCCATAGTCTCATTCTCTGCTACCTTCTCATCGAGAATCTTCTTCACTTCTGCTGCGATTTCCTCGTCGTTGAGGTCGCAATTATACTGTTTCAATACAGACAAATACTTGTCGTCCGACTCGCTATACTGTCCCTGCTGTGCAAGAACCTGTTCTTTAATACTGCTCATACTTAATGTTACTTTTTTTATTATTAAAGTTTAGTTATTTATATGATTCCCTCAATTTCGGGTGTTTTACTTCCTCAATTTCGGGAGTTTTATTCCCTTTAATTTCGGGTTGTTTATTCCTTCAATTTCGGGTTATTCTTATGTCTTTCCGAATCCCTTTGGGTCTTTTTGTCGATGCTTTTCTGGAGCTCTTCGGTAAGATCGATACCCGTTTGGTTAGCCAGACAGATGAGAACCCAGAGAACGTCAGCCATTTCCTCGCCGAGGTTAGGCTTTTCGCCCTTCTTGAAGCTCTGGTCGCCGTATGTTCGGGCGATGACACGAGCCAGTTCTCCTACTTCTTCCGTAAGACAAGCCATATTGGTAAGTTCGCTGAAATAGCGAACGCCATATTCCTTAATCCACTTATCTACTGCTTCCTGTGCTTCTTTTATAGTCATAACAGATGATCTTTAATTATGAAATAAGTCAAACATAGCCATACTCCAGTCATGAATATAGCGGCAATAGTGTTGTAGATACCGATTTTTCCATCCTCCCTTTTGTCGCTGATGAACTCCATATTCAAGCCAATGGTAACGAGGGTTTCACCAACATATTCTGCCCATGGATTGTTTAAGAACCTTTGAGAAAAGGTAAACGTTATGATTATTCCTATAGCTAGGAACCAACTTTTATATTTTAAAATCTTTTCCATCTATTCTCGAATGTTTGTTTTTTTACTCCTTATTATGGGTGTCCATCATGATGGTAACAGGACCATCATTCAGTAATTCTACCTTCATGTCGGCACCAAATTCGCCTGTTCCTACTGGCTTTCCGAGTGCATCGGACAGCTTCTTGCAGAACTCTTCATAGAGCGGAACGCTGATTTCGTGCTTGGCAGCTCTTAGCCAGCTAGGGCGGTTTCCCTTCTTGTAGCTGGCGAATAGGGTGAACTGGCTAATCACCAGAATCTCGCCGTTTACATCCATGATAGAGCGGTTCATCACATGATTCTCGTCATCGAAAACACGAAGGCCTATGACCTTTCTAACCAACCAATCTACATCTTCTGAAGTGTCGCTTTCCTCAACGCCGAGAAGGATCAGATAGCCCTGCTTGATGGCAGATTTCACTTCTCCTTCAATGGTTACAGAGGCATGGCCTACACGCTGTATTACTATTCTCATATTACTACTTTGAACTTTGAATGTTGAACATTGAACTTTATGAATTGCATTTTGTGGAATTCTGGGTTCTGTTCACTCCACTCCTTGTTATTGTTATTTTATTATTGTATAGTTTCAACTGCAAATATACGACTTTTATTTCATATTCTCGCTCTTTTCTGTGAAATATTTCACAAGAATTTCGGCTTTATGAGGGCCTAATACCTCGGTAAGCTGTTCCAGCGATGCTTCTTTTATCTTTTTCACGCTCTTAAACTTGCTCAGGAGCGCCTCTTTTGCCTTAGGACCGATGCCCTTGATATCGTCTAGTTCCGAATGCAGGGCGTGCTTGCTTCGCTTGTCGCGATGGAAGGTGATGGCGTATCTATGTACCTCGTCCTGTATCTGCGTCAATACCTTAAAAAGCTCGCTTTCCGGTGGTAGAGCGATGGTTTGCGGCGGGAAGCCGTAGAGGAGTTCGTTGGTGCGATGGCGATCGTCCTTGGCAAGACCTGCGATAGGGATTTCCAGGTGCAGTTCGTCTTCTATCACCTCTCTTACCACCTCCATCTGTCCCTTTCCACCATCGGTGATGATAAGGTCTGGCAGGGGAGCTTCTTCCTCTATCATGCGACTGTAGCGGCGTCTTACCACCTCCTGCATCGAAGCATAATCATCTGGTCCTTCCACCGTCTTGATGTTGTATTTCCTATAGTCCTTTCTTGATGGTTTCATACCTTTATATACGATGCAGCCAGCCACGGCATCGGTACCCGATATGTTGGAATTATCAAAGCATTCTATCTGGTAAGGCATCTTTGGAAGCTTCAGTTTCGTCTGCAATTCCTTCATCAATCGGGTTTGTTTCTGCTCCGGATTGAGCTTTTCTGCCTGCTTCAGACGGTCGAATTTATACTGCTTGCAGTTCATTTCCGAGAGCTCCAGAAGGTGCTTTTTGTCGCCCCTCTGAGGCACGAAGAAGATGGCATCTTTCAGTTTCCATTCCATCTCGAAAGGCACGATAATCTCTTTCGAAGTAGAGTGGAAACGCTCTCTGATTTCCGGTATGGCGGTAATCAGAAGTTCCTCGTCACTCTCCTCCAGCTTGCGCTTATACTCGTAGGTGAAGCTCTGGTTGATGGTGCCGTTTTTCACGTGAATATAGTTGATGAAGGCATTCTTCATGGCGTCATCATTCACGATGGTGAAGACATCTACGTCGGTAATGGTATGGCTTACCACCTCGCTTTTTGCCTCAAATTCGTCCAGCAACTGGTACTTCTTTTTGTATTCTTCGGCTATTTCGAAGCGCAGAAGTTCGGCATTTTTCATCATCAAATCATAGAGATATTTGCCCACTTCGCGGGTATTTCCCTTCAGAATTTCACGTGCCTGGCGCATGTTTTCCTGGTACTCTTCGTAGCTCTGCTTGTTGATGCAAGGGGCTCCGCAGTTGTGAATATGGTACTCCAGACAGGGCTTGTATTTGCCTTCCGCCACGCCTTCTTTGGTGATAGGAAACCTGCAGGTTCGGGGCTTATACAGCTTCTTGATGACCTCCAGAACGGCATACATGCTGCCCACATGAGGGTAAGGACCGAAGAAAGTTCCCACCTTTTTATTGATGTTTCGGGTCTTGAAAATGCGGGGAAAATACTCGTTCGTAACGCATATAGAAGGGTAGGTTTTGCCGTCTTTCAGCAAGACATTATACCTTGGATTATACTTTTTAATGAGGCTGTTTTCCAGCAAAAGGGCATCTTCCTCGGTGTTTACAACGGTATAAGAGATGTCGAAAATCTTAGAAACAAGCACCTTTGTCTTGTATCTATCCACCTCTTTATGGAAGTAAGAAGACACTCTTCTCTTCAGATTTTTCGCCTTTCCCACGTATATAATCGTATGGTTTTCGTCGTAGTATTGATAGCTTCCTGGCTTCTCCGGCATACTCAAAACTATGTTTTTCAGCCTTGCCAATCGCTCCTCATTTTCTTGTTTCGTCATCTTGTTATGGGTTAAAAATAGGGTAAAATAGCGTTGCGGTTTCACGTGAAACCGCAACGCTAAATGGGATTACAACTGCAATAAAGTTGATACTTCTACGTCGTCATCGAAGATTTTTCTGCCTTCGAAATTCTCGTTTACGAGCTCGATAATGAAGTTGGCATACACCTTCTTCGGGTGGAATTTCTTCACCAGATCGCATGCCGCTTTCATGGTTCCGCCGGTGGCGAGAAGGTCGTCGTGAAGGAGGATTACGTCGTCCTCGTTGATGGCATCCTCATGGATTTCGATGGTGTCGATACCATACTCTTTGGCGTAGCTAGCCTGCACGGTTTTGCATGGAAGCTTACCTGGTTTGCGGCACAAAACGACACCTGCTCCGAGGCGGATGGCGAGGGCTGAAGACATCACGAAACCGCGAGATTCGATGCCCACAATCTTGGTAATTCCCTTGTCTTTGTAGATCTCATACATCTCGTCGCAGATCTCCTTGAGAGATGCAGGATTCTTGAAAAGGGTACTCACGTCACGGAAGTTTACACCCTTGATAGGCCAATCTGGAATGCAACGCAGATTGTCTAATAATAGCTGATTGTTCATTACTTATTTACTATAAAATTAATACTATATTTCTTCTTTTCCCGCTTTTGTTCCACGAAAACACTGAAGTTTTACTTTAGCCACAATTTACTTGATGCAAAAGAATCTAAGTTCTTTAATATCAAATGTTTTATATTTTGTGGGTTTCACGTGGAACATTGCGGAACATTCCTTGTTCCGCAGTCTTTTATGGAGAAACAGCCGGAGCCTCCGGCTTATCTTCCCATGAGGATGAGCAATACGTTGATATCGCTTGGCGAAACGCCCGGAATGCGGCTTGCCTGAGCCAGCGTTTCAGGGTCGATGCGTTCGAGCTTCTGGCGCCCCTCGGTAGAGATTTCTTGAATCTCCGAGTACTTGAATCTACCCTTAATCTTGATGTTCTCCAGGCGGTGCATCTTGTCGGCGATGAGTCGCTCACGGTCGATGTAACCCTTGTACTTCATCTTGATCTCCGCAGCCTCTGCAATCTCTTCCTTGCGGTTGACTGGCGCTTCCATCGCAGCCTTCAGGTCGGGGATGATTTCCGAGAGGTTCTGAAGGTTCAGATGTGGACGGGCCACCAGGTCGATGAGCTTGCAGCCGGCACGCAGCGGAGTGGTGCCGAGTGCTTCGAGCTTCGGATTGATCTCTTCCTTCTTGATAGGATAGTTGGCGCAGAAGTCGATGATTCTTTCGATGGCTTCCTTCTTCTCCAACCACCAGTCGTAACGGTCGCGCTTGGCAATGCCCAGCTCGTATGCCTTCTCGGTGAGTCGGGCATCAGCATCGTCTTGTCTCAGCAGGATGCGATACTCGGCTCTTGAAGTGAACATTCGGTAAGGTTCATCCACGCCCTTTGTGGTGAGGTCATCGATGAGCACGCCGATGTAGCTCTCGTCTCGCTTCATCTCGAAAGTCTTGTCGCCCGTGCAGTGGAGGGCGGCGTTGATTCCGGCAACGGTGCCCTGACCGCCTGCCTCCTCGTAACCTGTGGTTCCGTTCACCTGTCCGGCAAAGAAGAGACCCTTGATGATTTTCGACTCCAGCGTATGCTTCAGTTGGGTAGGGTCGAAGTAATCGTACTCGATGGCGTAACCTGGTCGGTAAATCTTCGCATCTCTCAATGCTGGGATTTCGTGCAGCGCCTTCAGCTGGATGTCCATCGGCATGCTCGAAGAAAATCCGTTCAGGTACATCTCGTTCGTATCTTCACCTTCCGGCTCCAGGAAGAGCGGATGCTGCTGCTTGTCGGGGAAGGTGACGAGCTTGGTTTCTATGCTCGGGCAGTAGCGGGGACCGGTGCTCTGGATCTGGCCATTATATAAAGGTGAATCGTCGAGCCCGCTTTTCAGTATCTCGTGTACTTTATTATTAGTGTAGCAAGTCCAGCAAGGAAGTTGCTTCAGCACACGATGGTTGCCCATGTATGAGAACTGATGGAAGTCGATGTCGCCCGGCTGCTCCTCCATGTCTTCAAAGTGAACGCTCCGCTTGTCGATGCGCACCGGCGTTCCGGTTTTCATTCTTGCCGACGTGATTCCCCATCGGGTGATGCTCTCGGTGAAGTGGTGCACGGCAGGTTCTGCGCATCTTCCGCCTTTTACCATCTTTCTTCCCACGTGCATCAGTCCGTTCAGGAAAGTGCCGGCAGTGATGATGATGCTCTTGGCGTAGAACTCGGCTCCCCAGATGGTGCGCACGCCGATGGCCTCGCCGTTGGCAACGAGCAGTTCGTCGGCCTGGTCTTGCCAGATGTCGAGATGGTCGGTGTGGTCGAGGATGGTTCTCCATTCCCATATAAACTTGCCGCGGTCGCATTGAGCACGTGGACTCCATACGGCAGGACCCTTTCCGATGTTGAGCATTCTAAACTGGATGGCGGTCTTGTCGGTCACGATACCCATCTGTCCGCCCAGCGCGTCAATCTCTCGTACGATCTGTCCTTTTGCAATACCTCCGATGGCAGGATTGCAACTCATCTGACCAATCTTGTTCATGTCCATCGTTATCAGACAGGTGTTGGCGCCCATGTTTGCAGCGGCTGCAGCAGCCTCGCATCCGGCGTGTCCTCCACCGATAACGATTACGTCATAATTGAAGTTCATAATCTCTATCTAATCTATATTTTTTCTAATTTTCGGCAAAAGTAAGAAATTAAATTGAAATTTTAGCAAAAATACTTTGATAAATCATTAAAATATAGTAATTTTGCAGCTGACTTGCGGAAATATACCTAAAAATGAGGATTGCAGAATGCTTAAAAATAGGTATTGCGAGTACTTGATGAAGGAAATATTAAATAGTTTCAAACAGTTAAATAATTTAAATTCAATCATTTATGTGGTTAATCAATTCATCTATTGGTAGAAAGGTAGT